>NZ_JAUSVK010000001.1:4967160-5292700 GCF_030814655.1 Labrys monachus
TATCACCTTTCCCTGGCAGGGATGCGACAGCCGGAGCCGGCCCCCAAAAGGCCCGCCTTTCGGGGGCGCGCGCTTCAGAGTCCGGGGTCGGCCGAGGCGCCGTCCGCGGCCTGCTGCGCCGCCGCGGCGGCATGGCCGGCCAGGGCATCGCGCAATTTCTGCTCCTGCGCCTGGTCGAACGACGTCCGCATCACCGTGCCGCCGACGCCTTCGAGATCGGCCAGGACCTTGTCGGTCGTCATCTTGCGGATGAGCAGGAACAGGCCGGCATTGCCGGGCGACAGCGCCTGCGCCGCCTCCTTCATGAAGGTGTCGTCGATGCCGATATCGGTGAAGCTGCCGCCGATGGCACCCGACGCGGCGCCGAGCGCGGTGCCGACCAGCGGCGCCAGGAAGATCATGCCGACCAGCGTGCCCCAGATCGCCCCGGACAAGGCGCCTGCCGCCGTCATGTTGACCATCTGGTTGAGCTTCACCCGCCCCTTGTCGTCCTTGACCGCGATGACCGCATCGGCGAGCTCGATGAGATATTCCTTCTGCAGCGCGAGAATCCGGTCGCGGACCTCCTCCGCCTTCTGCTCGGTGGGAAAGGCGATAAAGACAAGATCGCTCATGGGAGTGCTCCTGGGTGGGAAGGCGTCTGGCGCAACGGACGAGGCCGTGTCATCCATGCCACGCCAAGAATGCTATCATATGTCGGGGGAAGATCGGCCCGTTTCCGGAGGGGCAATAAGCCGCCGCTGCCGTGCTGAGGAGCGGACCTCGCTCTCCGCCGGGATCTGGCATCAGCGGGTTGCGGCTTCGCAAAAGGCATCACGTCCCCCTCCGGCGGACACCACCTTCACTTCCGCGCCAACGCGATCATGCTCTTGGCCAAAGGCGGCACACGGCCGACGCGCTGGATCTCCACCGATTTGAAGCCGGCTTCGAGAAGCAATGCCGACAAGGTTCTCGGCGACCAGAACTTGATATGTCCATGATCCCACAGCGCGGTGAAATGACGATCCATCGCCCCCGTCAGCGCCAAGACGAGATTCTTCAGGTAACCGTGATAGGGCGTGGACACCACAGCCAAACCATTTTCCTGCACCAGATCGAACAGGCTCTTGGCGAACTCCCTGGGAGAATAGACGTGTTCCACCACCTCCAGACTGATGACGATGGGAAACGTGCCGAACTTCTCCGCTAGTGGATCGTAAGCCGATCCAACCTCAAGCCGAAGCCCTTCGGACCTCCGACCGGCAGCCGCAGCAATGCCGGATTCGGAAGGATCGACCCCAACGACCTGGTGCCCCTTTGAGACCAGGACGCCCGCAACGGATCCATTTCCGCAGCCGAGGTCAAAAATTCGAGTGGGCCGCCCCTGCCCCTCATCCTTTACCGCCCTCAAAAGGGACGGCAGGAGGTAGTCGTGATGATGACCGAGCTCACCCGAGCTGTTGTAACCATATTCCTTGCGGCTTTGCATTCTTAAAATCACCCCACGAGACGCTCTTACACGCTCCGAAACTAGAGATACTTACTTAGGTCGCGTCACAAGACGTAGAGCATAGTCCGATTACGCCCCCCAACGTGTAGCGGAAGCCGAATGGACCTGGCCTCCCCGGAATAGTCGAGAAAGACCCAAAGCGGGCCGCTCGAAAACGAGGAAAAATATATACCCAAACAAAACAGCAATCGCCAGGCATAAGAAAAACGGATATATGTCCATTTGACGCTCCGATCTAAATAAAATTGAACACACAAGAACGCTAACGGGCAGATGAGTAATATAGAGGGAGAAACTAAAAGCTCCGATCCATGCCATCGTTCTCTTTAATCGACCAAAATTAATATCTTCATTATTTAACCTCGCTAGTAAAAAAATAGAGCATGAGAATGCCCAAATTTGAAACGATATATATTGAGATACAAAAAACACCAAACATCCTGAAACTAAAAGGACTGCACTGAGCGTATATACAAAAAATCTAAACTTCACAAAGGAAAGCTCTTTAGACATAAAACCGATCGCGCGCCCCTCCGCCAACAGGACGCCTAGGTACCATGAAAAATAATAAGACGAAAATACAACGAATCCTAAACGCTCAAACAAGAAATATGAGAGAATATTACCAAATAGAAGTGCTATTGCTGTGATTTTTATCCCACATCGCGACATCACAACCAACAGCAACGGATATAGTATATAAAATTGAACTTCAACAGAAAGCGTCCATAATGCCCCGTTGGAGCCATACGTTCGACCCACCGCCCCTTGAAGAGAAAAAATATTGACAATAAAAGACCGAAATCCGATATCTCCCAGCTTATCACTGCCAGGATAAAATCCGCCACTCGTGTAATCACAAATTAAAGTTAGAAATAGTGCAGCGATAAGAACGGGATATACTCTAAATAAACGCCTTGCTAGAAAATTACCCGGGGACAGGCAAAAAGATCCATATTGACTCCGAGCCACCGCCTGCCTCTGATGAATACAATACCCACTGAGAACAAAAAATACTGGCACTCCAATGGATCCCCATACCAGCGGAAATGTCATGTAGCCAATAACTGCTCCTGGTCTAAGTTCCATTCCATGCAGGTGCCAAAATTTTTGTACGCCAATCCACGTAAGCTCCCGTATATGCAGTGCCGCGACTCCAAGGGCCGCAACTCCACGATACACATCAATCTCACTCAAAGCGGATTCTCTAACAATTTGAGGTGATTTCGTCGGTAAGGAAGCAGTTGGCATTGAAATCCACCTCTAAATGAACGAGCATAGAAAATGACTTTAAGAGTCATCCAAAAGCATATCCTACAACCACCTCTTCCCTCAATACTGCATCTATATCCAGCGTCCCAACTCCAAAATTTCAGCGATTTAACTGATTTGTAGGCGGAGACGGCGGAATCGACGTCGATGAAGCCGCGGATCTGAGAGTCCGTTTGGAAACTCAAGGATGGGCGTTTCGCCTGATGAGAATGCCGCCCATAGCGACGTGGATCATGGCGATCGAGACATCGGTGCGGCGTTCGTAGTCGCGGACGAGGCGTCGCCAGCGCATCATCCAGCCGAAGGTGCGCTCGACGACCCAGCGACGGGGCAGAACCTGGAAGCCTGCCTGCTCTTGGCTGCGTCGAATGATTTCCAGGACGAAGTCGAGATAGGCGGCCTTGTCCATCAGCTTCAGCCGGTCGCGGGCGCCATCGGCGAAGAGATGCTTCACCCACGGCCAGCGCTTGCGGATCGCATCCAGGATCATCTGCGCCCCGGCGTTGTCGGAGATGCCGGCGGGCGTCAGGTGCACCATCAGGAACCGTCCGTCGGTATCGACTGAACTGCGCCCGGTTTGCCGGAGGCTGCGACTTTTGAGAAAGTAGAGCGATGACGGACAAGAAGCCAACGGCGAATTATTCACCAGAAGTGCGCAAGCGAGCGGTGCGGGTGGTGAGAGAGCATGCGTCGGACTACAAGTCGCACTGGGATGCAATCAGTTCGATAGCCTGAAGATCGGTTGCACAGCGGAGACGCTTCGGCTGGGTCCGGCGGGCCGAGCGTTATGCCGGCGAGCGGCCTGAGCCGACCACGGCCGAGCCGTCTCGCTGCCAGAAATATCGCTGGGATTCTCATTTTCAGTCATATGAAGCAGAACGCGGCCATCCGTTTAGTTCAAAACTTCGGGCTGGAAGGGCTAGGTTGAAAACTCATAAAATTTGAGGGTTTTCAATCTGATTTCAGTGTGATTCAAGCTCCTTTTGGAGTTTGAGCATGGGTCGCTTCGATCTGACGGACAAGGAATGGGAGGCGATCAAGCCTCACCTTCCCAATAAAGTGCGGGGTGTTGCTCGTGTTGACGATCGGCGTGTGTTGAACGGCATCTTCTGGATTCTGCGCTCGGGAGCGCGCTGGTCGGATCTGCCCGAACGCTACGGTCCGGTGACCACGATCTACAATCGCTTCCAGCGTTGGCGCAAAGCCGGCATCTGGGACCGACTGATGGACGCCATCGTCGCGGCCCATGACGGCCAGGTCCAGATGATCGATAGCTCCATCGTTCGCGTCCACCAGCACGGTGCGGCGGCAAAAAGGGGGATCGAGATCGATGTGTGGGTCGTTCCCGAGGTGGCCTCACCACCAAGATCCACGCCCTCGTCGACAAAAAAGGCCGCCCCATCCGCCTCCTCCTCGGCGCCGGCCAGGAAAGCGACATCGCCCGGGCGCAAGAGCTGATCGGTGATCTGCCGAAGGGAGCAATGCTTCTGGCCGACAAGGGCTATGATGCCAATGCTCTGCGCCAGAGCGTCAACGAACAGGGAGCCTGGGCCAACATTCCGCCCAAGGCCAATCGCAAAGACCCGATCTGCTTCAGCAAATACCTATATCGCCAGAGAAATCTGGTCGAACGCTTCTTCAACAAGATCAAGCACTATCGGCGCATCGCTACACGATACGACAAGCTCGATGACAACTATCTCGCCGCTCTCAAGCTCGTCTCCGTCCGCATCTGGCTCAAGGATTTATGAGTCGACGACCTAAATTAATGAAATCTGGAATTGCAATTCAGTGGCTCGACTTCTTTTCACGAGCCTCCTTATATATTTGTTTTGCATATTCGACATGCGGCCCGGGATACCAGCCGCCCACCAGGAGAATATCTCCATTCCTAACGGCGTCGACTAAACGCTCAATTGAAGCCGTCGATGTTCGCTGAGGTAGAGACGCGAAAATGACGCTGAAGGCGTCTTTATATACCTCTCGGACCGACGACGGAGTCTGCGTGACACCGAAGTGATTGAATGAATTGAGTGGAGCCGTATATGCGAAATCGCGAAAATCCTCATTTTCCGGGATAAGGAGCACGTCGGGATTCGCCTGCCGCAAGGATCTCATGATATCGGCCGAAAGAGGGCCTGACATATCGTAGGTCGAATCGATGTAAAATAAGGTGCATCCCCAACGCTTTCGGGCATAGCGGATCTTCTCAAGGAGTTCCGAGAATGGGTCTTCACTGAACTCCTGGACAGGGATACCCTGGTGGAAGACGATACGCTGAGGCCGGAGCGTCACGCCAGTCCGCAGGCCGACCGCTCGGAATTTGGCGAAATATTCGTCGATGGTTTCAAGTGTGCCCGCAGATGCAAAGTTGGTCTCGGGAGCGAGTTTTGATGTAAGTTGGGGCGCGCCGTAGAAGGTTGCGTTGGGAAATTCCTGCCCTTCAGGATCCCAAGTGATCATTCCCTGGGCACCCATATCCTGGAGAACACGGATGCTTCTGTCGGCAAATGCCATCAGGCGATCGTGCCAATTCTGCAGGCCGGCAGGCGTAGTCACGTCAACGTCTTTTGCATTTAGAAACCAGCCTCGCGGATTCTTTAGTGGATGGGGCTGCGATGTCGCCAAAAACAGCGCCCCAATCGGAGCATGCGATGGCCAAGTCAACTCATAAGGATAACTTCTTCTATAGGTCTGCAGTACATCGCCGGCAAGGCTCTGCAAATCGGAAGCGGCGGATCCAAATCGAAGCGATACATTAACGGTTAGATCCGCGCCGGGCGGCAGCGGCTTGATTGTGATCCAGAGGGGATAGGATCGTTTGTCCATTCGATCTGTCGTAAATGGAATGCCTATGGATTGCAGCCGCTTCTCGGTAGGGATATCGTCGCTGGCAAAGACGGCCGCTATATTTGACGTCCGGATCTCGACAATAGGTGGAGCTTGATCTGGAGCGACCATCTGAGGCCTTATATGCAAGGGCTGTAGAATACCACCAGTTCCCCACATGCCCGCCTCAAGTACTCTACCAGTAGGCACCTCGAGAAAAGTTAATTGAGCGACGCCGAGCGTCAAATTGCTTATTGAATAGTAATTATCCGTATTTTTAATTTTTATACTTATCAATAAATTATCATCTCTTATCGTGTAATTCACTATAATGGTAGACCACGGATATGTATATTTAACCGTTGATTTTTTGTTGTCCACAAATACTGATATTGGATTGCTCGATCCCTGTATGCTATCATTTCCTCGCGACAGACGAGGCGTGTAATTAACCGGCAGAATTTCTCCGCTCCGAGCCGAGAGTAAAAATTCATGACCCTCGTAGATTAACGACGAAAGTCCATGTTCACCAAGACGGATCTGCAAACCATTACTCGACCGCGCGTCTAAATACCCGCATGTGATAAGCAATATTATCATGTTAACGGAAAGAATTTTTATGAACCTGAGGATTGGTAGATTTCCCATGTGCACTCCGTTTCGCCCAATATGCGTATAAAACATTTAGATTTGGGTAATGTAGGGGTTGTATTCCGTATATCCAACTTGATTTATCAAGGTGAATTGGCCGAGCGAGCGATGTGGATATCAGCCCATGCTATGCCGCCGCCGGAATGGGCCGATTGAAATAGACCTGATCTGGAGCCTACGGTCAACGTTTGAGTAATGTCTGCGAAATTGGTATTATGAACGTACAGCGCCTGTCTCATCAAGATCCAGTCTGCAGCGGGAAATCTTGGTAAGGTGGCCCCGGAAAATCTATCAGTCGGCTAGCTATTCCGGCTTGAGAGAAGGACTGTTTTGTGGGGCGAGGTTAAGGGGAAGCGATACCACAGTCGAGTTCGAAGCGAAGGTCGCGTTGGAGCTGATGGGAGGGGAATTGACGTTGGCGGAACTCGCGTCGCGACACGGCATTCACCAGACAATGATCGCGGCCTGGAAAAGCAGGCGGTCGAGGGGATGATGGCGACATTTTCGGGCAAGGCGGAGGCGACTCAAGCGGCGAGCGAATTGCGATGCTGAAAAGATCGGCTAAGTTGTGGTCGAGGGAGATTTTTGCCGAAAGCATTCGGTTCGTAAGCATCGGAGGCGACTGATGATCGAACCTGCGCGTGAGGGTCCCATCTAGTGCCTGCAGTTAACAAATATCTATCCGCACAGTGTCGTGCTTGGAGCCGGGGCAGGTTTGATGCGTCAACATCACAAATATCGGGATGTGTCGAGGCCTTCTGTATCTGGCGGCGATAACCGATTGGGCGGGTCGCAATGTATCTGCGTGACGGCTGTCCAACACAATGGACGCGGTATTTTTGCATCTCCTGCTTCTGGAAGCGGCTTCCGCGGGATAGATTATGTCTTTATCGAGCGGCAGTAGCGGTCGATGAAGTACGAATGTTTCTATCGGCAAGCTTCTGATCCCGGCCTGGAACTCTGCGAAGAGTCGACGCAGTGGGACGCGGCCTATCGATCGACGAAATCGCTCCGTATCGTATGCCGCGGATACAAAATCAATCGTACCGGCGACATAAACGAAGCGGGGAAAAGCCCGATGAAGCTGCCAACTGTCCAAACGATGGGGAAGCAGCTCATTTGGCTGTCACCGTGAGGGGCCTTATTGTGCGGGAGATCCACTTGTTCCTCAAAGAAGGGCGATCATGGCATGTTTAACAGAATAAGAAGAAGCTTTCAGCTTAGACATATACAGGAGCACACATTTCTGGATGATCATTTAGATTCCGATAGCCTCGTTATAGATCTTGGATTTAACAGGGGATTATTCTCACTGCACGTCTTGAATTTATACCGATGTCAGGTGTTAGCTTTTGAGCCCGTCTCGGAATTGTTCGATGCACGGCCCACTGGCAGGGGGCTTACAGTTGTACATGGGGCAGTCGGCGGTGAAGAAAAAGAAATTCTTATTCATAAGTCGCTTGGAACAGACGCAAGTTCGAAATTTAAGCTTACTGAAGAGTCCCTTGGGGACGAAACGGTAGATGGATATTCTTTAGAAAGAGTTTTTTCTATGATTACCGACAAAGAAATTTCGCTGGTAAAAGTTGATATCGAAGGATCAGAGATTGAATTATTTGGCTTTGCCTCAGATTATATTATAAGAAGATCTAAACAATATTCGGTAGAATTCCATGATTTTATAGATCCCTCCATGATAGATGACATAAACATTCTTTTTGCTCGAATGAAACGTATAGGTTACTATAGAATAAATTTTTCGAGAGGGAATGGTAATGTTTTATTTGTTAGAAAAGATTGCATTTCAATCTTTAATTACATTATATTGAATTTCGTAATAAGAAATGTCCGCGGGCTTATGAGGATATTTCGACGGAAACTTTCCTTTCGGGCGCGGTAAATTATACCTGCTTAGAGTCCGTTTGGAAACTCAAGGATGGGCGTTTCGCCTGATGAGAATGCCGCCCATAGCGACGTGGATCATGGCGATCGAGACATCGGTGCGGCGTTCGTAGTCGCGGACGAGGCGTCGCCAGCGCATCATCCAGCCGAAGGTGCGCTCGACGACCCAGCGGCGGGGCAGAACCTGGAGGCCTGCCTGCTCTTGGCTGCGTCGAATGATTTCCAGGACGAAGTCGAGATAGGCGGCCTTGTCCATCAGCTTCAGCCGGTCGTAGGCGCCGTCGGCGAAGAGATGCTTCACCCACGGCCAGCGCTTGCGGATCGCATCCAGGATCATTTGCGCCCCGGCGCTGTCGGAGATGTCGGCGGGCGTCAAGTGCACCATCAAGAGCCGTCCGTCGGTATCGACCGCGATGTGCCGCTTGCGCCCGACGATCTTCTTGCCTGCGTCGTAACCCCTTGTTTCGGCATGAGGTGCCTTGACGGACTGGCTGTCGACGACCGCCGCCGTGGGGCTCGCCTCGCGCCCGCTCCGCTCGCGATCGAGCATCAGTTCGACGTCGTGGATGGTCTGAAACAGAAAGCGGCGCGCCAGCTCGCGAAACCAGCCGTAGATCGTCCGCCAAGGGCCGAAATGCACCGGCAGCATGCGCCAGCCGCAGCCCGAGCGCACCAGATAGCGCACCGCGTTGACGACCTCCCGGAACTCCACCTCACGGGGACGCCCCGTCCGACCGGGCGCGGGCATCAGCGGCGCGATCCGCTCCCATTCCTCGTCCGTCAGATCAGACGGGTAGCGCTTCGTCTTCTTCGATATGGCGGTCATTCGCCCTCGGCTCTCTGCTGTCCACATCCTTATCGTGAATCACATCCAGATCCCCAATGGAACCCCTCCGCCGCGTTTCCAAACAGCCGCTAAGGTCGCGTAGACGAATTTGATCAAGCATAGGCCTATGGCGAGATTGACGACGGATTTGAACCGCGCCGGGTTTGCCGGAGGCAGTTTCGTTTGAGTCACGCCGCTTTGGCGAACTCGGATTCTTGCGCTCAATATCGCGCTTCAATCTCCGCCGGCGGAATGTTGCCGATCGGCTCGATCAGCCTTCGATTGTTAAACCAGTCGACCCATTCGAAAGTGGCCAACTCGACCTCGCATGGTGCGCCACGAGGAACGGCGATGGATCACCTCGGCCTTGTAGAGGCCATTGATGGTCTCGGCCAGAGGATTGTCATAACTGTCGCCGACGCTGCCGACCTAACAGGCTGCGGAAAAACGCGTTGCGTGGCCGCATATTTTGGCTGAGGGCCTGATTTTTTGGGCTCGGTTTGATTTTGGTGGCCGATTTTCATGCAATGACCGCTGCCAAAACAGCATTTTGGATGCGTTTTCCGACATTTTGGCGCAGTTATCCTTTGATTTCGATCAATTTGGGCAATCGGATCAGATTGCAGGCCGCCGCCGGAGCCGCACCGGAAGCCGGCGGGACGCTGCCCGAACCGCCATCATCGCCCTTATCCGGGCTGTCGGCCCTATCGGCCTTGGGTTTGAAGCCCTTGATGCTCGCCCAGGCCTCGATCAGGGTGCCGTCCACCGAAAAATGATCCTCCGACAGCAAAGCCGTCACCCGCGGCTGGGACAGCAGCGCAGCCAGGAACTTGGCGGCGATATCGCCTTCCTGCAGGCGCTCGCGGTTCTTGGTGAACACCGTCACATCCCAGATCGGCGCATCCATCGACAGCCCGGCAAACCAGCGGAACATCAGATTGTAATCCATCTGTTCCATCAGTTGCCGCTCCGAGCGGATCGTGAAGAAGGCCTGCAGCAACAGCGCACGCAGCAGCTTCTCCGGCGGGATCGAAGGACGCCCATGCCGCGAATACAGCTTGTCGAACTCCGGCGACAGCGCCTCCAGCGCCTCGTCGACAATCGCACGGATCGCACGCAGCGGATGATCCGCAGGAACCCGAGCTTCGCAGCTCACATACGAGAACAGACTCTCCGTTCGAACATCAACTCCGCGCATCGATCCCCTCCCGTTCATGCACCAGCAGTGAATCAGCATGGAACGCTTCGAGGAAGACTTTTTCCGCAGCCTGTTAGACCAACAGGTTTCCGACATGGGCCCGGACTATTTCTTCACTCAGCGCCGCGCGTCCTGCCGATCCCGCTCGGGTATCTGCGCGGGATCGGCCTGGCGGGGGCGCATGCTCCCAATATGTCGAAGGGGTAATCCCCGTCTACGCGGGGACCAAGATCTTGCAGATCGGCTCAACACCGTAGTCCGAGCGATGCTCGTCGGCACCAGAGACTCAGAGTTTTGATAGCTGAAAGGAGACCCAGTCTGTTCGTCCGTCTCCCCGTATCGGATCCACTATCCAAGCTACCCATCGAATCAGATCAGGTGCCCCCGATATCGTGAATTTGCGCAGTCCGCTAGAAAAGGTACCCCCGAACCTGCATCAAGCTAACGAGGAGGGCAATAGCCAGCCGAATCAGCAGAAATAGCCCCACCGGAAGCCGAGGTGTCAGATAAAAAAACAATATGGGAAGAGCTGAAAAAACATATCGAGAGCTAAACTGGTGCGTAATTTTCGCCGCTGAAGCCAGATTCAAACTTATGCCGGCCAATAGAAACCCATCAAACGACAATACACCAGATGAAAAAATTCTTCTTATTACATAATATATCAACAGAATCGCCAAAAAAACGGAAATATCCGACCATACCCGTACAAAGATGTAACTCAAATCCGTTGGAAGGAAATGAGCGAGTCCCTGAATCGGCGTGAATGAAACAACGTGAAATATTTCATTTGCCAGCCCGCCGAAACCCGCGAGCGCAGAAGTAATTCGGACGTTCGGAACCACGTCGGCCGGAAATATTATTAGGCATATAATGGACATATAAGAAAAGCTCAGCACGCCGTGTTCCAGAGAAAAGCCGTTCCCTGCCCAAGCAGTCAACGGAGGAACGAGGCCACCCCAAATATAAAAGACAGGGACAGTCACAATCAAAGCGGCCATAGCGAATATCGTAATCAGAACGATATTCACTCCACGCAACAATAAAGGAAGAACAAAAAGTACCGTCAGATAAGGCTGCCTTCCCAGGATGGCGAATCCAAGTGAGAGCCCCGATATGGCAGCGATGATTATTCCGACGCCCCTCGGGATTCGCTCGAAATAAAGAACGCTCAATCCCAATATTGCTCCACACAAAAAAACAGCGGCGGGCATTTCCGTCAACGCAAGGCAAGCCGACACCCCGACGGTGGGCAGACACGCGAAACAAGAAACGACGTCTACTGAATATCCTCGCCGAGACGCATAGACAGCCATAAATAAGATCGAGACAAACAGGAGAATAACATTGACCAACCTGACGTAAAATGGAATAAAATTAGTCAATGGACTGACGGACCACTGAACAATCGTGTATAATGGACCTGCGGGTCCAGGAAGATTCTGCAGAAACTGAATAGATAGACCGTATTTTCTCAAGGTATCGATAGTGCCTAAATACCACGGTTCATCATATGTAAATTCTTTTCGACTCAATAAAATTGCAGCGACGTAAATGGCGAGAGAGGCATAGCCCAAAATCCCGATCAGCCGCTCATAAGGGGATTTCTTGATTGAAATACGGCCGCTCTCGATGCCGAACTCGACCATTCCACCATTCCTTATCTTCTATCGAAGCGGCAACACCCTCCTTTGCACATCGATCGAGGGGCAAAGGATCAAAGCTTGACATTATAGCCGAAATCAGGCTCCGCCCGGATACTCCGCGAGCGAGCACTTGAGTAAAACACGGCACCGACGCGACCCCACGGAGCCATCAAACGCCGAGGCAGGGTCGCAGCCCATCTCATCTTGTTCGACCCATTGGCCCCGCAGACCTCCCAGCGAGCCGTGGAGCGAAGCCAGCGCGGTCGTTCGCACCAATATCGGCCAATCGCTTACTGACCGTCCTGCCGAAAAGCCGCGCGGAGCCATAGACGTATGGATTCGCTATCGTTCATCCCTTATCGAAGAGGTCGATGAACGCCCCGACGAGGCCCCCGCTGGCAAACGTCATATCCTGCCAATTGCGCCAGCAACGTCAAACTCGCTTCCGGCGAAACTCGGACGCGGTGTGACGAATCCTTCGCCGCCTCACATCACCCCTTGCCGCTTCCGCTTGAAGGTCTCGCCCTCCGCGAGAAGTTGATCGAAATAGGCGATGGTCTTTCCGAGCCCTTCCCTGAGCTGCGTGAGCGGCTCCCAGCCGAGAACCGAGCGGGCCTGCCCGATATCGGGTTTACGCTGCTTGGGATCGTCCGACGGCAGCCGCTCGGAGATGATGCGGGATGTCGACCCGGTGAGCTCGATCACGAGTTCGGCGAGTTCCCGAATGGTGAATTCGTTGGGATTACCGATATTGATCGGGCCGGTCACCTCGTGCGGCGTGTCCATCATGCGCAGGATGGCCTCGACGAGATCGTCGGCGTAGCAGAACGACCGCGTCTGCGAGCCGTCGCCATAGACGGTGATATCCTCCCCCTTCAACGCCTGAACGATGAAGTTCGACACCACGCGCCCGTCATGGGGATGCATGCGCGGCCCGTAGGTGTTGAAGATGCGTACCACCTTGATGGGCAGGTTGTGCTGGCGCCGGTAGTCGAAGAACAGCGTCTCGGCGCAGCGCTTGCCCTCGTCGTAGCAGGAACGAAACCCGATGGGGTTGACATTGCCCCAATAGGATTCGGGCTGCGGATGGATCGTCGGGTCGCCATAGACTTCCGATGTCGATGCCTGCAGGACCTTGGCCTTCACCCGCTTGGCCAGCCCCAGCATGTTGATGGCGCCGATCACGCTCGTCTTCGTCGTCTGCACCGGATCGAACTGGTAGTGCACGGGCGATGCCGGACAGGCGAGGTTGAAGATCTCGTCCACCTCGACATAGAGGGGGAAGGTCACGTCATGCCGCATCAGCTCGAAGCGGCGGTTGCCGATGAGGTGCTCGACATTGCGCCTGGTCGAGGAGAAGAAGTTGTCCGCGCAGATGACTTCGTTGCCGCGATCCAGAAGACGCTCGCACAGATGCGAGCCGAGAAAGCCGGCGCCGCCCGTCACGAGAACACGCTTTCCAATACTCATTCCAACTTTCCTGGCTGCAAGAGAACGTTCACTTTCCCGGCGGCGCGGCCTGCGCCCCGACGGAGGATATTTTTGAAGCGCCCCGTCTCTCCTGAAACAATTTCTCGTAGGCGAGCACGGCGATCATGCCTTCATAGATCGACATCATGAGGGCATAGGCGAATCCGGAACGTCCGTCACGAAATCCCTGACGGACGAAGTAGACGTAGAAGAAGCGCAGGCCTGGGCGCAGCGCCAGCGGCAGCTTCCCGGCCATGGCCTTCGCCGCGCGACGGCGCTCCGTGGCGTTGTCGGCGAACATCGAGATGCGGGGCCCGCCAGCGCCCGCCCGTCTTGACAAAATCAGGTCCGCCTCGTCCTGAGCATAACGGACATGCTTTTCGAGCCACCGCTTCATGCCGTGCGAGAACGAATAGTGAAGATAGGGCTCGTGGAAGACGCCGATCCTGTCCGCCGGAAGATCCTCGCGCTGGCCATGGCCGACCTGGCGGAAACGCAGCCGGTCGCGATGTCCGAGCCGCACCTGATATGTCGGGTACATGCCGGCATAGCGCAGCCATCCGCCGAACAGCATGAGCTTCGAGGGCACGCGGTAGCCGTCGATGCCGGGTTGGGCACGCAGCTGTTCCAGATGCCTGACGAACGCCGGCGTGACGACCTCATCGGCATCGAGATGGACGACCCATTCATGCCGGAAATCGCCCTGCTCCAGTCCGAAATTGCGCTGGCCCGCGAAGTCGTCGAAGCTCCGGACCAGCACCCGCGCGCCATGATGCCTGGCCACCGCGACCGTCTCGTCGGTGCTCCCGGAATCGATGACGACGATGTCGTCGCACCAGGAGAGCGCATCGAGACACGCCGGCAGGTTCGCGGCCTCGTTGTGGGTCAGGATGAGGACGGAGGCTTTCATGACTGGACCATGGGAGGGCGTGTGCGCACGAACCGCGCCGGATTGCCCGCGACGATCACGCCGTCAGGAACGCTCTTGAGCACGACGGCACGCGCGCCGACGATGGAGAACGCTCCGACGGTCGCTCCCGGCCCGACAAAGGCATCGGCGCAGATCCAGGCTCCCTCGCCGATGACGATCGGCATCTTCAGCAGCAGCATGTCGGCGCGGCGATAGTCGTGCGTGCCGGCACACAGATGAGCGTTCTGCGAGATCGTGGCAGCCCGGCCGATGTCGACCGGCCCGAGATTGTAGATGATGGCGCGATCCCCCACCGAAGCCATGTCGCCGATCCGCAGGTTCCAGGGAATGGCGATGCGCGCCGTGGGATGAATGCAGACATGGCGTCCGACCTGCGCACCGAACAGGCGCAGGAGGCCGCGCCGCCAGCCCCAGAACGGCCGCGGCGTCCAGGCGAAAAACGGGCCTCTCAGGATCTCCCACAGGATGCGGCGCGCCATCTCCCCACGCGACCATTTGCGCTCCCGCCGGTTCGCCGCGATATCGAGCACATAGCTCGCGGGGCGATCGATCGGTCCGCCGCCCGGCACCGCCGGCTGGTCTGCAACCGGCCCTCCCCCGTCGACCCTCATGCCGAGATCCTCCGCATCGCCGAAGCTGACAACTGCATCTTCAATCGAGCGTGACGGAGCTCGGCCGGCTCCCATCGCCCAAAAGCCATGCATAGGTCGACAGGAGTTCATCCGCTACGGACGACCAGGAAAAACGCCGGGCAACCAACGCTCTGCCACGTGCGCCGATTTTCGGCAGGTCCGGACCCGCGAGATGTTGGGCCAGCACATGGGCCTGCGAGGCGGGAGCCGTCGTCACCTCGACCGCGGCGCCCTGTTGGAATCCCTCGGGTATGTTGCATTCGCGCGTCATGAAGACCGGCAGTCCATGGGACCAGGCCTCCAATACCGCCATCGGAAAGCCTTCCGAATAGGAGCCGAGCAGGAAGGCGTCGGCATGGGCGAAGGCCGCTTCCTTCGCCTCGCCGAAGACCGCGCCGGGAAAGATCACGTCGGAAAGGCCAAGAGCGCGGGCATGCGCGATGAAGGCCTCGGCGTGGCCGCCGTCATCCCAGCCCGCCACGACGAGACGCCAGTTCGCCGCGACGTGCGGAGCCTGCGTCCGAAGGACCGACCATGCGTCCAGACTCTCCTTGATGCCCTTCTTCGGATGCAGGCGGCCGAGGAACAGCAGCGTGCGCTTCCCGTCGTCGGGCAGCCATGCCGGGCGGGGGCGGCGCAATGTCGGGTCGGGAAGGCTGGCGCCGTTCGGGATCACCGCCACCGGATTGCGAAGGCCGAAGGCGCGGATGCCCGGCACTTCCGCCTCCGAGCAATGGATGCAGGCCGCTGATGACAGGTTGGCCCGCTCGAAGAGGGCGGCCGCGACCTTCTTCTTCACGCGCGCGTTCGCCAGGGCCCAGGGCTCCAGCATGCCTTGCGTCGAAATCACGACCGGCCGCCCCGTCCGCCGCCGCCAGCGCGAGACGGCGACGGAGGGATAGAGCCACAGGCCATGCTGGTGCAGGATATGGTGGGACGCCTGATCGAGATCCCGCGCCATCGCCGGGGCATAGGCGAAGCGCTTCACGATGGGAGCGGCGATGCGCGGCGAGACCGGCGCCCAGGAGGCACGGTCCGCTTCCGAGCAGGCGTCCTCCACGCCGTACGCAACCACCTGGTTGCCGCGCGCCGTGAACTGGCTGGCATGGGCCTGCATGATCGGCAGGATGCCTCCGGCGGCGCGGGAAAGGCTCGCGCAGACGATGCCGATTGATAGGGGTGTTTGGTCGATCGTCACGCAAGCGTCCCGTCAGGATACCGTGGAGATATAGCGCCGCGAAAGCATGCGCAGGAGCATCCTGTCCCAAGGCGCCAGCCACCGGACGGGGCTTGCCAAGGCGGCGTCGGCCGCGTCCCGCAGGCCTCGGGCAAAGCGCTCCGGCCCCCAGTCGGCCACGATCCGACGACTTTCGTCGCCCATGGCGTGGCGCGCCTCGTCGGTTGCCGTCATCAAGGCCGCCAGGGCGCGGGCCATGTCACCGATATCGGCAGGCTCGACCAGATAACCATTGGCTCCGGGGGCAACCAGTTCCGGTGCTGCACCGCAGGGATGCGACACGATCAGCGGCAGTCCCGCCGCGGCGGCTTCGTTGATGACCAACCCCCATTGCTCGGCGAGCGAGACATGCACGAAGGCGTCGGCGAGGCCGTAAAACGCCGGCAGGCTGTCATACCCCTTGAAGCCGGCGAGCAGAACACGGTGCTGGACGCCCGCGGCGGCGACGGCGGCCTCGAGAGCGCCCCGTCCCTCGCCATCGCCGAGGATGACAAGGGCGTGCGGCACATCGGCAGCGGCGACCGCCTGGGCAAAAGCCGCGACGAGGCCTTCCAGATTCTTCTTCGGAATGAAGCGCGCGGAGGCCAGGAGATAGCGATCCGGCAGGCCCAGCTTCTGCCGCCACAAGACAGCATCGACCCGGGCGCGGTCGGCACCATCCGAGAAATGGCGATTGTCGACCGCGTCATAGCCGTGGAAGACGCGCTCCGCGGGCATGCCCAGGCGGGTGATATAGCCGCTGTGCCGACGCCCACCGACGAGCGCCGCATGACAGATCCGCACGATACGCGACTTTGCGATTTCCCGCAGACGATGCCTCGGACCATCCTGTTCCTGGCTCTCGGACATCATGACGATGCGGGCATCATTGTCATGCGCCCACGCGATCGCGCCGACGCTTTCCGGAAAGGACCAGCCCGCAATGACGACGACCTCCGGACGCAGCCTGTCGAGGACGGACCGGGTACGGGACCACACATCTCCCGAGGAGACGGCGGCCATATAGGCCTGCCGACCGTCGAAGAGACGGCTCGCCTCGATGTCGCCGGCATCGCTGCTGAGGAACTCGCGAAAATCCGCATCGTTCATGGCCGAAAGGACGGTCAGACGGCCAAAACCCGCCGCGGAAGCCCGATACCGCGCCGCGTGGTAATGGGAGATCTGCTGGGTAAGAACAGCGATCGAAGGATCTCGATCGGAACGGTTCACTATGCCAGGCGTCGGCGGCGCGGCATCGATTCCACAAGGCTGCGGCGCGGCGCGATGAACCCCCGCCATGGGTTTAGCCCTCATGAGAAACGACCAAATCTCAGTCACGAGGGGGTATTCTCTGCCCAGGTCGTACCGGCGAAGCGTGCCGCGCAGATCGCTGCCGACCAAATCCAGACGATTGGGCACTGGCTTTTTGGCGCGCGCGCCACTCGATCACGCGAACGCCGGCATAGCCGAACACCAACGGCCAGAGCACCAGCAGGGTGAAGCCGCGACCGAGATTGAAGGTGAGCCCAAGGCCGATGAGATATAGTGAGAGACGCAGCGGCGTGTGCTGAGTTCGAAAACGTGCCAGCACTCCCACCCAAATACTCATCAGAAGGGCCACGAAGATGGGTCCTAAAAAAATGCCGAAGGCCTGGACCCCCTGACCGATCAGCCCAAATGCAATCGTCGCGAAGACACCGATATCGCTATCGCCTCCGCCAAAGCCCCGCGCGATGGCATAGTCAATCCCGATCAAAGGCTTGTTTGACCAAATGGCACGGGGAACAATATTTGCGACTTCCGCAAAATAGTCCGAGCCCAGATTCAACTGGAGCGTTCCCTCGTTCAAAAATTTGACTGCATATACCAGTTCCGAGGCCATATTCAATCCCTGGTGCTGCGCGCCCTCAGCGTCACTCAGATTGACGTCGCCAAACCCGACATTGCGATACTCAATCATGATCTTAAATGCGAGATCCAGCGCCATGAAAACTATACAGATGCACGGAATCTTTACCCAGAAAGATTGACGGGAGAAAAGAACATAAGAAACAATCCCAGGGAGTACAGTCGCCAGCGTAATATTTCGAGATCCTTGGAGGAAAGCATAAGGCCACGAAATTAAAATGAGAACGATAGCCAGAGCACGATAACGCCCCGACGGCAAGAAGAAATACAGAAGACCAAACGCAGCAATACATAGGCCATAGAGATATCCCGCCGTCGAAATGATGAATCCGTCGGAACCCGCGTCCGCCCCCGCCGCACGGGACCACATCTGGCCGGCGCTACGCCCCCCCAGTGGGAACAAAGCACCCAGAAGATCTCCTCTCATGCGTAGGGTACCGTAGGCCAATAGAAACAACCACAAAGAGGTTACGGCCAGGAACACCTGTTCTGCCGAAACGAAAGCGTCGTCTCTTTTCAACAGGCCCGGTTTCGGACGCAAGTGCACTGCGGCAAATGGCGTTATAACGGCGAAACTGATGAGAAAGATGAGAACCGTTCGATATGCAGTATCTATATATTCACTCTCGAATAACGCGAAGAGATCCGGGAAGTAGAATGGTTCAAGAAAATACCATGCCGCCACGGTCCCCAACACTGTAATATAAGGAAGGGCCCAAGGCCGGCTCCATTGGCTGGCTCCGAAAAGCATGAGGCCGGCGAACGTCATTATCGACAAATAATAGGAGGTAGGTAACTCTATCATGACCAAGCACGCCGACTTGTTCCACGACGCCTGCAAGGCCCGGATTGCATCTTACCGCGCCTTAAATAGAGAAAAGACAGGACCGTCATCAGGGACAAGCTCACTGTAATTCGAAGCCTGAGTTATCAAAACGGCAGAACCTCTGCACAAATTGTCACAAGCGATAGATTGAATCCCTAAACTTCCTTAAACAAACGCAATTTACACATATTCTCATAGAGCAAGCCTCCAAGGCGCTCACATCCGTTGGCTTTCACAAGTTCGATGGCGGCTTTCGACATAGAGTCCCGCTTGACGCGATCTGATGCGATGCTCTCGATAGTATCCGCTATTGCAGACGCAGAGCGCTCCTCCACCACTCTCCCCTCGACCCCATCGGAAATCGGGGCGCCGGCTGCATGGGTCACCACGCAAGGCACCCCATGAGCCAACGCCTCTAGCACAACACTGGCCGAGCCCTCCGCGAGAGAGGGCAGACAAAAGATGTCGGCGGAAGAAAATTCCTCAGCCATCCCCCGCTCGGAGAGATGGCCAAGAAATATCACGTCTCTGCACTCCTCCATGGCCATGATATGGGGCTCTATTCGACCCGCCACCCGTATTTCATATTTCGGATTTCGCGCCTTCAGAAGGCTGGCCGCCTGCGCTAAATATGGAAGTCCTTTGCGGATCGGATCCGAACCGGCAAAAAACACTCTCATGGGCTCCGGGAAATTTTCGCCGGGCGCGGTACGTCCAAGACCATATGGCAGTACAATTGCTTTTCTTTGGTCAAATTGGGGTATACACTTCAGATCTTCCAAAACTCTCTGCGAAGGGCAGATGATTAAGTCGGAAATCGATACGATTTTTTTTACATATTTATTGTAGGAAGACTTATCTTTTGGATTAATTGCCATTCCCCAAGCTGGCCATCGGGCCGCCTCGGACATGACGATGTCATATTGAAGAGGTGTAATTATAAAGTCCGTTGCTATCAGTGCTTTTTGAGATTTCGCCCATTTCAAAAAGCCATATCCGCCATTCCCTGCGGAGTTCAATATGATATTTGCTTCACCCAGGCCATGAATTCTACCCTTAAGGCCGAGAATATAATCTTCGATGCGGTACTTTCTCTCCGTATGAATACCGAATTTCGATAAGAGAAAACCCGCGATGTTCGGGAGCCATGTGCTCCGAAGATAGCTACTTAACGGAGATTGCAGGGTCCGCCTTTGAATAGCCGGGCGACGCCCCTTCATCCGATAGAGCAAGGCGCGGATCGGACTTTCCGGCACGAAAGCCAGGTCGGTAAGCAGACCCGCCAGGGCGCCTCGTCTATGGAGCATCTCGGCAAGCTCATATCCCCGTCTCGCACCCATCTGCACGACGAGGACGCGGGGCAGCAAGTTCGGCCTGGGATGCATGATCTCCTCTTGAGACACGATTTTCGACACAGCTGTATACGTCCCAGCAAGTTTTTCAGGGCGCCGGCGGGATTTGGAGCGACTTGCCGCGGCAACGGAAAACTGCGTGTCGAACTCGACATCGGTCCCCGCCCGCCCCATTACACGTCATTGCTATGAGGGCTCACGGAGGCGCGACTGTGCGATCAGCAAGGCATGGCTGGCGCCTTTCATCGGTCCCGCATCCTTTGCGTGGTTCGGAGCGGTTGCGATGACGCCGACCTCTTTCCATGTGGCGCGCAATTGCTCGACGTTCTGAAAGATGGAGTAGGAGTAGGCGATACCGTCACCCTCGCTGTAGGTGTAGCCTTTTCCTCTCGTTTTAAGCCA
Source organism: Labrys monachus (assembly GCF_030814655.1). Taxonomy (NCBI): domain Bacteria; kingdom Pseudomonadati; phylum Pseudomonadota; class Alphaproteobacteria; order Hyphomicrobiales; family Xanthobacteraceae; genus Labrys; species Labrys monachus. The sequence goes on from NZ_JAUSVK010000001.1 coordinate 4,987,711, forward strand.
GTCCGCGAGTGGCCATAGTCGCGCGCGCCACAGCATCCATTTGATGGTGCGAAGCCAGGATGGTCCCTGTCCCATGAAGTTGCAGTCCGATATGGCAACCATCTTCGCTGCCACCCGGATCATCTCGGCCACCACGACCTGCGGCCTCGGCACATGATGCAGCACTCCGAATTCGCATACGAGATCGAAGCTGCCATCTTCAAAAGGAAGAGCGCCGCCGTCGCCGAAGATGAGGTCCTCCTCCGGAATACCTTGCAGGTGCCCCTGGCGTCTCAAGCCCGCGACCGGTTCTATGCCCTTGATCAGGAGATCCGGAAAACGGGCCTTTAGGAATCGCATGGCACGCCCGGTCCCCGCCCCCACATCCAGAACGCTGCGGATTCCAGCCATCTCGATGAAAGCGGACAGCAGGTGCAGCGCCACGAGGTGCTCGCGCTCCATGTGGGCCGCATCATAGCTTGCAGCGGTCGCCTCGTAATAGGCCCGCTGGCGGGCAACGGCGTCGGTCATGTCTGCTCCCTCAAGGCAAGGTGTGATGCCGCCATATCCATCCGGGATGACCCAATGCTGGTGATATTTTCGAGCAGTTCGTGCAGACGCGCGGCGCGATGAGGCCATGTGTGGCCGGATGCATAGGCAACCTGCTCCCGCGCGCTGGAGGAGCCCTCGCGAAGCAATATCTGCAGCGCCTGCGCCGCTTCGTCGGGCGTCCGCACGATCCCGATACGATCCGGATAGAGCCGCACCTCCGGGACATCCGTGCTGAGGAAGGGACGGCCGCTGGCCAGCGCATCCATGATCTTGGTCGGGCAGGCGGCGATGTTGAAGGGATGAAGTGGATCGTAAGGCATCCAGTTCACCGCATAGCGCCAATAATGCTCACGCACCTGCGATTGAGGGACCTCGCCTTCATAGACGACATTCGGCAGCGCCAATGCACGCCGACGGGCTGTTTCCCACTGCGTCGCCCCGCCGTTCTGCCCCAAACTCCCGACGATATGAAACCTCGTTGCCGAAAGACGTTCCGCGACGGCCGCAACGAAGGCCCAATCCACACGGTCGCCGAGATTGCCGACGTAACCGACCGCGTCGGGCAAAGGCGGGGTCTCCGGCGCCGGATTGAGGAAGTCCTCGACGACGCCGAGGGGAAAATGCGCGATATGAGCGGCTCGATCGGGTCTCCGCGCCTGCAGCGTCGCGACCTGGTGGGCCGAGAGGCACAGAGTGAGGTCCGCACGGGCCAGGAACTCATCTTCGAGTGCGGTAATACGAGTGGCGCGTGGGGGATCGTAGAGGACGTAGTCGTCCAGATTGTAATAGACGACCGCGCTTTCTCGGATATGACGAACCCACGGGGCGAGATAAGGATAGGGGCAGACGATGACCGGCTCAGCGCCGGTAATCCGGCGCAGCCTGACTCTCTCCCGGTCGATGATCCGCCGCATCAGCGGTCGGAAGACAGGTTCCAACGAGCCGGCATAGCCTTGCGGCATACAGACGGAGACGCGGTGCACATCGCTCCTCGTTTCCGGCCATTGCGGCTTGATGCGGCGATAATTCGCCCAGTCATAAAACCGCACAGCCGTTACCGGCCCGCTGGCGGCGAGGCTTTGCGCGAGAGCGTACACCCATGGCGTGCTGGCAGCGAGGACGAGGAAGCCTCGATGTGACGACACTTTAGTCATCGCCCCCTAAAATCCCGGAGCAGGTAGCCAAGGCGCGGCGACTTTCCGATCATCACGCGAATTCCTTTCCTGAGCCGAGCAGGGATGAACTGATAGAGTCGCACGGGGCGCCGATAAGGTGGCGGCGTATGCCCTGCCAGAGGCCGTATGGCAGGTTGGCGCGTCGACAATCCGTCGAGGATCGCAGCATAGCGGCCCCACATCGCTTCCTCACTGAAGTCTCGACGAACACGAGTCGCAATACCCCGGAAGCGGGTCGAATGCACGTCCACGGCGGTCCGAACAGACGCTGCCAAGGCGTCATAGTCTCCCAGCGGAACAAAGAGCCCTTCATCGGCGCCGACGATCTCCTTCGTGCCGGTCTCGATGTCCCACGCAACAGGAATGCAACCCATCCCCACACATTCCACTGTGGCCATGCCGAACGGCTCCACCCGGCTCAGCATGAGCATGACTTTTGAGCGGCTGGCCGCTTCGAATATCGCCCGGCGCGGCTGGCGGCCATAGACGGCGATTTGGCCGGCACCCGGGAGGGCGGCGATACGGGCCCGGAACGCCTCGCCCATGTCCCCGAACCAGTGAAGTCTGCCGGCATATCGGTGCTCGGCCAGCCCCTTCCACAATTCAAGCACGTCATAGGCCCCCTTGGCTGCGGCATCTCCTCCCAGAAAAATGAGGTCGTCCGCGCGTTTGGATGCCAGGACGACATCGATCGCCAAGGGCAACACCGTGCCGTTCCATACGACGCTCAGCTTGGCCGGACTGCGAATGCGCTCGCGAAACCGGGCAGCGACAGCGTCCGAGACGGCAAGGATCGCATCAATCTCGCCCTCACGCTGGAGCGCCTTGCTGAAATAGCGCTCGGCCGTATCATGTACCGCATAGATTATACGCGTATCGGAAGGGATGAAGGGAATGGCCGCGTCCGCTTCGTCGCACGCGTTGAAAACCAGCACATCCTGCGGATTCTGCCTGAGCCAGTCGACGAGGCGAACCGGAATATCCCTGTAGGGCGGCAGAGACTGAAGGCTTGCGAGCCGAAAACCGCCGAACTCGTCGGCATGGCCGGTCGGAGGCGTTGCCAGCAGCAGGGTCACATCGTGTCCCGCCGCGGCGGCTTGGCGGCAACAGGCCTGGGCGACAGGAACAACCCCCCCTCCTCTGTCGTCGGGACAGAGCCAGGTTATTCTAAGCGCGCGGGCAGGACTTGGTGTCAACGGATATCGACCCCTACCCAGTTGTCGAGCACGACGTCACGGGCATCAGCAGGATCGACCGGCACGAGAGAGCCATTGTCGGCCACACGGTTCAGCGCATATCCTCGTTCCGTCAGGAAATGCGCGGCATCGCCGGCACCGGCCCCGGCCCCTGTCGCAAGCTGCGGGCACACTTCAAAATAGATGATGCGAGGCCTGGACGCGGAAAACAGGTGCGCCGCGCCCCTGAAGACTGCGTCTTCATAGCCTTCGACATCCACCTTCAAAAGGGCAATCCGCTCAAGGCCCGCGGTTGAAGCGAATGTATCGAGCGTCGTGCAACTGACCGTAACGGCGGATGGCGTGACCGCTTCTCCATCCAGTTGGATCGATGAGTTTGCGCGGGCGCTCTCGCGCGCAACAAAGGATACGCTGCCATTGCGATCGGCGACGGCCATCCGGTATGCCCGTATATTGGCCGCCCGGTTGCGGGCAATATTGGCCTCCAAAGCCTGGAATGTCGTGGGGCCCGGCTCGAATGCGTGAATCACCCGCTCGGGAAATCTCTTGCTCATCAGCAGGCTGAAGATACCGAGATTGGCGCCGACATCGACAATCGCTCCCTGCCCGAAGGCGTAGGTTTGAATGAAGCGGTTTTCCGCATCGGACACACCCTGCACGACGGAATGATATTCCGAGAAACCGTTGAAGCTACCCAGCTCGATCTGCCCAATCCGGCGTACCGGTCCACCGCGACGCAGGGCGCGCTGGAGCGACCAGCCGACATATTCGATGCCAAGGCTCGGCTTTCGGACCGCCGCCGTTAGATTCCGGCCAAGACGCTTCATATATTTGTCATCCGACATATCCAGGCGTGCAGCTTCAACGGCTCAAACCGTCGGCGAGCGGAACTGCAACAGATGAGGAAGTGCGCTCCAGGCCGAGTGCAGCGAGCCATTGGCGATGGGCTATCTCGTCGTGAAATTCTTCGACGTAGCGCGCCCGAATGCGGTGCGGGTCGGCTCCGTGCGCCTCGATCAGATCGATGGCACGGTCGAGGCCGTCGGCAATCGCTTCCGGTTCGTCCGGCGGCACCATCGCTCCGATTTCCGGCCGCCCCCCATAGATATCCGGAATGCCGCCGACCGGCGATGTCACCACAAACCGCCCGGCCTGCAGCAATTCGATCAGGGAGAAACACGGGCCCCCCTCGAACCGCGAGGTGTAGATGAAGAGGTGGTTCCTGCTGACGATATCGAGGAGATCCCGGCGCAGTTCGTAGCGGCCATGCAGGACGACCTGCTCCGTGAGGCCGAGTTCCTCGACAAGCGCCTGGAGCCGCTCGCTGTCCGGCCCGCCGCCATGCATATTGAGGATGACGTCGCCCCGGCGCGCGGTCAGCCGCTTGAACGCCTGGAGGATGGTATCGAGGTTCTTCTGCTCGATCGCGATGCGCCCCATATAGCCGATATGGTAGGGCGGCCCAGGTGGCAGGGGAACGGGCGCGTCGAAGAGCTCCACATTGTGATAGCGCACCACGGAGACCGGCCTTTCATAGCCGTAGACCTCCCTGAACTGCCCCTTGGTGCATTCGGCGACCGAGATGGGCACATCGGTCTCGCGGACGGCCTTGCAAAACCGTTCGCCCAGGGCGCCCGGCGGCGGCGGCAGGAATTCCGGCGCGAACATCCAGCTCGCCGCCAGCTTGGCGCCCCGCCGGTGCACGGCCCGGACGAGCGCCAGATAGATCTCCGGCATCGGCTGGCGAACGCAATAGACCCAGTCTCCCGGACGCAGCCGCCGCGCCAGATGACGGATGAGGAGGCGCTGCCTCACCTGCCACCGGTCCCCCGGGACATAAGGCTGCCGGTAGACGGGCACGCCGAGTTGCTCGACGGCATCGAGAAAAGGCGCCGGCCCATTGAGCGAGACTTCGATCCGAACGGGCCAGCCATCGGCCGCCAGCCGGCGGGCAAGCGCATCGAGATAGGTTTCGATACCGCCGAAGCCCGACAGGACGTCAGCGAAGAGATGAATAGCCACGAATCATCCTATACACTCATGCATAAGTGCTAGAATTAACATTTACAGCACATTTTTTGATTTTATATTGCTATACACTGACATGAGATCCGCAGCTACCCGATTCAGTTTCATTCTCAGGAGTATACGTATAACGCCTACACGAAGTCGAAACATCACGTCGCGTCGATGCTGTAATGCACCGGAGAACGCCGACAACGCTAATTCTCGATCTTCAAATTCCAGTGCCTTCTTAGCGAGGCCTAGGTAGAAGGTTGCCATCGAACGCCGCACGTTGCTTCCAAACGGTGGATTTAGCTTGGATAGCGTACCATCAATAACACTGAGAGTGTGAAGGCCCTCCGTTACGCCTCGACGCTCCCTATACAAATTCTGTATCCGCGACGCAGCATCCAGCCCCATACTGTGCAAGCATCCTGGGATATAAATGCAATTTGGCCCAAGAGCAGTAAATCGGATATTAAATTCGACGTCCTGCCAACGGGCTAACGTCTCATTCCATGGGCCAGCAGCGGCGTGCGCCGCGCGCCTATATAAGCCGGACCATACATTTCCAGTCGTAGAAAATATATCAACCTCTGCAATAAATCTACCGTCTCTCAGTTTTTCCTCGACGTCAATATGGCAAAACTTTGCGTCTTCTACGTTTCCGACAAACGTCGAATGCTCCGACCAAACAAAATCAACATGCGGTTTCTGTAAAAGTGCTTTCGTATGAATTTCTATCTTTTGCGGATGAAGCACATCGTCAGAGTCAATATATTGAATAAACTCCCCTCTGGATCGAACCAGCCCGAAATTTCGGGCCGATGGAGCGCCTCCATTGTCACGCCTAAAAAATTCGCAGGTAAGCCCGACCTCAACATTGGATGACATCCATTCCTCGACTATCGAAGGTGTCGCGTCACCCGAGCCGTCATCGACCACTACAATCTGTATTGGCCGATATGTTTGCGCCTTGATAGAATCCAGGGCCCTTCCTAAAAGACTTCCGCGATTATGTGTCGGCAGCACTACGCTAACGAGATGCTTCTCTCCTTCGCCGCTCATCCATTGCCCGACAGAATTCTCTGGCCAGCACATGCGTATGGTATCGGCATGTCTCATGATTATTCCATAATAGCTTCTGTACAGAAAGGCTAAAGCTTAAGCGGCTGCGCCGGCAGGGCCACTTAGCGGACGCGACCGAAGGACTTCCCGTCGGTTTCGGCCGCTCAACGATAATTCTATATGCGGCGACACAGCGGTTCGTGGCTGACGAGCAACCGGATGCTGGTCATGCAGGCAGACGAGACAACGAGTCACCGCCCAGTCCCCACGGCGGATGTGATTGGCAGCCCATCAGCAAAAACCAGTGAAAACGGACGACCCTGCGACTATGAGGCGGGCAAGAAAATCAAGGGTCGCAATTGTCATATCCTGACCAACGCCCGTCGGTCTCTGGCGGCGGCGTCCGCCCGCCAGTATTCAAGGCCGCGCTGGAGCTGTGCGAGTGCTGGCCAGAATTCGCTCGCACCAGCCATGCTACGTCATATGTCCGCCGACGGCGGCTACGCTGGTGACAAAAGCTACTGGACGATCGAATCATCAAGCGATCCGACACAGCACAAGGTTTCGAGCTTGTGCCAAGGCGCAGGGTCGTCGAGAGGATCTTTACTTAGCGCAATGGAACCCGCAGACTCACCAAGACTTCGAAAGACCGCCACCAATGAACAGTGTGGCTCCTGGCAGCATCGGCCCAACTGACAACCCGAAGGATTGCAATGCTTGAGAAAACGCAGGTCATTCTCGATGCCTGACTCATATTTACGGGTGTAGGTATACTTGTCAGGTCGCCTCGCCTCACCGTCCTTGAGCTCCATCAAGTAAAACTCGCTCCAACCAACATGCACACATTTTCATATGGAGCCTACCGCGCGTCCATTTAACTGGAGGCGCACAATCCAGACAAAGAGCCTACCGGACGGCGCCTCTCCTTTGGTCCCCTTACGTCAGTCCCAAAACGGACCGCAATCTCTCGCTTGCGTGCCTTTGAGTGAAATGGGCCAAAACATATTTGCGGGCAGCGTCGCCGATTGCGCGAGCTCTTATGGGGTCTGCCAGTAGACCGACCACCCGATCCGTCATTGCTTCTATATCCCCCTCACCGACAAGGAAACCAGTCTGGCCATCGGCAATAAGCTCGGCGAAAGCACCATGCTTCGTCACCACGACAGGCAAGCCCGCGCCCATGGCTTCAACCACCGATAAGCCAAAAGATTCAATACCCTGTCCAGGCAATGTTATGCAATGTTGCACTAAAGCAGACGCTCTGCCTAATCTCTCCAACACAAACTCATGAGGACGACTTCCGAAAAAAATAACGGAACCGCCGATGCCCAAATCCGCGACGAGTTTCTCCAGTTGCGAACGGCAAGGGCCGTCACCAACAATTTCTAGCCGAGCATTTGGGTATTTGAGAAGTATCCTGCTGAAACTTCGGATCGAAAGATCCACTCCCTTTTGTAAAATCAATCTACTCACGCAGAGAATCAAAGGCTCGGCCGGGCATGGTGGCTGCATCTCCCGACATAGGTTGACCCCAAGGGGGCTATAGATCACTTGGCTCGGTGCAGCTCCAAGATCTATTATCTTCCTGCGGAGAAACTGTGACCCGGCTATAATAGTCGCATTTGTCCGAAACAGTCGTCGATATGCCCTGCGCCAGGACCAATCCTCTGCCAGGATATTAACATCATAACCGTGAGCATGGACGAACAGGCGAACATCAGCCTCCCGGCACGCCCGGATGTACTGGACTCCCGTATTGAGGAATTCCGCCAACAGAACCTCGACACGATTGCTACGCAGGAAATCCACAACTCGACAATGGTCATCGAAGAACAATGACCTATCGATATAGCGGCTCCACCGCTGCCGCGCCGCATTAGTGACACGATCGAACAAAGTTCTAGGCGGCGACCAGGAGGAAATGCCAGAAAGAACAGGACAGTCGAACAGTTCCTCCCCTCCCTCTCGGCAGATCAGCACAGTTCGGCCGGGCGCAATTAGCCGTACATGATCGCGGATAAAAGTCTCCGAAGGCGCGTTAAATGATGGAGCGGCTATAGCGAACATTTGAACACGTAAAACTGCGCAAACGAAGTTACGTCCGGACGTCCGGGATCAAATGGGAACGGGTTCTCTATTGTCCGGCAGAGAGACCAATTTGGACGATACCTCTCTATCCAATCTGTAAACCGTCTGTGATGGACATGGGGGGATTGAACTCCAGGATAGGATTCTTCGAACTTACTCTCCGGTAAGTTACTTGAATATATAACAACAAACTTCGAACTCGATTCAAACAGATTCGCCATATAGTCTTGGTAGATCCTGTCTTCGACCAGATGAAATATGACGTCCATAGATAGGGACAGCTCAAACCGTCGCCGCCCCTTCCAAGCTGTCGACAGGCAGAATTCTTTTGTAAAATCTCCCGAAAACCTCTTCCGACAGTGTTCTATTACCGCCTTTGAAACGTCAATCCCGACATAAGTCGGATAACGCATAAGCGATAGTTGATTGCCGTCGCCGCAACCAAACTCTATGACAGAACTAATTCTGTGCTCCTCAATAAATCCATTTATGAACCGCGCTTTAAATTCAGCGAGATTACCATACGACCCGCTGCCCGAATTCCCACCGAAGACATACCGCCTGTCCCAATATTCTGCGGTCCCTGGAAAGTTCGTTCCCATAAGCCGTTCGAATCGGGAAACGAGCGTGTGCTTTATGCCTGCCAGTACATTAGAGCGAAATTGTTCAGACTGTAGAATATCCAGCATTAGAGAAGTAATTTCTGCATTCGGACGGGGAGAAGCGCGGGAGAGTTTTGGCGATTTCGTCCCAGAGATCGTGGATGGATCGGGTTGCAGCCGCGCGCAGGAGAGCTTTGAGCTTTGCGAAGAGGTTCTCGATCGGATTGAGATCGGGGGAGTAGGCGGGCAAGTAAAGCAGTTCCGCCCCTGCGGCCTCGATGGCTTGGCGCACACCCGGGACTTTGTGGCTGCTCAGATTGTCCATGATGACGATATCGCCGTAATTGAGGGTGGGAACGAGGATCTGCGCGACATAGGCCTTGAAGCAATCGCCGTTGACTGGGCCGTCGAGCACGCAGGGAGCTGTCAATCCCCCGCTGCGCAGAGCGCCAATGAAGGTCGTGGTTTTCCAATGGCCATGCGGCACGTAGTCGATCAGGCGCTGTCCGCGCTTGCACCTGCCGTAGTGGCGCGCCATCGCGGTCGAGGCCCAGGTCTCGTCAATGAAGACCAGACGCGAGGGCCTCAGCCAGATTTGGTTGCTGTGCCATTTGCGGCGAGCGGCCGCGACATCGGGGCGTTTTTGCTCGCTGGCGTGGATCGTCTTTTTTTATATGTCAGCCCAAGCCGCTTGAGCATATGCCACATCGGGGCATGGCTGATGCTGACCCCCAATTCTTCCTCCGCCCAGGCCCGCAGATCCGCGACACGCGCATCCGGATCAGCCGCGACCTTGGCCCGCAGAACCTCTTCATGCTTGGCAAGCTTGAGCGGAACATGATTGCGCTGGGGGCGGGCACTGACCTCCCCCGTCGCGCGCCGCCGCGCGGCCGCCTTGTAGATGTAGGACACACTCACCCTGAAGATTGGTGCGATTGTGCTCGCCGACATCCCGCTATCCAGCGCCCCAAGCACACGATCTCGCAAATCCTGCGAATAGGCTTCACCACGCTTCGTCATGCTTCATCTCCGGAATAGCCCGGAAACCTATGAATCACACTAAGCCATCCAGTGGAATCCCTTCCGATTCCACTCAGACAAATTCCGCTCTAGCACCTATTTTTTCTCGATCAGACACTTAATGGCTCCTGCAGCTTGGGCACAATACTTGAATTTGAAAGACGCATCAGCTCGGCGTTTTATCGAGCGAAGGGTGTATGAACACAAGATCTCCGCAGCTATGCTGCCGCTGGGGTGCATCCCGTGCGTCCTATCTATCTTAGCGGGCACGGCGCTCATCTCTCGCGCTTTCCACGTCGCTCACTTACCCCCACGACCTCGGAGTCTAGAGCGAATATATCTGGCGTACGATCCGAGGGCGCCATTCAGTTCTAAAGTAAATATCCCGCCAAAATTCATACGCGCTGCCGGAGACGACGGCTTTGCACTAGGCTGAGAAATTCTCTCTTCTATCATTGTCGAAATTGAAATTTCGACTAAATTGAGAACCGTTTCTGGAAACTGGAACTCTGGTAAATTGCTAAAATAATAGTCAGGTCCAAATTTGATTATTCTTCTATATCCCAAAGGCTGGAGAAGCTCCATGATCTCAGCAGCAGTATCGTCGTATCCTTCGATCTGCAATATACATCGATTATTCGTTAATATCGACTTGGCACCCATAAGGACCTCAAGGTCGTGGCCCTCCGTATCTATCTTCAGCCCTATGACTCGGCCAGATTCCTTTACTACCTCATCTAAGGTGACGCAATCCACGTCTATTTGGCTAGAGAATGACTGAAGGCTGTGAATCGAGGTATCGACTATACTATTTGTGCCAGATAAATCATTTGCGATTCCGAACCTCGCTGCATGAATATTACTGGAAGCGGCCTTCTTGTGCAAAACCACTCGCTGTACAAGTTTATTTGCCACGATGTTAGATTGGAGATGCTCAAAAGCTTTCGGACTTGGCTCGAACGAATGCACTTTATTTACCGCAGGAAGCGACGCCATTAGAAGTGTATACGGACCAACATTGGCTCCTACATCGATAAATAAACTCACCTTGAAAGCGCGACACACTTCCATGAGAAAATACGGCTGCAGCGGCTCGTAAACCTTATGTATTTCTATTCTAGCAAGAGACTCGGAAGTAAGTTCGAATTTTTCATACATCTTATTAGGTTTCTCACGAAGTTGACGTGATAGGGACGGTCACTGTCCTTCGGGCTAAATCATGACTCGCACTTTCGTCATTCATTTCGGGAGAGCCCGCTTCCGAATACGCATAAGTAGGCGGCGTTTCTATGTCGGTTTCCAACTCATCTTATCAGACCGACACACGTCTATTATTATGCTGCTTCGTCTCCCGCAACCTGAAGTTTCCATCTAATGGCGTTATAATGAATTGACCCCCACGGCCTCTCCAGCCAGTGAACAACCTGACCGGTGTTTTCAACACAAAACAACGGGTACTTTAGGAGCACATCGAAAGCGGTGGCATGAATTGAAGGGCCAATTCCTAAGTCGACGGAGTATAATCCCGGGGACAGACAAGGATGTTCAACTTCAATTTTGACAGAATACATTCCGGAATCACCAGAAAGCATAAAAGATTGATCCAAGGACATTATTACGCCCACCGCGTTGCCTTGACCGTCGTATAGCGTCAAATTTACATGGCAGCTAACCTGGCGAAACAACTCAACGTTCATTTGAATTACTATAGATTTACCTATAGGTATATTAGGTACTTCGTCCTGGCCGTACCCATATATGAAGACAGATTGTATTTTCAAAGAGCCGGTTTGCTCCCTTCCACGTCGGTAACTGTCAATATTCTTACGAACTATCCCTTGCGGAGAGTCTCCTCCACGAAGATAGAGTTCTACAATCTCTCTGCTTTCACCGATGCGCTTAACTTGGCCAGATTCGAGATATACACACCTATCGGTAAGTTCCGTAATCGCTCCTACGTTGTGACTTACGAATAAGACGGTTCTCCCATGACCCGCCACATCCTTCATCTTTCCTATGCATTTTTTCTGAAACTCGGCATCCCCCACCGCCAGCACCTCATCAACCACCAGAATTTCCGGCTCCAGATGGGCGGCCACCGCGAAAGCGAGGCGGACATACATGCCGCTGGAATAGCGTTTCACCGGCGTGTCGAGGAATTTCTCCACTTCGGCGAAGGCGACGATCTCGTCGAACTTGCGGCGGATCTCGGCACGCGTCATGCCGAGGATGGCGCCGTTGAGATAGATGTTCTCGCGGCCGGTCAGTTCCGGATGGAAGCCGGTGCCGACTTCCAGCAGGCTCGCCACCCGGCCGCGGATCTCGACGCGCCCTTCGCTCGGCTCGGTGATGCGGGAGAGCACCTTGAGCAGCGTCGACTTGCCGGCGCCGTTGCGGCCGACGATGCCGACGACATCACCGCGGCGGATCTCGAAGTCGACGTCCTTCAGCGCCCAGAATTCCTCGATCTCGTCGCCGTCGACCAGTTCGCGCCCGCGGCTCATGTCGCGCAGGGAGCGCACGAAGCCTTTTGCGGTCCGGGCCATGACGTCGCGCAGCGCCGTATAGCGCTCGCGGCCGGCCTGGTGGCCGATCAGATATTTCTTGCCGAGGCCTTCGGCGCGGATGACGACATCGCTCATGGGACTGCTTCTAGACGAGATCGGCGAAGGTGCGTTCGGTCCGCCGGAAATAGCGGATGCCGTACCACATGAAGAAGACGACGACGACGAGGCTGGCGAAGAAGCCCGGCCAATAGAGCTGGCTTTCGCCGCCGAGCAGGCACCAGCGGAAGCCGTCGATCACGCCGACAATGGGGTTGAGACTGTACCAGAAGCGCCATTTCTCCGGTACGACCGAACTCGAAAAGCCGACCGGGGAGACATAGAGCCCGAACTGCACCACGAAGGGGATGAGATAGCGGAAATCACGGTATTTGACGTTGAGCGCGGTGATGAACAGCGATGGCCCGAGGCTCGCGAACACCGCGAGCGCGATGAACACCGGCAGCAGCAGGATGCGCAGGTTCGGCATGAAGCCGTACCAGGCCATCAGCCCGAACATGATGACGAGGTTGACGGCGAAATCGACGAGGGCCACCACGCCGGCCGACGACGGCACGATGATGCGGGGAAAATAGACCTTGCTGATCAGGTTCGCATTGCCGATGAGGCTGTTGGAGGCCTCCGTCAGGATGCTGGAGAACAGGAACCAGGGCAGCATGCCCGCGAAGACCAGAATGGCGTAGGGCGCCGAGCCGTCGCTGGGCAGCTTCGCCAGCCGTCCGAACACGATGGTGAAGATCGCCATGGTGATCAGCGGGCGGACGACGGCCCAGGCCACGCCGATCACCGTCTGCTTGTAGCGGATCGACACGTCGCGCCAGGCCAGGATCGCGAAGAGCTCGCGATAATGCCACAGGTCCGACCAGTAATTCCGCTCGGCGCGGCCCTTCTCCAGGATGAGCAGGCGTTCGGCGTTGCCGCCTTCGAATGGCGGCGGAGTCTCGGGGGGGTCGACGGGCTTCCGGATGTCCGGGGCAATCGCAGTCAAATCAGGCCTCGATGCGCAGGGGATTGACGAGGAGCGGGGCGTGCGGCACCGAAGGCGCCCGCCCTGCGTCGGAAGGCGCCGATGCGCCTCGCTGGTGCCAGGCCCAGGCGGTCCTGACGATATCGTCGAGTGCGGGCATTTGCGGCTCCCATCCGAGTTCGGCCCGCGCCTTGGAGGCATCGCTCACCAAAGCGGCGGGATCGCCGGGCCGGCGTTCGCTCACCCGGAACGGCACCGGGCGGCCGGTGACGCGCTCGACCGTGCTCAGGACCTCCCGGACGGAGAAACCGAGGCCGTTGCCGAGATTATAGGCGCCCGAGGGGACCCCCTTCCGCAACGCGTCGAGCGCCCGCACATGGGCGTCGGCGAGGTCGGTGACATGGATATAGTCGCGGACGCAGGTGCCGTCCGGCGTGTCGTAATCGGCGCCGAACACCGAGACGTCGGGCCGCCGGCCGGCCGCGGCGTCGAGCACCAGCGGGATCAGATGGGTCTCCGGATCGTGGTCCTCGCCGATCTCGCCCTCGGGGTCGGCGCCCGCCGCGTTGAAGTAGCGCAGCGACAGGCTCGCCAGGCCGTAGGCCGGACCGAAATCGGCGATCATCCGTTCGACATGCAGCTTCGTCGCGCCATAGGGATTGATCGGATGGCGCGGCGTATCCTCGGTGATCGGCAGGCCGGCGGGAATGCCGTAGGTGGCGCAGGTGCTGGAAAACACCAGCGTGCCGACGCCCTCCTCGCGCATCGCCTCGAGCAGATTGAGGGAGCCCACGACATTGTTGCGGTAATATTTGGCCGGCTCCACCACGGACTCGCCGACATAGGCGAAAGCCGCGAAATGCAGGACGCCGAGCGGCCGATAGGCCCGGATGACCTCCGACAGGCGCGCCTTGTCCAGGAGGTCGCCCCGTTCCAAAGGCCCCCATTTCACGGCCCATTCGTGGCCATAGGCAAGATTGTCGAAGCTCACAGGCAGGTAGCCGGCACGGCGCAGCGCCTTGCAGGCATGGGACCCGATATAGCCCGCGCCCCCCGTGACGAGGACGGTACGATCATTCATCATCACACATCCGAACAGCAGGACTGCTGTAAGTTCCACACCGGCTGAGAAGGAATTGGCTCGGCGCGGAAAGGTCTCACCGCTGCCGAAACCGGCCTTTTCCCAAGCTACCGCAGTCCGGGTGACTCGGATGTCACCGGACTGCCAGCGTCCATGAGTGTCCGGGCTTGACCGCCCGGACAGGCTTTACGCCGCCCGCAGCTGCGCGCGGTCGATGATCACGGGCACCTTGCCGCCCATGATGTCGAGCAGCACCCTCACCCGGCCGGCACCGTCGAGGCGCTCGAGTTCTCCCAGCGCCTGCGCGAAGGGCCCGGCGGTCACCTCCACCTTCTGCCCGATGCGAAGCCCGCCGTCGAGGCGGACGAGGCCCGTCTCGTCGATCAGGTCCCGCAGGGCTTCCACCACCCCGGCGGGCACGGCGATCGGCCGGTCGCCCACCATCACCAGGCGGGCCACGCCGAACGTGCCGTTGACGGAACGCCAGCGATCGAAAGCAAGATCGAGGCCAACGAACAGGTAGCCCGGGAAGAACGGCGCGCGGACGGTTCGCAGCTTGCGGGCGTGGCGCACGGTCTTGGCGACCTGCGGCAGGAAGCACACAAATCCCTGCCTCCGCAGCTGCTGATCGGCGCCGACCTCGCAATAGGCCCGTGTCTGCACGGCATACCAGCGCCGCTCCCCGGTCAGGGCGGGGCTGCTTCCGTCGCGAGAGGGAGCCTGCATCGAAGAAGTTGCAAGAGAATCGGTCATCGATCTAAAAGTTGCATGTTTGGCATGCGAAAGAAACACCGCGTTCAAGACAAATATATGAACGACGAAACGGCAGCCTGTCCTTCACGATAGAACGCATCCGCGGCTCGCGATCCAGTCTATTCCCGAATCAGCGGGACAGAAACAGCGATCAGGCCATTTGCATGAGGTCATTTCAGGGTGTCCTGCATTCGCCCGGGTGGTGCTTATCTCGATATCGCCATGCTCAGGTCTTCGGAATAACGCATCGGCCTTCCACAGGCCAGCGCTATCGTCGCTGATCAATATTTATTATGTTATACACACAATGTTCGAGCGGCTTGCAGCGAGCAATAGGGTACCGTCGGCGGCTGCGACGGTAGATTTCCGGCGCATATTCTTCGGTTCCGCGCCGCACCTCCCCTGTTCCCGAACCGGCGGAATGCGACGAGGAGTCGCGGCCTTTTCCGCCCTGGCGGGGGAACCTACGGCCTTCCCTCCCGCCTGCTTCTCGAACGAGCCCGGCCGTCAGCCTCCCCGGCGCTCCGCTAGCCGAGGGGGCAGGCGCCGGTCGAGGCGCGCACCACCAGCTGGCTGAGGACGCGGCGCGACACATGCGGCTCGCGCGCCTTGCCGCCGATGAGGCGGATCAGCGACTGCGTCGCCATCTTGCCGGTCTCGGTGGTCGATCCCGTGACGGATGTCAGCGGCGGCGACCAGATGGATGCGGCCGGGACGTCGTCGAAACCGATCACGCTCATGTCGTCGGGCACCTTCACGCCCCGGCTCGCCAGCCGCGACATGATGCCGAAGGCCATGAGGTCGTTATAGGCGATGATGGCGGTACAGCCGCGCGCCACCGCGATGTCCGCCGCCTGGACGCCGCCCTCGAAACGGGGAGCATAGGGGCCGATGCCGGCGGCATCGAGGCCGAGCGCCTGCATCGCCTCCCGGAAACTGTCCCGGCGCTGCCGGTTCGACAGCGAGGCCACCGGCCCCTCGACATAGACGATCCGCTTGTGCCCGAGGGCGGCGAGATGCTCGACCGCCTGCCGGGTGCCGGAAGACGGATCGATCACCACGGAGGGAATGCCCTCGACTTCGCGGTTGACCAGCACCAGGGGCTTGTTGCGGACGAGTTCGACGATCTCGGCCTCGTCGAGGCGGGACGAGGCCAGGATCAGGCCATCGACGCGGGGCAGCATCGTGCTGATGATCTCGCTCTCGCCGAGCGGCTCCTCATTGGTGTCGGCCAGGACGAGGCTCACGCCGTGGCGGCGCAATTCGTGCAGCACCGACTTCAGCAGCACCGAGAAAAAGGGATTCTCGATGTCGGGGACGACGAGGCCGATGCTCCCGATGCGCGCCTTCGGCGGCTGGCGCTCGAGATCGACGCTGTAGCCGGCCTTTTTGGCGGCGATCATGATCGCGGTGCGCGTCTCCGGCTTGACGAGTTCGGGGCGGCGCAGGGCGCGGGACACCGTCGAGGTGGAAAGACCCAGGCTGGCGGCGATCGCCGCCAGGGGCGTTGAGCGTTTCACGGCGAAGGCACCCCGCGTCGCGGCGGCGATATCCACCAGATCATCGTCCGCATGTCGTTCCCGTTCGCAAGAAGGCCCGTTCAGGCCATGAGGAAGGCGTGCGACGCTTCCGTCTGGAAGCGCCACGTCCGTACCGGACCTGCCATAACATTCAGATAATAAAGGTCAAACCCGTAGGGCGCCGCGACGGGATGATAACCGCGGGGGACGAGGACGACGTTGCGGTCATAGGCTGCCATCGTCTCGTCGATCGAGCGGTCGTCGGTGTAGACGCGCTGCAGCGCGTAGCCCTGCTCGGGCCTGAGGCGGTGGTAATAGGTCTCCTCCAGCCGGCTTTCGCGCGGCAGGTCGTCGGTATCGTGCTTGTGCGGCGGATAGCTCGACCAATGGCCGCCGGGCGTCACCGATTCGACCACCAGCAGGGCTTCGGCCTGTGCCGTTTCGGGGAGGATGTTGCGGACATGGCGCGTGTTGGTGCCGGTGCCGCGGGTGAGCTTCTCCACCTCCTCCGCCCGGATCAGCCGCGGCGGATAGAGGCCGGTGGCCGGCGCGCTGCAGACGGCGAGTTCGAGCGGCGTCAGCGCCGTCACGGCAAAACCCGTTCCCGGCGGCAGGTAGACCGAATGGGGGGCGTCGTCGAAGGGCGTCATCCG
This sequence comes from Labrys monachus, assembly GCF_030814655.1. Classification (NCBI taxonomy): domain Bacteria; kingdom Pseudomonadati; phylum Pseudomonadota; class Alphaproteobacteria; order Hyphomicrobiales; family Xanthobacteraceae; genus Labrys; species Labrys monachus. Next base: position 5,004,933 of record NZ_JAUSVK010000001.1, read on the forward strand.
GCCGCCGACCGAGGCGAGGTCGAGCCCCCCGGCCCTCACGGCGCCGAGGCCGCCGACGAGGACGAGGAGGATCTCGCGGCCCGGCATGGCCTCCGGCCCACGCTGCAGCGTCTGCCCCGGCGCCAGCAGATGCAGGTCGAAGCCGACATGGCCCCAGCCCGCCGATTGCGGCGTGATGTGGAGGATGCGCCCATCGGCGTCCGGCTGGTTCGGCTTGACGAGAAGATCGGTCATGCGTGCCCCTGGTCTGCGTTGTCGCGCCCGCGGGCGCGCCGTCCGATGCCGCCGCTATCCGCGCTGGTACCGGAGGAAGAAGAAGACGAAGAGCAGGATGATCGCGCCCTGCACGACCTGCTCGAAATAGATGTTGACGCCGAGAAGCACCATCAGGTTGTTCAGGACGCCCGCGACGAGAACGCCGCCGACGGTCGACCACACGCCGCCGACGCCGCCGAGCAGGCTGGTGCCGCCCAGCACGACCGGCGTGATCGAATCGAGCGTCAGCGAAGCGCCGATCGTCGGCTGGCTGTAGCCGAGCCGGTTGATCGAGATGATGCCGGCGACGGCGGCGCACAGGCCGGCAATGGCATAGATGAGGATCTTCACGCCGCCGACATGGACGCCGGAGGCGACCGCCGCGCGTTCATTGCCGCCGATGGCATAGACATAGGCGCCGAAGCGGGTGAAGGCGAGCAGCACCCAGGCGATGGCGGCGACCAGCAGCCAGAGGATGATGATCAGCGGCAGATGCGCCACCTGGTCGACGCCGAACAGGAGCGTCGCGTGATCGTTCTCATAGACGGGATAGCCGTTGCTGATGACATAGGCGAGGCCGAGCGCCGCCTGCATCATGCCGAGCGTGGCGATGAAGGGCGGCACGCGGCCGACGACGATGAGGAGCCCGTTGGCGAGCCCGCAGCCGAGGCCGACCCCGAGGGCGCCGAGCCGGGCGACCTCGGGGCCGTAATCCTGCAGCGACAGCGCGACGATGGAGCTCAGCGCCGTGATCGAGCCGAGCGACAGGTCGATGCCGCCGCTGAGGATGACCAGCGTCTGGCCGACGGCGAGCGTACCCGTGATGCTGTTCTGGGCGAGGATGTTGACGAGGTTGCGCACCTGCATGAAGGCGCCGTGCGAGGCGATCTCGGCGGCCCCCAGCAGCGCCGCCAGGAGAACGAGGATGAGGACGCGCGCGTTGAGGACTTTCCGACAGGGCATGGCGCCGGATTGCCTTCCTTCCACGACATCGGTCATCGCCTGTCTCTCTTCATGGTCCGTCCTTTCGCCTCAACGCCCGGACGCCGTCAGCCGCGACCGGAACGAGACGGATATCCACAGCGCCGCCCCGACGGCGATGAAGTTCCAGAACGGGTTCACGCCGGTCAGGTCCAGGATGTTGCTGAGCATGGTGAGGATGATGACGCCGAGCACGACGCCCGACAGCTTGCCGGTGCCGCCGAACAGGTCCGTGCCGCCGAGCACGCAGGCGGCGATCGTCTGCAGTTCATAGCCGGCGCCATAGGTCGGCAGGGCGACGGTGGAGCGTGCGGTGAAGATCAGCCCGCCGATCGCCGCGCAGAGGGCCGACAGCGTGTAGACGAGCACCAGGATCGCCGTCGTGTCGATGCCGGAGACGCGTGCCGCGTCGATATTGCCGCCGGTGGCATAGATATGGCGGCCGGTCGGAAGCTTCGCCAGGATGAGGAAGGCGATGAGGATCACCCCGGCCCAGATCGTCTGCGGCCAGAGGCCCGTGCCGATGTCGAGGAACCAGGACGGCGCCAGGTTCACCGGCTTGCCGCTGGTGATGGTCAGCGCCACGCCGCGCGCGATGGCGAGCACGCCGAAGGTGACGATGAAGGGTGGCATGCGGCCGAGCGCGACCACGATGCCGGTGGCGGCGCCGATCGCGCCGCACACGGCGAGGCTGCCGGCGATGCCGGCGATCGGCCCGACCGAGACGCCGAGCGCGCCGACGATGGCGGACAGCGCCAGCATCGAGCCGACGCCGAGGTCGATGCCGCCGGTGAGGATCACCAGGAACTGGCCGATCGCCATCACGCCGACGATGGAGGACTGCTGCAGGATGTCGTTGAAATTGCCGATGGTAAGGAACAGCGGCGTCACCCATGTGCCGACCGCGACGAGGGCGAGGAGGAGGAGCCAGGTGCTGTATTCGATCGCCGCGGCCCGAAGGCCGAAACGCCGGCCCGTGCCGGCCGTGGCGACGGAGATCGGTCTCATGGCGTCGCTCCCGCCGGTTCGGCACGATGCGCGCTCTGGGCCGCATAGGCCATTATCTGCTCCTGCGTCGCCCCTTTCGCGTCGAGCTCGGCGGCGATGCGGCCCTGCGACATCACCAGGATGCGGTCGCTCAGGGTGAGGATCTCCGGCAGTTCGGAGGAAATCAGCAGGATCGCCATGCCCTCGCGCACCAGCCCGTCGATCAGCCGGTAGATCTCCACCTTGGCACCGACGTCGACGCCGCGGGTCGGCTCGTCGAGGATGAGGACCTTGCAGTCGGTGGCGAGGCATTTGGCCAGCACCACCTTCTGCTGGTTGCCGCCGCTGAGGCCGGAGACGAGGGCGTCGAGCCGCGGCGCCTTGATCGCCATGGTCCTGGCGAGGGCGTCGATCTTCTCGCGCAGCCGGCGGAAGCGGATGAAGCCGAACCGCGTCATGCGGGGCAGGACGCTGAGCGAGGCGTTGGCGCGGATGGTGAGCACCGATACCAGGCCCTCGGCCTTGCGGTCCTCCGGCACGAGGCTGATGCCGAGGGCGACCGCCCGGTTGGGATTGCGGATCCTCCGCGGCTGCCCGTCGAGATGGATGGCGCCGCTGTCGAAGCGGTCGAGCCCGACGATGGCGCGGGCGAGTTCCGTGCGCCCGGCGCCGACCAGGCCGGCGACGCCCAGCACCTCTCCCCGATGCAGCGAAAAGGAGATGTCCTTCAGGACCTTGCCCCGGGACAGCGCGGTGACGCGAAGCCTCTCCGCCCCCACGGCGCGCCCGCCCATCGGCTTGTTGAGGTCGTTGAGGGAGCGACCGACCATCATGCGGATCAATTCGTCCTTGGAGGTGTCGGCAACCGCCCTGGTGGCGACGAAATGGCCGTCGCGCAGCACCGTCACGCGGTCGCCGAGCGCGAAGACCTCCTCGAGATGGTGCGAGATGTAGACGATGCCGATGCCGCCGGCGCGCAGGCGCCTGACGACGTCGAACAGGATCTCGAGATCCTTGCCGCTGAGCACGGTGGAGGGCTCGTCCATGATCAGGACCTTGCCGTTCAGCGACAGCGCGCGCGCCGTCGCAGTCAGCTGCTGCAGCGGGATCGGCAGATCGCCGACCTTCGCGGTCTCCGGGAAGGACACGCCGAGCATGGCGATCAGCTCGGCCGACAGACGCTCCATCCTCCTGGCATCGACCATGCCTGCCGCGGTGCGCGGCTCGTGGCCGAGGAAGATGTTCTCCGCCACCGTCAGCTGCGGCACGAGGTTGAGGTCCTGGTAGATCACGCTGATGCCGAGATCCCGCCTCTGGCGGACCTGGGTGTGCCCGACCTCCCGGCCCTCGATCAGGATCTGGCCGGAATCATGCGCCGTCGCCCCGGCGAGGATCTTGATCAGGGTCGACTTGCCGGCGCCGTTCTCGCCCATGAGGCAATGCACCTCGCCATGCTGCAGGTCGAACGACACGTCCTGCAGGGCGATGGTGCCCGGATAGCGCTTGGTCAGGTTCCTGGCTTCCAGCAAGGCCGCCACTTCGTCTCTCCTTCCTGAAACACATGACGGGTGCCGAGGTCCTGGGAGCGCGGGCGTGCCGCCCATATGCGCTAACTTTGCCGACAATAGCGCGATTTTCCTTCTCCTATGCGGGACTTCGCATTCCCTGCGGAAATGCTGGGGGTGGCGCGAAGCGCCGGATGAGGGTCTGGACTTGTGCAATTCCAGCGCGACTATTGAGCTATCTGCGTTGACGTTTAGACCCTCATCCCCCTGCCGGGACCTTCTCCCGAACCGGGAGAAGGCGAGTATTTCTGTTATGTTAGCGCATATGGGCGTGCCGCCTCTATGCGCCAACTTAGACCCGCGATCGGAGGTCGATCACCGATCGGCCTCTTCCTTTCCGGCTGGCTCCGCGTTTCCAAGAGCGGCGATCTGGTGATCGCCCCTCCATCGTCGCGCCTTGCCTGGCAGAGTGAGCCCTTATGGCGGGGCACCCGCGCTGCCGAGATACGGCCGCCATGGCCAGGACCCGGAGAGTGCGGGACTCTCCGGACGCCTATGCCAAGGAATGCTCAGCGCGGCGCGAAGGCCATCTTCTGGTCCTGCATCTCCTTCAGGAGCGCCTGGGCTTCCTGCTTGCCCTGGTCGGTGACGCTGGAGATGCAGACGAAGGGCTTGGGCGGGGAGGCCGGAACCGCCTTGCCGTCGAGGATGTCCTTCACATAGGGCATCAGGATCGGCCCGAAATAAGGGGTGTTGGTGCAGTCGGCGGCGAAGTTCCCGTTCGCGACCTCCTTCACCGCTTCGAGCTGGCCGTCCTTGCTGATGATGGCGCCGAGCAATTCGTCGCGCCCCGCCGCCTGGATGGCTTTCAGCGCGCCGATGGCCATTTCGTCGTTCTGGGCGAAGACGAGGTCGATCTGGCCCTGGGGATAGGCGGTCAGGAAGTTCTCCATGATCGACAGGCCGGGGCCGCGCTCGTTGTGGCCGTCCTGCGTGGCGACGACCTTGATGTCGGGATATTTCGAGATGACCGACTTCAAGCCGGCATCCATGCCGATCTGCGGCGTCGAGCCGACGGTGCCGACGATCTCGACGATGTTGCCGGCGGGCGAACCCTTCTTCTTCTTCAGCGTCTCGACCGCGGCCTCGCCCAGCTTCACGCCGACGGCGTTCCAGTCGACCTCGATCAGCATCTTGTACTGGCCCTTGCCGGGCGGCACGCCGAGGCCGCGATCGGCGACGATGAGGGGAACGCCGGCCTCGTCGGCCATGGCGGCGATCGGGGTGGCGGCCTGCTGCTCGGCGGGTTCGAGGATCAGGATCTTCGGCTTCAGCTTGAGCAGGTTCTGCACCTGCGCGACCTGCTTGGACTGGTCGCCATCGGCCTGGACCCACTGGATCCTGAGGCCGGCCTTCTTCGCCTCGGCGAGGATGCTGTCATTGTTGGCAGTACGCCAGCTGTTGTAGAGCCCCTCCTGCGAGAAGGCGACCAGCGGCGCATCCTCGGCCGACGCGGGTGCAATTTGTGCAAAGAATGCAAGCGCGGCCGCAGCGGCGCCCAGCGCGATCAAGCGCTCCATCGGAATTCCCTCCATTCGTTATGGCGGGGGGCCTGACCGGCTCTCCCCGAACGCGACGCGGGACTTTGGATCCCGTCTCGTGCCAGCGCCGCCCGGAAACGAATTTCCCGGCGACGATTGCCGCGACCTGCATTTTTGCATTCGTCGCTGCAACATGCAGCAACGTTGCAGAAGTCCCTGCGAACGTCAATGGTAATTGAGGGCTCCGGCGGGACGCAGAATTCCGCCCGGGCGGTTCACGTCCTGCCCGCTTGCCGCCATGCGGCGATCAGGCGCTCGCGTTCCGCCCGCGAGCCGGCGAGGCGCGTCCTCGTCGCCTCCAGCACCGCGGGCGGCGCCTCGGCGGGCGTGCCCGCGCGGAACGGCGGCGCCGGCGCATATTCCAGCGCGAGCTGGATGCCTTCGGCTTCGGCCCGCCCCAGCAGTTCGGCGACCACCGTCAACCCGAAATCGATGCCGGCGGTGACGCCGCCCGCGGTGATCAGCGTGCCGTCCTGCACGACGCGGCCCTCCACCGGAATGGCGCCGAAATCCGCCAGGAAGTCGTGGGCATTCCAATGTGTCGTCGCGCGCCTGCCCTGCAGCAGCCCCGCCGCCCCGAGCACGAGGGCGCCGGTGCAGACGGAGGTGACGTAGCGAGCCCTGCCGGCCTGGAGGCGGATGAAGTCCAGCACCGTCTCGTCGCCGAGCAGCGCGTTGACGCCGCTGCCGCCGGGAATGCAGAGCACGTCGAGCGGCGGGCATTCGTGCAGGGTCATGGTCGGCTGCAGCGACAGGCCGGTCGAGGATCGGAGCGGCGTCCTGTCCTTCCAGAGCAGGTGGACTTCCGCCCCCCGCGCCGATGCGAAGACTTCATAGGGACCGGTGAGGTCGAGCTGCTGAACGTCGGGAAAGACGAGAATGCCGAAACGATGGGCCATGGCCGGTCTCCGTGATTGACAGGACGGACCTTACCCGACAAGAGTCTGGCGCAATCGCCAATCACCCCTCGTTTCATGCCAAAATCCCATCCGCCGAAGCCGCTCCGCCGCATCGAGATCGTCGCCTTCCCCGACGTGCAGATCCTCGACGTCGCCGGTCCGCTCCAGGTCTTCACCACGGCGAACGAATTGTCGGCCGCCGCGGGCGATGCGCATCCCTACGCACCCTCGGTGGTGGCGCGCGCCGGACGGGTGCGGAGCACGGCCGGCCTCGCGCTCGACGCCGCGCCGCTGCCTGCGGGCGACGCACCGGATACGCTGCTCGTCGCCGGCGGATGGGGCGTCGATGCGGCCTGCGAAGATCGCGATCTCGTCGCTTGGATCCGCGCGCGGGCGGGCGGCGCGCGGCGGACGGCCTCCGTGTGCAGCGGCGCCTATCTCCTGGCGACGGCCGGCCTCCTCGACGGCCGTCGCGCCGTGACGCATTGGCAGCGCTGCCCCGACTTCTCGCAGCGCTTCCCTTCGGTCCGCCTCGAGCCCGATCCGATCTTCATCCGCGACGGCGACATCTGGACCTCGGCGGGCGTCACCGCCGGCATCGACCTCTCGCTGGCGCTGGTCGAAGCCGATCTCGGACGGGACCTCGCCCTCGCCATCGCCCGCCAGCTCGTCGTCTTCCTGAAACGGCCGGGCGGCCAGGCCCAGTTCAGCGCGACGCTCGCCCTGCAGGCCGGCGACGCGCGCTTCGATCGCCTCCATGCCTGGATCGTCGAAAACCTCCGGGGCGACCTGTCGCTGCCGGCCCTCGCCGGACAGGTCCATATGAGCCCGCGCAGCTTCTCGCGGCACTATCGCCGGGCCACCGGCCGGACTCCGGCCCGGGCGGTCGAGGACCTTCGCGTCGAAGCGGCGCGCCGGCTGCTCGAACAGGGCGTCTCGGTCGGCCGCACCTGCGTCCGCTGCGGCTTCGGTTCGGAGGAAACCATGCGGCGCAGCTTCCAGCGCCTCGTCGGCATCCATCCGCAGGCCTATCGCGAGCGCTTCTGACGGAGGCGGAGGCTCCCCGTCCGCAGGAGACCGTGATCGGGAATGCGCCGCGAGGGGGACGCGGCGGGTCGGGGACCCGCCCACCGTGGTGTGCCGGTCCCCCGACCGGCGCTCTCCGGCCGAGGGCCGGCGAGACCGCGATGCCGGCGGGGAGAGGCGGCGCAGAAAAAGGTCGCCGGTGCATGAACCTTCCGGGCACCGCGGGGTTAGTTGGGCGATTCGCCAGGAAATCGAGACAGAAGCTGCCATGGCCGCCGACAACAAGCACGAACTTGCCGACTTCGTCGTCCGCAGGACATTCGAACCGGTCCTGAAGGCCCGCATGGGGGACAGGTCCGACGCGGACCGCCGCACGCTGGCGCAGGTCCAGGAGATCGCGCGATCGGAGATCGAGCGCTATCGCGGCTATGACTCCGACGAAAAGGTCGTCGCCAATTTCAGGCGCGACCTGCAGTCGCCGGCGACGAAGAAGGTGCACGCCGCGCTCCGACACCTGCATCTGCCGACCCTCGATGACATCAGCGAGGAGTTCGAACGCAAGGCACGCCGGCTGGGCGTGGACGCCGCCTCCTGAGCGCGGGTGGACCGCCCATAGGCGCTAACTTTGCCGACAATAGCGCGATTTTCCTTCTCCCATGCGGGACTTCGCATTTCCTGCGGAAATGCTGGGGGTGGCGCGAAGCGCCGGATGAGGGTCTGGACTTCTGCAATTCCAGCGCGACTATTGAGCCATCTGCGTTGACGTTTAGACCCTCATCCCCCTGCCGGGACCCCAAGCATTTCCAAAGGAAATGCGAAGTCCCGGCTCGGGAGAAGGCGGGTCTTGCCCTTACGTTAGCACCTATGGGCGGACCGCCCATGAGCGCCGACTCTGCGGGAGGTGGCGCGACATTCGGGCCTCCTTGCGGGCTTGCAGGGTCGCCCCCTTCTATTCCTTCCCCACAAGGGAGAGGGAGGCGGCCAACGTTGCGCTGCAGGACCCAATGTCGGCGCTCACGGGTGGACCGGCGCGGAACTACTTGACTAAATCAACCATATCGTTGACGCTGTCATTCTTTCCGACAGTGCCCGACGAGATGCTTCATGGATACCGTTCCCAGCCCGCCCCATGGCCAGGTCGATCTCGATAGCCAGGTCGATGCGGTCCGCGCCTTCAGCCGGTTCTATACCCGGCAGATCGGCCTGCTCGACGAAGGCCTGCTGGCGAGCCCGTTTTCGCTGACCGAGGCCCGCGTGCTGTACGAGCTCGCCCATCGCGACGGACCGACGGCCGCCGAGCTCGGACGGGATCTCGGCCTCGATGCCGGCTATCTCAGCCGGCTGCTCCGGAAATTCGAGGAGCGCGGGCTGATCGCGCGGACGGCCTCGCCGGCCGATGCGCGGCAGTCGGAGATCGCACTGACCGCAGCGGGGGGCGAGGCCTTCGCGCCCCTGAACGAGGCTTCGCACCGGCAGGCATCGGCGCTGCTCCGCAGGCTGGCGCCCGCCGCGCGCGACAGGCTGGTGAAGGCGATGGCCGTGGTGCAGGATCTCCTCGGCGAAGGCTCCAGGCCGGCGGTTCCCTATCTCCTGCGCCCGCTGCAGGTCGGCGACATCGGCTGGATCACGCATCGCCAGGGCCTCCTCTATGCGCAGGAATATGGCTGGGACGAGAGTTTCGAGGCTCTCGTCGCCGAAATCCTCGGCGCCTTCGTCAAGTCGTTCGACCCGGCCCGCGAACGGTCCTGGATCGCCGAGCGCGAGGGCGAGGTCGTCGGCTCCGTCTTCGTCGTGCGCCAATCCGACGCGGTGGCGAAGCTGCGCCTCCTCTATGTCGAACCCTCCGCCCGCGGGCTCGGCATCGGCAAGCGGCTGGTCGAGGAATGCATCCGCTTCGCCCGCGCGAAGGGCTACGGCACGCTGACGCTGTGGACGAACGACGTCCTCGCCTCGGCCCGGCATATCTACCAGTCGGCCGGCTTCACCCTGGCGGACGAGGAGCGCCACCACGCCTTCGGCAAGGATCTGGTGGGCCAGAACTGGAACCTCGCGCTGTGACGGGCGGGCGGCGCGGGCATCAGGGGCCGCGCCGGCCCTTCAGCCATACCGACTCCAGCTGCAGGCCGGCGTCGAGGACGACGAAGCTGGCGAGCGCGCCGGGGACGAGGCGCCCGAGATGGTCGAGGCCCAGATAGTCGGCCTGACGGGTGGCGCACAGATCGGAGGCCTGGACGATGGACAGGCCGAGCGAGACGAGATTGCGGAACGCGTCGAGCATGGTGATGGCGCTGCCCGCCAGGGTCTCACGGCCCGCGAGCCTGATGACGAGGCCGGCCTTGACGATGGCGTGATCGCCGAACCGATAGGTGCCGTCCGGGCAGCCGGCGGCCGTGGTGGCATCGGTGATGGCGTAGAGGCGCGGGATCGCCCGGTAGGCGGCGAGGAGCAGCGCCGGATGGACATGGGTCAGATCGCAGATCAGCTCGGCATAGCGCCCCTCCGCCAGGGCATAGGCGGCGACGCCGGGCTTGCGGTGGTCGAGGCCCGACATGCCGTTGAACAGATGCGTGAACCCCGACAGGCCGCGGGCAAAGCCGAGCGCCGTCTCCTCCGCCGTCGCCAGGCTGTGGCCGGCCTGCACGCGGCACCCCCTGCCCGCCAGGGCCTCGATCACCGCGATGCCGCCGGGAATCTCCGGCGCAACCGTCGCCACCACCAGGCGGCACAGGCCGGCCCAGCGGAGCGCCAGGGCCGGATCGCCGGCGAGCGTCATGTCGCGCTGGGCGCCGAGCTTGCCCGGATTGATGAAGGGGCCTTCGAGATGGGCGCCGAGGATGGTCGGCTCCTCGGCCTCGGGCGACAGACGCACCCTCTCGATGTCGGCCAGCGCGCGCTCGATCACCTCGACCGGCGAGGTCGACGTGGTCGGCGCCATGGCGACGGTGCCGCTCCTGGCGTGGAAGCGGATGAACCGGCGTATGCCCTCCTCGCCGCCCGCATAATCGGCGCCGTCGCCGCCATGCACATGCAGATCGACGAAGCCGGGCAGGATGTAGGGCAGGCCGGGATCGTCCGGCCGGCGGACGGGCGTCCCCTCGATGCGCTCGATGCGTCCCTCGCTCGCGACGACATGGCCTCTCACCCAGCCGGAGGGGGTCAGGACATGGCCGGTGGGCGAGGTCTGCGGCGATTGAGACATGGCTTCCATCCCTTCCTTGCGAGCCTTGGACCTTCCTGCGGAGGACGGGAGCCGGGCCTTCGCCTTCTCTCTCTCCGCGGTCCGCCGCAGATGAGCACAGGCCTGCGCCCGCCGCCATGGGCCGAACCTTGCGATAACGGACAGCCGATGGCTTTTGTCCGCCCGGCAAGGTAGTATGGTAGCTTCTCCGCGACCGGACCTCGCCGGCTGTGCCTCGCGCGAATGCCTCAGGCGTCGACGGGAGATCCTGCGCGATGTTCTATCCGCTGTTCAGCTTCGCGTCCTTCCCTTATCCATCGACATGCAACCGGAAGTCCCCTCGTGAAGACACACATCGCCTTCTGCACCGCGATCATGGGCTGCGCGGCGCTGTCCGCCCCGGCCCTGGCGGCGTGCGACCATGCCGATGCCCTGCTCGCGAAAGCCTATCCGAGTTCCGCGGCCGGTTCCGCCGGATGGAAGATCGAGGGGGATTATGCCCGGCTCATCAGCCCGGAGGCGGTCGCCTGCAAGGCCTGGCCGGCCGAGCCGGGCCTGACCCTGGTCGCCGTACCGCTCGTCGAAGCCGACCCGGCCCAACCCGATGACGTCCGCGGCGACGTCGAGATCATCGTCGCCGACAGCGCGACCGGCAAGCCTCTCGCCCGGCGGCTGGAGAAGGGCATGGCCGATTCCGACGCCTACCGCTTCGGCGACCTCAGCCTCGACACCGCGCGCTACGACATCGGCGACGGCGTGCGCGCGTTCGGCGTCCGCACGGAGCAGGAGGCCAGTTCCCGCGTCGATCCGACCGGCGAGCAGGCGCTCTGGCTCTATACCTTCAAGAAGGGGCATATCGAGAGGATCCTCGACGGCCTCGTCGTCTCGCGCCGGCACGGCGAGAACAACGGCGATTGCCAGGGCACGTCGAGCAGGATCGAACGCACCGTCTCGCTCGGGGATGCGGGCCCCGGGGGCTATCGCGACCTGCTGGTCGACCAGACCGAGACGGACGAAGTCACGACGAAAGTCGGCGACGACTGCAAGGCGATCGACAGTGCCGGCGCCGGCAAGCATTTCGTGCTGCATTTCGGCGCCGGCCGCTACGCGCCGCCGCCGGGCCTGGAGGCGGATCCGAACGATCCCGGCCACGACCTGTTTTCGCTGATCATGATGCCGCCGGCCGACGCACCGGCGGCCGGCTCTTCGACCATTGCCGTCAAGCCTTCCTTCGATTGCGCCAAGGCGGTGTCGGATGTCGAGAAGGCGATCTGCGGCGACAGCGCGCTCGCCGAGGCGGATAGCGCGGTGGCGCAGTCCTATCGCAAGCTTCGCCTCCAATTGGACGCGGCGGCGGCTTCCGAACTCGCCGCCGACCAGAAACGCTTCCTCGAAACGCGCGACGACGCCTTTGGGTTCGGCAATGGCGATCCTGCCGAGTCCCTGCTCGGCCTGCTGACGTCGCGGATCAAGTTCCTCGATCGGGTCCGCGTCGCCCCGCCCGCGACCCTCCTGGGCCATTGGGGCAATCTCACCGGGGATATCACCGTCGAGAGCAGCAAGGACGGCACCCTGGACGTCGCCATCGACGCCGCCGATCCGGTCTGCGCCCGCTGGGTCTGCAGCACCGGCGGCACCGGCAAGCCTGCAGGGGACGTGCTCGATATCGACATCGTCGACGACGGCTCGAGGCTGACGCTCAGCCGGACGGGACAGACCCTGAAGATCGAGGCCGCCGGGCCACAGAACCGGCGCGGCTGGACCCCCGGCTATTGCGGCTACAACGGCTCGGTCGAGGGCACCTATTTCCCGCTGGCGGCGCCGTCCAGATAGGCCGGACGGATCATCCCGGCACCTTCTCGAACGGAATCATCCGCGCGAGCCAGCAGCCGATGGTGGCGCCGGCGATGCGGCCGGCCTCGTCGCGACGGAAATGCACGGTCCAGTCGCCGGGCGCCGGGGCATCCATGGAGCGCTGGCAGGCCAGCAGCCACAGGTCCGGACCGGCCGGCCGCATGGCGTGGAGCGCGCCCTTGCCGAGGAAGCCGTCGAAGGCGCCGAAATAAGCCCCTCCCGCCGCGTAGCAGGTGAAGTCGGCATCGAGCTCGGTGCAGCGGTAGACGCCGTCGATATCCGTCGCGGCGGCCCCGTCGACCCGCGCCAGGCGCGTACGCAGATTGTCGCCCGGACGCTCCATCGCCAGGCCGTCGCCGTCGCGCCGCAATATCATCGCCGCCGACCGCGCCACGCCGTCCTCGTCCCAGTCGAGCACGTCCGGACCGGCGAACCGCGCCGTGACGCGTCCGGGCTGCGCCTCGACCCCGAGCAGGAGGCCGGTGCCGACATCGTGATACCAGCCGTTCCAGGCCGGATCGAAGAAGGTTCGGGCCGGCGACGCCTGCGCCTCGCCGCGCGCGGCCGAAAGGACGTGCATCGCCGCGGCGCGGGCGTCGGCCGAATGATTGAACAGCACGACGACCGACAGCCGCTCGGAGGCGACATGGAGGCGGTGGCTGCGCCAGCCGCGCAGGGCACCGCCATGGCCGGTGACCTCGACGCCGTCATGCCGGGACCGGACGAGGCCGAAGCCGTATTGCGCCGGCCTGCCGTCGGCGAAGCTGACGGGCCGGGAAATGCGGCGGTAGAGCCCGTCGGCGTCGTCGCGCGTCGCGTCGATGAAGGCCTCCCAGGCGATCATGTCGTCGAGGCAGGCGCTGATGCCGGCATCGCCCGACCAGTGGATGCGGTTCACCGCCGGCACGAAGCCGAACGCCGTGCTGCCTTCATAGCCGACGGCGTCGCCCGGCATCTCGCCTGTCTCGGGACAGAAGCTCGCCGTCTCCATGCCGGCCGGTCCGAAGAGGCGCGAGGCGATCAGTTCGCCGATCGAGCGGCCGGCATGGTCCTCGACCGCTCCGGCGAGGATGCGGAAATTGCCGTTGGAATAGGAATACTGGCTCCCCGGCGCGAAATGCAGCGAGCGCGTCCGGCCGATCAGGCTGCGGGCGTCGGCGGGCCGGAAATCGCCGTCCGGCGCCGCGCCGCACAGCACCGTCAGCGCGTAATAGTCCCGCAGCCCGGACTGGTTGTTGCAAAGGTCCGCCGTGCGCGGCACCCCCCCTTTGAGCGCGGGCAGCCAGCTGGCGACGGCCTCGTCGAGCACCGCCGGATCGCCCGCCTGGTCGAGCAGCACGGCGCAGGTGAATTCCTTGGTGATCGAGCAGATCGGCATCAGCGTCGACGGCGAGAAGGGCACGCGCTTCTCGAGATCGGCGAAGCCCCAGGCATGGCGCACCAGCACGGCGCCGTCCCGCACCACCGCAACCGCTCCGCCCGGCCCCGGATGGAGCGCAGGCAGGTCCTTGATCGCCTTGTCGAGGGCTGAGGCAGCTTTGTCCGTCATCATCGTCTCGCTGTTGCAGAGGAGGGAGAAGATCGAAGTTTGGTGTTTCAGATGGATCGGGTGATCGTCATTCCGGCTGAAGCGAAGCGGAAGGCCGGAACCCATAACCATGGCCTCGGCAGGACTGTGTTTATGGGTTCCGGGCTCGCCCTTCGGGCGCCCCGGAATGACGCCGCGCTCCGTCCGCAAGGCATCGCCTCCTACGTTTCCTCGTCGAGCATGGCGTCGGCCGTGCCCGGAATCAGGATCGACTGGCCGCCCGTCCCGGCAGCGAGCATGGGCCGGTCGATCGCGTTCGAGTAGCAGATCGAGGCCATCAGCGCTTCGCCGCGGCCGATATTGAGGAACATGTGCGACATGCTGCTGTCGAAATAGACGCTGTCGCCCTGGTCGAGCTTCACCGGCTCGTAGAATTCGGTGTAGAGGGCGATGCGCCCCTTGATGACGAAGATGAACTCCTCGCCCTCATGCGAACTCCAGGCGGTGGCGTCGCTCTCCCGCCGCGCCTTCACCGCCATGATCAGCGGCGTCATATATTTGCGGCGCAGGCCCGAGGCGTGGACGTTGTATTCGTACATCGCGGTCGAGAAGCCGACGGCATCGTTCTTGCGCGTCACCGAAAGCCGCCCCCCGCCCCGCGCGGGCGCATTGGCCTCGCCGGTCGAGACCTGATCGAGCAGCGCGTCGAACCCCAGGCCGAGCCCGCGCGCCACCTTCACCAGCGTGTCGAAGGTCGGCGCCACCTGGGCGTTCTCGATCTTCGACACGGCCGAGAGCGACACGCCGGCACGGCGGCTGAGTTCCTGCAGCGTCCAGCCCCGCTCCTTGCGCAGGACGCGCAGGCGTTCACCGATCTGGGCGCTCGTCAGGTCCATGCGATCCTCTCGTGAACAGGGGGCCACGCCGTCAGGCGAGTTCCAGCGAAGCGGCGTCGTTGAAGCGCGACCACATAGCACGGTAGCCCTCATGGGCAATGCTGTAGCTCTTCGCCTCCAGGCGTTCCAGCCAGCGCGCCTCGGCCTCGTCGGCCACCCGCCAGCACTCGGCGACGAAGGCCGCCTTCTCGGCCGCCGATCCCTTGCGCACCGTCTCGGATGCGGCGAGGAAGCCGTCCTCGATCGCCTCGAACGCCTTGCGCATCTCCGGCACCACGGCGCTGTAGTCGGCCATGGCGCGGCGATGCAGCCGCTCGTGGCGCCACCAATAGGCGCCGGGCGTGTCGGTCTCGCGCGGCATCGGGCCGAGGTCCGGCAGGTCGGCGCCGAAGAAGGCCGGCTTGAAGATCGAGACGTCGGGGCCGGAGGTCGCCGTCACCCAGGCCATGACGTCGTCGCCGCGCGTGTCGGCGATGAGCGCGCCGGTCGCCTGCCAGAGGCGGGCGTCATGGGGCGCCGCATGCATGCAGACCCGCGTCGGCCGGTCGCCGTCGACGGGGTGATAATCGGCCTCCTCGCCGGTATAGCGCAGCAGGTCCGCCATGGTGCGGACGGAGATGTGGCCGGCATGCCGGGCGAGATAGCCCTGCGACGCCGCCTGCCGCTCCGGCGCGCCGCAGGCGAAGGTCTTGTCGCGGTCGCCGACCAGGGCGCCGAAATCGGGCCGGACGCTGTCGCCCCGGACGCTGTCGCCCTTGTCGAGGGAGGAGCGCGTCCAGTCGGCATGGATGGTATAGCCGTTGGAGATCGAGGCGAAATCCTTCACTTCGCGCCAGCTCCATTCGGGACCGGCGGTCTCCAGCACGATGGCGCCCGTCCGGTCGGCGACGATGAAGCTGCCGTCGAAATGGCTGTTGCCGCGCATCTCGCAATTGCCGCCCTGGCCATAGGTCTTCAGCATGTCGGCGACGAGGGCCGCCGCCTCGTGGCGGTCGCGGCAGCGCTCCAGCATCAGCCGCAGGAGGTCGATCAGGATGACGCCGTCGCCCTTGGAGGCAAGGTTGGAGAACACCGCCTCGTTGCCGATGGCGACGCCGTGCTCGTTGACGCCGATCTCGCCGCCATAGAGCCAGAACGACTTGTCGAGGATCACCTCATAGGTCTCGGCGGCCTGCGGGATGACGAGATGGGTCAGGCGCACCTGCGCGCCGGACGGATGACGGCGGCGCGGCAGCTTCAGGACATGCTGGGCCTCGTTCACTTCCGTGTCGGCGTTCTTGGCGAGCAGGACGCCTCCCGTCGCCGTCACACCGGGTAGGGCCACGAACGTATCGCACATGGGCTCGGTCTCCTCTGCTGGTCAGGATATGGCGAAGTGGCAGGCCGCCACATGGGTGGGGGAGAGCCGGATCTCCGGCGGCGTCGTCTCGCAGACGGCCTGCGCCATCGGGCAGCGCGTACGGAACCGGCATCCGGAGGGAATGGCGAAGGGGCTCGGCACGTCGCCCTGGAGCACCGGCGGGCGCGAGCGCTTGGCCGGCACGAGGCGTGGCATCGCCTTGAGCAGGCTCGCCGTATAAGGATGGCGCGCGCCTTCGAAGATCTCGTCGGCCGTGCCGGTCTCCATGACATGGCCGAGATACATCACGGCGACGCGGTCGGAGATGTGCCTGACCACGCCGAGTTCGTGAGCGATGAACAGCATGGTGAGGCCGAGCTGGCGGCGCAGATCCTGCAGGAGGTTGAGCACCTGCGCCTGGATCGAGACGTCGAGCGCCGCGACGGGCTCGTCGAGCACCAGCACCGAGGGACGCACCGCCAGGGCCCGCGCCAGGCCGACGCGCTGCCTCTGCCCGCCCGAGAGATGGCGCGGCCGGCGATCGGCGAGCGCCGCGGAGAGGCCGACGAGGTCCATCAGCCGGCGCACCTCCGCCTCGATCTCGCGGGGCGCGACGATCCGGTGGAAGGAGAGCACCTCGGCCAGGGTCGAGCGAACGGTGAGGCGCGGATTGAGCGAGCCATAGGGGTCCTGAAACACCATCTGGACCTGGCGCGGCAAGGCGCGGCGCTCCTCCTCGCCGATATGGGCGAGGTCGCGGCCGTCGAGCCACAGGCGGCCGGCGGACGGCCGGTTGAGGCCGAGCAGCGCCCGTCCCACGGTCGTCTTGCCGCTGCCGCTCTCGCCGACGAGGCCCAGCGTCTCGCCCGGGGCGATCGACAGGCTGACGTCGTCGACCGCCCGGACCGAGGGCGGCCGCTGTCCGGCGAGGAGGGACATCAGGGAGCGGCCCGCCCGGAACTCGACGGTGAGGTTCTCGACGGCGAGGCGCGGCGGCGGCGCCGCCGCCGGCTGGAGGTCGAGCAACGGCCCGGCATCCGTGCGATCCGTCATCGGGCTGCCTCCAGTTGCGGCGCCGCGCCCGCCGCGAACGGGAACAGGCAGGCGGCGGCGTGATCGGCGGCGAGCGCCTGCAGCGGCACGGGCCCCTGCGTGCAGGCCGGCCTCGCCCGGCTGCAGCGCGGCGCGAAGGCGCATCCGGGCCCGAGGCGGGTCAGGTCCGGCGGCTGGCCGGTGATCGGTTCGAGCCGGCCGGTGGCGCGCTCCGCCGAGACCATCGAGCCGAGCAGGCCGGCGGTATAGGGATGGGCCGGCGCCTCGAAGATCTGCCGCACCGGGGCGGTCTCGACGATGCGGCCGGCATACATCACCGCGACGCGGTCGCAGGTCTCGGCGATCACGCCCATATCGTGCGAGACGAGGATCAGCGCCATGCCGGTCTCCTGCTGCAGCCCGAGCAGCAGCGACAGGATCTGGTCCTGGATGGTGACGTCGAGCGCCGTGGTCGGCTCGTCCGCCAGCATCAGGCGCGGACGGCCGGCGAGCGCCAGAGCGATGACCGCGCGCTGCAGCATGCCGCCCGACCATTGATGCGGATATTCATCGACGCGCCGCTGCGCCGAGGGAATGCCGACCCGGTCGAGCAAAGCGACGGCGCCGGCCCGCGCGCCCTTGCGGTCGAGCCGCTGGTGCAGGCGCAGCGTCTCGGCGATCTGGTCGCCGATGGTCCAGACCGGATCGAGGCTGCTCATCGGGCTCTGGAAGATCATGGCGATGCCGCTGCCGCGCAGGCGCCGCATCTCGGATTCGCGCAGGGCCAGCAGGTCCCGCCCCTCGAAGGCGAGGCGCCGCGCCGAGACCTCGCCCTTCGCCAGGCGCAGCAGCGCACGGCAGAACACCGATTTGCCGCTGCCGGATTCGCCGACGATGCCCAGCGTCTCGCCGGGCATCACCGACAGGCTGACGCCGTCATTGGCGAGGACGGGCCCTCGCCGCGTCGCGAAGCTGACGGTGAGATCCTGGACCTCGAGCAGCGGGACCGTGGATGCGGCGGCAGAGGCGGTCATGTCAGCCCCGTATGGCGATCGCCGAGACGCCGGGCCAGCCCGTCGCCGATCAGGCTGAGCGCCGTGCCCGTGAGGACGACGGCGAGGCCCGGCATGGTGCAGATCCACCAGGCCTGCAGGATGAATTCCTTGCCCTCCGCGATCATGGCGCCCCATTCGGGGATCGGCGGCTGGATGCCGAGCCCGATGAAGCTGAGGCCGGAGAGCAGCAGGATGTTGAGCACGAAATCCGACATCGAGAACACGATCGACGAACCGATGATGTTGGGCAGCGCATGCCGCAGCAGGATCCGCCGCGTCGGGAAGCCGAGCACGCGGGCGGCGAGGACGTAGTCCTTGGCGCGCTCGACCATCATCTCCGCCCGTGCCAGCCGCGCATACATCGTCCAGGCCAGCAGGAAGACGGAGATGTAGATGTTGTGGATGCCCGGCCCGAGCACGGCGACGACGACGATGATCAGCACGAGGAAGGGAAAGGCGATGGCGACGTTGATGACGGTGTTGACGACGGCGTCGACCCAGCCGCCGCGATAGCCCGAATAGGCGCCGATCATCACGCCATAGGCGAAGGGCACATAGGTCATGATCAGGCCGGCGAGCAGATCGAGCCGCGAGCCGAACAGCACGCGCGAAAAGATGTCGCGCCCGAGATTGTCGGTGCCGAAGAGGTGGACGAGCCCCGGCGGCTCGAGGATGGCGTCGAAATCCTGCATGTCGGGATCGAAGGGCGCCACCAGCGGCGCGAAGACGGCCAGCAGCACGATGATCGCCATCAGGACCAGGCCGATCTTCAGCGTCGCGCTCCAGGAGCCGATCTCCTGGCCGATGCGCGCCGCAAGGCCCGGCCGAGCCTCCATCTGCGTTTCCAGCTCGACGGCCGCCATGGCTCAGCCCCTCATCACGCGGCGATCGACCAGCGCATAGCTGAGATCGGCCAGGAGGTTGACGACGACGACGATCACCGCGAAGACGAGGGCGAGCCCCTGGATCAGCGGATAGTCGCGATAGCCCACCGAGCGGATCAGCAGCGAGCCGAGGCCCGGCAGGGCGAACACCGATTCCACCACCACCGCCCCGCTGACCAGCCAGGAGATGTTCACCGCCAGCACGGTCAGCGTCGGGATGAGGGCGTTGCGCAGGACGTGCTTGCACAGGATGCGCCATTCCGGCAGGCCGCGGGCGCGCGCCACTTCGATATGGTCGGTCGCGAGCACATCGAGCATGGAGGCGCGCAGCGACTGCACCAGGATCGGCGTCAGGAAGAAGGCGATGGTGAGCCCCGGCAGGATCATGTGGCGCAGATGGTCCAGGCCGCCCTCGCCATAGCCGGAGATCGGCAGCCAGCCGAGCCCGATGCCGAAGCCGAGGATGAGCAGCAGGCCGATCCAGAAGGGCGGCATGGCGAAGCCGATCATGCTGGCGGCGCGGACGATATGGTCCACCGGCCGATCCGGACGGGCGGCGACGATCAGCGCCACCGGCAGGGCGACGAGGATGGAAAGCAGCGTGCCGGTGCCGAGCAGCCAGAGCGTCGGCGCGAGCTTTTCCACGATGAGCTCGACGACCGGCGCGTGCTGGATGATGCTCTGGCCGAGATCGCCGACGGCGGCCCGCGCCAGGAAGCCCGCATATTGCACGGCCAGGGGCCGGTCCATGCCGAGCTGGGCGTAGATCTTCGCCACCTCCGCATCGCTGACATGGCCATGCATCATGATCCGGATCGGATCGCCCGGCACGAACTGGATCGCCAGGAAGCAGAACAGGGTCACGCCGATCACCACGGGAACGGCGTGCAGCAGGCGGGCGATGGTATAGCGCAGATAGATCATGGCAACCTCCCCGCCCGGCGGGGGATGAGCGGGTCGTTCATGGGGGCTGGTTTGCAGAAGACCGCGCGATTTCCTTCTCCCGGTGCGGGAGAAGGTGGCGCGCAGCGCCGGATGAGGGCCTGACCATCGATCGTCAGAGCGCTGCGACTCGAGCGCCTTCTATCAAGGTTCAGACCCTCATCCCCCTGCCGGGACCCCGAGCATTTCCCGGGGAAATGCGGGGTCCCGAACCGGGAGAAGGCGTCTTGACTGCCTATCGCAGCGCGAACAGATCCGAAGACCGCACTTTCCTCACGCGTGTTCAGGGCTTGATCCACATGTTCTTCAGCCACCACCAGCCGACGGCGATGTTGTACCAGCCCTGCACCTTGGTCTTGTAGCCGTTGACATAGGGCAGGAAGTTCAGCGGCACGCTGTAGCCGTCGTGATAGACGACATCCTGGATCTTGGCGTAGAGCGCGGCGCGCTTGGCGCTGTCGCTCTCCTGCCGGGCCTGGGCCAGCAGCGCGACGACGTCGTCGTTCTTGTAGTTGGAGAAGAAGGCGTTGGTCGAGCCGGTATGGTCGCCTTCGAGCGTGGCGAGCTCGTCGCTGTCGTTGATGTCGCTGGTGATATAGCTGACATAGGCCTGGTAGTCGCCCTTCTGCGTCATGCCGAAGGCGGTGCCGTTGTCGAACTCGACGATCTCGACCTTGAGGCCGATCTTGGTCCAGGCGGCCTGCAGGATGGTCGCGACCTGGCGGGAGGCGGCGTTGCCGGTGTCGACCATCAGCTGGATCGGCGTGCCGTCATACTTGGCTTCCTTGACCAGCGCCGTGGCCTTGGCGAGGTCGTAGGGGATCGGCGCGACGTCCTTCGACCAGTAATTGACCTTAGGCATGAAGGAATTCGGCACCTCGCCATAGCCGAAATACACCGCCTTCATCAGCGCATCGTGGTTGGTGGCGTAGTTGACGGCGAGCGCGATGCGCTTGTCGTCGAACGGCTTCTTGGCGTGGTTGAGATAGACATAGTCGAGGCGGTAGGACGGGGTGACTTCGAGCGCGGTGCCGTCCATGGCCTTGACGGCGGCGGCCTGGTTGAGCGGCACGGCGATGGCGGCGTCGAGATCGCCGTTCTGCAGGCCGAGCACGCGGGAGTTGGAATCCGGCATGTAGCGCAGGACGATCTTGTCGAGATAGGGCAGCGGCTTGCCGTCCGTGCCCTTGGCCCAGTAATGCGGGTTCGGCACCAGCACGACCTGGCTGCCGCGCTCATAGCTCTGCACCATGAACGGCCCGGTGCATACGGGCTTGGTGCCGAACGCGTCGGCGCCGGCCTGGTAGACCGCCTTCTCGACGATCGAGGCGGAGAACAGCGAGAGCGCCGAGAGCAGCGGCGTGTAGGGCGTCTTCAGCGTCACCTTGACGTGGCTGTCGTCGACCTTCTCGGCCGACTTGACCGGCCCGAAGGCGAAGCCGTAGGCGGCCGCCGGATCCATCACCTTCTGCAGCGAGAACACCACGTCGTCCGGCGTCAGCGGCTTGCCGTCGCTGAAGGTCACGCCCTCGCGCAGGGTGAAGGTGTAGCTCAGCCCGTCCGGCGCCGCCGTCCAGGCGGTGGCGAGGCCCGGCTCCAGGCCGGTGCCCGGCGCATCGGCGAGGACGAGGGGCTCGCAGACCTGCGCGATGGCGTAGATCGAGCCGTTGTCGGACGGGATGAACGGATCGAAGGTCAGCGGCTCGTCCGGCCGGCCGATGGTGAGCGTACCGCCGCGGACCGCATCGGCGGCCTCGGCCCCGGACAGGGCGGTGATGCCGAACAGCGCCGTGAAGCCGAGCGCTGCGCTGCGAAGAAGGTGGGTCTTCATGGATTGTCCCCTCGGTCTGTTGCCGCTTCTTTGTGCGTTTCAGGAACTGATAAATTCATGGGCAAGGCTCATTCGGCAGCAGCCGGCTTTTCTTGTCAACCGCATATTTTCTTTTGGGAGAAAAATTTCCTGCGCTATAGATTCGGCATGCATGACGAAGCGCCCCTCCGCTGGTCGGGTTCCGACCGGATCCTCACCGAGATCGAAACCCCGGCGGTGATCGTCGATGCGGCGCTGCTGCGCCGGAACATCGCGGCCGCCGCGGCCCGCGCGCGATCGGCCGGCGTGGCGCTCCGCCCGCATGTGAAGACCCATAAATCGGTCGCCCTCGCCCGGATGCAGATCGAGGCCGGCGCGGCGGGCCTCACGGTGGCCAAGGGCTCGGAGGCCCTGGTCTTTCTCGAAGCCGGCTTCCGCGACATCACCGTCGGCCAGCCGCTGGTCGACCGGCGCAAGATCGCCCGCCTGCTCGCCGCCGCACGGGACGGCGGCGCCCGCCTCACCCTGATCGCCGATTCGGATGCCGGCATCGCCGCCGTGGCGGCGGAGGCCGCGGCGCAGGGCGTCCGGGCCGATGTGCAGGTCAAGATCGATGTCGGGCTGCATCGCTGCGGCGTCAGCCCCGCCGGCGGCGAGGCCGTGCGGCTGGCCCGCCTGATCGCGGACGACGCCGCCTTGCGCTTCGCCGGCATCCTCAGCCATGCCGGCCATGCCTATTCGGCGCCGACGCCGGAAGCGGTGACGGTGATCGCCCGCCAGGAGCACCAGGCCATGCTCGGCGTCGCCGACGCCCTCGTCCGGGCCGGCATCGGCGTGCCCTGCATCTCCGTCGGCAGCACGCCGACGGTCTGGCTCGGAGACCGGTTCGACGGCATTTCCGAGATCCGGCCCGGCAATTACGTCTTCATGGACCTGACGCAGGTCTCGCTCGGCGTCGCCACCCGCGACGACCTCGCCTTGAGCGTGCTCGCCACCGTGATCAGCTGCAACGACACCTATGCCATCGTCGATGCCGGCTCCAAGGTGATGAGCAGCGACCGGGGCCCGCACGGATCGACGCGGCTGGCGGGCTATGGCGTGGCGCGCCGCCTCGGCGACGCCGACGGCGCCGACATGCCGGTGGCGAGCCTGTCGGAGGAGCACGGCTTCGTCGCCCATGGCGGCCGGCGCCCGGCCATCGGCGAGCGGCTGCGCCTCCTGCCCAACCACGCCTGCACCGTCGTCAACCTGGCGCGGAACCTCGTCGTCGCCGGCCAAGGGGGCATCGAGGGCGGCATCGAGACCTGGCCCGTCGACGCCCGGGCCTGCGTGTCCTAGGGACCGCCGCCGGCTTCCCCCTTGACGCATACATAGCCGAACGGTTATACGTCAATCAATAACCAGTGAGTTATCGATTGCGATGCCGGACGCCGACGACATGCTCTTCAGGACCCTCGCCGACCCGACCCGGCGGGCGATCTTCGAGCGGCTGTGCCGCGACGGGGAGCAGACGGTGAGCGCCCTCACCGCCCGCGCCGGCGTCTCGCAGCCGGCGGTTTCCAAGCATCTCGGCCTCCTGAAGCAGGCCGGGCTGGTGCGGGACCGCCACGAAGGCCGCCAGACGCATTATTCGGCCCAGCTCGGCGCCCTCGCCCCGCTGATCGACTGGACGAGCCGGATGGCCGGGTTCTGGGAGAGCCGGTTCGACGATCTCGAAGATCTGCTGAAAAGGATGGACCAATGAGCAGCACCGCCACTGAGACGCTGAGCGTCGTCGTCGAACGGGAGATCCCCTTTGCGCCGGAGAAGATCTGGCGCGCGCTCACCCAGCCGCATCTGATCGAGGCATGGCTGATGAAGAACGATTTCAAGCCCGTCTTGGACCACCGTTTCGATCTCCGTGCCGACTGGGGCACGGTCGACTGCCGGGTCGTCGCCGTCGAGGCGAACAGGCGGCTTTCCTACACCTGGGCGGCCTACGGCCTGGAGAGCGTCGTCACCTGGACCCTCACCCCGACGGGTGCGGGAACCCGCCTGCGCATGGAACAGTCGGGCTTCCGGCCCGACCAGCAGCAGGCCTATCAGGGCGCCCGGCAGGGATGGCCGAACTTCCTCGACCGGCTGGAGCAGGTGCTGGCGCGGCCCCTGGCGGGCTGACGAGATTCCGGCCCTGCGCGGCTTCGGCACGGTGGTTTCCCTACCGATTTACCCATGGTAGGCTGATCCAGAGCAGCGCGAGCTTGCTCTCAAGGCCGTCGTTTCCCTACCGAGCCGCGCCAGCGGAACAGCATGACACCCGCCGCCTCGTAAAGGTAATGGCGCATCAGACCATCGCCGCAATGGGAGATGCGCCCGAGGATATCGCCCCCCCGGACTGGTCCCGCCGTGAGGTCAGCCCCAGACGGGCACCGACATTGCGCGATTTGGTAAAGCGGCCGGCTCTACAAGCTCGTCGGCCGCTTGCCTCCAAAACTTCTCGTTCTCCATTCAGCTCTTGTCCCTGTGGTCTGCCTGTCCCTGCAGCCAGTAGCCTTTCGCATCCATGATCGCCTGTGGAACGCGCCGACCGAGGCCCCGTCTTATTTTTTTGACGGCGGCCGCCTCGCCGGCAAGGAAGACCTGCCCCTCTTCGCCCGAAAGCGAAAGGCTGGAAATCCTGTCTTCCAGCAAACAACCCGGCGGGCCGTGATTTCCATCCCGGGCTATCCAATGGACCTCGGTCGTCTCGGAGCGTCGCAACGGCTGCGCGTCGTCCATGGACGGCACTTCGATGACCACCCAGGTCGGTATCCCGTCGATGGGAAGTGCATCCAGAATGCTGGCAATCGCCGGCAGTGCGGTTTCGTCGCCGGCGAGCAATCTCCACCGAGCATCTGGCTCCATCCGGTGCCCGCCCCTTGGATTTCCGAGATGCACGACATCGCCAACCATAGCGCACCGGGCCCATGCCGAAGCGGGGCCCCTATCACCATGCAGGACGAAGTCAATGTCCATCGTGCGCCATCCGGGGTAGAAGTGCCGGATCGTATAGGCCCGATTTGCCCGGCCCTTTTCTTCTGGTACGGGCAGGACCACTTTCAACCACTGGGCCGGCAAAGGCACGCTCACAGTGGCAAGCGTGTCGCCCTGGAAAGTTATGCGACGCATATTGGGCGTCAGGAACTCGATCCCTGTGACGGTGACGCGATGCGCAGGAAGCCTGCCGGGTCGTGATTCTGATGCAGTTTCAGTCATGGTGCTGATCTCGGGCAGGGTTGGCGGCGGCGAACGAGGCCTCGCAAAGACGGTCCCGCTCGGCCGATCGCTCGCCGCGGGCGCGTGTGCGCGGAAGCGGGCCGCCGGTGTCATGTTTCCCGTTGTCTTCAGGGCTCGTCTCTCGCTGTTTCACGGTACGTCCGAACGTGCTGTAAGATAGCAAGGTGCCTTTACGATGTAGCGCCAAATGATATCGATGAAACGCCAACCAGCCGGGCATCCATTGTTCCGAACGCTGCGGGCCGCCCAGACGCGAGGGGCAGCCGTCGCTTTGCACGCTCATGACGAAGCGCAGTTGATCTTTGCTGCTTCCGGCACGATGCAGGTCTACACGAAGTCCGGTCGCTGGCTCGTTCCACCGCAGCTTGCCGTTTGGGTGCCGTCCGGGGTTCCACATTGGACCGACGTGCTCTCCGACGCCGAACTCTGGATGATCTATTGGGATCCCTCGGCATCGCAGGAGTGGGCGCCGTCCGATTCCCTCAATCGCGCGTTCGCCCTGAAAGTCACTCCGCTTCTACGGGAGCTGATCTTTGCAGCGTTCGGGACGAACGCCACGCCCGAGAGGACCGAACTCGTCGTCAGATTGATTCTCCACGAGCTCACCGAGACGCCGGATGCGCCGACCTTCGTGCCGCTGCCGGCGAGCGCGATCGGAAGGCGCGTCGCCGACCTGGTTTTTGCTGATCCTCGAAGCCAACTCGACATCGGCGAACTCGCTTCCCGCGCCGCCACTTCGGTTCGGACCATCAGCCGTCTGTTTCCTGCCGAGACGGGGCTCACCTTCAAAGCCTGGCGGCAACGGGCACGGATCGTCCTCGCTATCGACCAGCTCTCCGCGGGAAACGCGATCTCCCAGGTGGCTGTTCATGCCGGTTTCGCCAGCACGGCGGCATTTTGCTTTGCCTTCCGGCAGGTCACCAACATGACCCCCACCGCCTTCCTCGATCATGCGACGCGTCGCCTGGTAGAGTCGAGGAAGGGCGCGGTAGCTTGAGCCATTCGGCAACGCCCCGTTTCCCTTCCCCGCTCATCAAACCGGACGTGCGGATTTCCCGCATCCGGCTTTCCGGGTGGCTTCATTGTAAGGCCCACGACGGGACACAGGATGCACGCGTCTGAGCTGGCGCACACCGAGTTCGGCGAAGATGGTGCTTCGCGAGAACGCTGATGTGCCGCTGTTTTGCTCCTTGTGTCGTTTGGCGAGGAAGTGCCTCACGCGGTCAACGACATGATGATCGGCCGCCTGATACGTCAGCGACAGCGAGCCATAGCCGAAGTAGGCCGACCAGCCAGCCAGAAGGCTGTTCAGTCGATCCCGCACGTCGGGCCATGATCCCTTGTTGCCGGGCACCAGCAGATCGCTCACCTTGCCTTTCAACCGTTGCAGGCTCCTGGCGGACGGACTGGCGCCGAGATAAAGGCGGCCATCCTTGCTATGACGATGCGGACCGAACGTGTAGCCGAGGAAGTCGAAGCGCTCGGTTCGAGCTTCCTTCACCGAGGTTTTCGCCTCGTTGATCGTCAGCCCGAGCCTTGTCATCACCGCCTTCGTCCACGCCAGCGCCTCTGCCGCGTGGCCGCGGCTGAGAATGACGAAGTCGTCGGCGTAGTTGACGACATGCGCCCTGAACGCCTCGCCGCAAGCAGCAAGACGCCAGTGCTTCAGGAACCGGTTCATGTAGAGGTTGGCCAGCAACGGGCTGACGACACCACCCTGCGGCGTGCCGAGCCGGTTGCGCTTGCCACCCACCCTGCGCCGGGTTCCATCCTCGCCTTGTTCCTCGACCGGCACTTTGAGCCACATCCGGATCAGATGCAGCACATGCCGGTCACAGGTACGACGAGATACCGACTTCATCAGTTCAGGGTGCGGGATCGTATCGAAGTACTTCGACAAATCCGCATCCACCACATCCGTATACCCTCCAAGCAAGTGCTGGTGCACCTGCCGGATCGCCTCGGCGGCGCCCCGCTGGGGACGATAGCCGTAAGCAGTCCTTTCCAGGTCCGCTTCGAAGATCGGCTCGAGCACAAGCTTGGCGGCGGTCTGAACAACCCGGTCCCGTATCGTCGGGATGCCGAGCGGGCGTTCACCGCCTCCCGGCTTGGGGATGATCACCCGCCGTACAGCCTGCGGCCGATACGTCTTCGAAGCGAGGTCCTTACCCAATGCCGCCAGCCAGTTCTCGACACCGCCCGCCTCGATCTGCGCAAAGCTCATCCCGTCAACACCCGATGCACCCCCATTCTCACGGGCACGCAACCAGGCATGGTGCAGGATGTCTTCACGGTAGATCTTGTCGTACAGTGCATAGAAGCGGAAGGCAGGCTCCGCCTTCGCCTTGCAATACAGCTTTCTTTGAAGAATCCGGATCCGTTCGGGCGTTGCTAGACGCATCGTCAATCGCCTCCACCTCATCTTTGCCGAAAGCACACCACAAGTCAGGGGCCTTCCCTCCACCGGCATTACCCGGTCTCGACAGTACTACGCCCCTGTCCGACTCCCGCCCGATGCCGCTGTCCTGAATGACAGCGTTGAGGACGCGACCCCCGCACCAAACGGGTCTCCCCCGATTACGCCCACCACCTTGCCGGCGTGCCGTGCCCACTACCCCGGTGAACCGGACGGGTGCAGATGTCGATTGCTTCCCCCTCCGCGCGGCCTTCCCCGGTAATCCGGCGGGTCGGCGCTCACATCTCGACTTTCGAGGCCTGCTCAGGCTTTACTCACATTACGGCCCACCG
Source organism: Labrys monachus (assembly GCF_030814655.1). Classification (NCBI taxonomy): domain Bacteria; kingdom Pseudomonadati; phylum Pseudomonadota; class Alphaproteobacteria; order Hyphomicrobiales; family Xanthobacteraceae; genus Labrys; species Labrys monachus. Next base: position 5,032,708 of record NZ_JAUSVK010000001.1, read on the forward strand.
GCTCGCTCAACCGCCCAGGGCGGCCTTTGTCACGAGGCTCCGGCCCGCCCAATTACCCGGACAAGCCGCTCGTCTGCTACCGGATCAATCGACAACTGTCCGGGTGGAATCTTCCTCCACTGCTGATGTACACCGTCGGGGCGCACGAATTGTAGAGTCGAGGAAGGGCGCGGTAGCTTGTGCCGTTCGGCAACGCCCCGTTTCCCTTCCCCGCTCATCAAACCGGACGTGCGGATTTCCCGCATCCGGCTTTCCGACAGACTTCATTGCAGGCTCACGGCGGTTGCCTTCGGCGTCGTGGTGAGTTGCTTGACCCCGAGTGTCCCGAAGATTTCTCTCCAGGGGAAGGGCCGCGTTCCTCGTCCACCTTCCTTGTGCCGCTTGGCGAGGAAGCGTCTGACGCGATCACAGATGTGCCGATCGATGGCCCGATAGGCCGCAGCCCGGGTGCCATAGCCAAAATACGCCGACCAGCCAGTCAGAAGACCGTTCAGCCTGTCGCGCACGTCTGGCCATGCTCCCTTGTTGCCTGGCACCAGAAGGTCACCGATCTTGGTCTTGATCCGTTTCACGCTCTTTCTGGAGGGACTTGCGCCCGAATACCTCTGGCCATCCCGTTTCCGGAACTTCGGACCAAACGTGTAGCCGAGGAAGTCGAAGCTGTCCGCGCCGGCATCCTTCACCGAGGTTTTCGCCTCGTTGATGCTCAGCCCAAGCCTGATCATCACTGCCCTCGTCCACGCGAGAGCCTCAGGCGCATGCCCGCGGCTGAGGATGACGAAGTCATCGGCATAGTTGACCAGATGCGCACGGAACGCCCGACTGCATCCTTGCCTCCGCCAATACTTCAGGAACCGGTTCATATAGAGGTTGGCAAGCAACGGGCTGACAACGCCGCCTTGCGGCGTGCCTCGCTTGTTGCTCTTGCCGCCACTCATGCGCCGGATACCACCACCATCCCGCTCCTCGACCGGAGCACGAAGCCACATCTTGATCAGATGCAGAACATGCCGGTCAACGATACGGCGAGCCACCGATTTGAGGAGCTCCGCATGCGGGATCGTGTCGAAGTATTTCGACAGATCGGCGTCGACGACATCCGTATACCCCTGTCGGATCAGCCGATGGGTCTGCGTGATGGCATCGAGCGCGCTTCGTTTGGGCCTATAGCCATAGGCATTGTCTTCCAGATCTGCCTCAAAGATCGGTTCCAGCACCAGCTTGGCAGCAGTCTGGGCCACCCGGTCCCGGATCGTGGGAATACCCAAGGGCCTCTCCCCGCCACCGGGCTTGGGGATCATCACCCGCCGCACCGGCTCGGGCCGATACCTCTTCGAGGCAAGGTCCTCCCGCAAGGCTGCCAGCCATTTCTCCACCCCCGACCGCTCAATGTCCTCGAAGTGCACTCCATCCACGCCCGGAGCCCCGCCATTGTGACGGGCACACGCCCACGCATGAGCCAGAATGTCCGCGCGACAAATCTTGTCGTGGAGCAGATAGAAGCGGAAGGCAGGCTCCGCCTTCGCCTTGCAATACAGCTTCCTCTGAAGGTTCCTGATCTTATCCGGTGTTGCCAGGCTCATCGCCAATCACCCTATCCTCACCTTCTTCACAAGCGCATCTGAAGCAAGGGGCCTTCCCTCCACCGCAATTACCCGGTTTCGACAGTACTACGCCCCTCTCCGACTCCCGCTCGGTCCACCGCCCTGCGACGGCGCGAGGTATCATCCTCGACCAGCGGGTCTCCCCTGATGACCCGTCTCTCTCTTCCGGCGTGCCGTGCCCAATACCCCGGCGGATCAAACAGGTGCACGTGTCGATGGCTTCCCTGTCCGTACTGCCTTCCCCATCACCGTGGCGGGTCGGCATCCGCATCGCACCTTTCGAGGCCTGCTCAGGCTTCACTCACATTACGGCCCGTCGGATCGCTCAGCCACCCAAGGCGGCCTTTGTCACGAGGCTCCGACCCAGCAGATTACCCTGCCAAGCCGCTCGTCAGCTACCGAACCTATCGACTATTATCCGGGTGGAACCTACCTCCACTAGAGAAACACGCCTACAGGGCGCACACGATGACAGGGCATTTATTTGATAGCCCTCGGCGCAGGGCAGCAGTTTAATAAAATGCACTGTCACTGTAACCAAGCTCCACTCCTCCAACCCGATCGAACGGCCCATCGGCGAGATCAAGCGTCGAATCGATGTCGTCGGCATCTTCCCCAACGAGAAAGCCATTCGCCGTCTCGTCGGTGCTATCTTGTTGGAACAGAACGACGAATGGGCCGTTCAGCGCGCTCGTTACATGACGCTGGAAACCATCGCTCCTTTGGGCGATGATCCCCTCGCAAGCTTGACCGCTTTGGCAAGCTGATCAACCCGCCGGCTCTGGCCGGAAATGGCGTGACGCTCGATCAGTTACACCACGCATTGGGACACTATCTACCGAGCGCCTCCACTCCTCTCTCGGCTACCGCACGCCCATTGAATTTGAAACCAACTTCGTCCTAGCCAAAACACCCTAAAATCAGAATGCATATAACCTGGCACAGAAATTAGCGTGTCTCACCTACGGGGTGCACTCCAGCACTGTCACCGTAATTTCGAAGAAATTGTTGTCCCGACCCCCACCCTTCTATTCCCTCCCCGCAAGGGGGAGGGGGCCCCAAATGTCACGCTTAACAATCTAAGGTTAACGCATATGGGACTGAGGCCTGCCGCAGCCGGACAGGGAGGAAACGGCATGAAGAAGAGCGCAGCGCCGGACGGCGAATCCCCTTCCCGGCTGATCGATGCGAGGATCGCGGACCTGGGCGACTGGAGGGGCCGCATGCTTTCCCATGTCCGCGCCCTCATCAGGCAGGCCGACCCCGACGTGGTCGAGGAGTGGAAATGGCGAGGCGTTCCCGTGTGGTCTCACCATGGGCTGATCTGCACCGGCGAGACCTATAAGGGCGTGGTGAAGCTGACCTTCGCCAAGGGCGCCTCGCTCGAAGATCCCTCAGGCCTGTTCAATGCCAGCCTCGAGGGCAATGCCCGGCGCGCCATCGATCTCCACGAGGGTGACGACATCGATGAGGCCGCCTTTAAGGCGCTCATTCGCGCCGCGGTCACCCTGAACGGCTCGTCGGCCCGAAAGGCGAAATGACCGGCGCGCCGCCGCCCTACCCCTGCGCAGCTTCCCCGAGCCGGCGTCCGAGGAAGATCGTGCCGTCCACGGGCGTGTCGTAATAGGGCGGGATCGGTGCGAAGCCTGCCGCCGTATAGAGCGCGATCGCGCCGGTCATCGTCGGCAGCGTGTCCAGGTGCATGTCGCGATAGCCGATGCGCAGCGCCTGCGCGATGACGGCCTCGACGAGCGCCCTGCCGAGGCCGAGGCCGCGCGCCTGCGGGAGGACATAGAGCCGTTTCACCTCGCAGCAGCCTTCGGAATAACGGTGACCTGTCACCGTTATTCCAACATCTCGCTCCTGGCCGCAAAGAACGGACGGAGAAAGGAACGTGACTCCACCAACGCCCGTCGCATCCTCCTGCGGCGCGAGGACGTCATGGGGTCGGCCGCGTCAGCATAAATGGTAGCCTGTGGATAGTGGGGAGAATCAAAATTCCTCCCATATAATGCAGTGGATTGGGCTCGAATCAGGAGCAGGCAGACTTGACGGCGGAGCACGAATAGACAGGTCTGCTGCAAACGGGTCTAGACCGTTTTCTACAGATCTGTAAAATCTGGCAAATTTCCCTGACTCTTGACCTGCATAATTAAGCGCGTAAAAGAGTTCTTAATGAAAGCCACTCGGCCCCTGTCAAGGGGCTATTAAGCGAAAACGCACCGAGTGAGTTGGTCGGGGAGGACAACGGGCGAAACTCTAACGGGTTGTTAACCGTTGAAGAGCTGAATGGACACCATCCGTTCGTAGACCCCTCGTCCACATGACTGTTTCGCGCCGATAGGCGCAAAAAGCAAACCGCCGCCCCTTGTGGGGACGGCGGCGACTTGGGTGGGAGCCAGTTTTGCCGACGGGTACTCCACACACCATGCTTGGGGCCTGCCTGCTCTTACGAGCGCGGCAGGCTCCGACAGTGGGAACGAACATGTTCCCATTTTCCAAACCGGAACCTGTCGTATTCACGAACGGATACCGGCATTGGCCACGCACAGACAGCCATGGTTGGCTCCCTTGAAACGTAGCGGGGGTAAGCCCGCGCTCCTTCGGCGACTTGCTCGGCCCGAAGCTCGTTCCAAAAATGGGCGAGCATGAGCGCCGCGAATCAGAGCCAGACATCTCCTTAGCCCGACATTACCAGACGCAAGACGATTCCACAGGGACATAGTGGTTTATCTCCACCGTCCTCCGCAGGTTTTTTTGTAATATCGCGCCAGTTGGCAAAAATATATGCGTCCCACGCACAGCGCATGAACGCAGTAGCGTGCATCGGCGACGGCGGCGCCGCTCCGGGAATACAGATTACGCGGTAAGGTTACCCTACCGTGCATCCGCCACAGTGAACAATGTTGCCTTAAACAAAGTCCTTGTGTCACGCTGGGGTCATTGAAAAAGACCGGACGCCCGAGTGATTACCTTCCAGAGTACGCCGGACAGGCGGTAGAGTCGAGGAAGGGCGCGGTAGCTTGAGCCATTCGGCAACGCCCCGTTTCCCTTCCCCGCTCATCAAACCGGACGTGCGGATTTCCCGCATCCGGCTTTCCGGGTGGCTTCATTGTAAGGCCCACGACGGGACACAGGATGCACGCGTCTGAGCTGGCGCACACCGAGTTCGGCGAAGATGGTGCTTCGCGAGAACGCTGATGTGCCGCTGTTTTGCTCCTTGTGTCGTTTGGCGAGGAAGTGCCTCACGCGGTCAACGACATGATGATCGGCCGCCTGATACGTCAGCGACAGCGAGCCATAGCCGAAGTAGGCCGACCAGCCAGCCAGAAGGCTGTTCAGTCGATCCCGCACGTCGGGCCATGATCCCTTGTTGCCGGGCACCAGCAGATCGCTCACCTTGCCTTTCAACCGTTGCAGGCTCCTGGCGGACGGACTGGCGCCGAGATAAAGGCGGCCATCCTTGCTATGACGATGCGGACCGAACGTGTAGCCGAGGAAGTCGAAGCGCTCGGTTCGAGCTTCCTTCACCGAGGTTTTCGCCTCGTTGATCGTCAGCCCGAGCCTTGTCATCACCGCCTTCGTCCACGCCAGCGCCTCTGCCGCGTGGCCGCGGCTGAGGATGACGAAGTCGTCGGCGTAGTTGACGACATGCGCCCTGAACGCCTCGCCGCAAGCAGCAAGACGCCAGTGCTTCAGGAACCGGTTCATGTAGAGGTTGGCCAGCAACGGGCTGACGACACCACCCTGCGGCGTGCCGAGCCGGTTGCGCTTGCCACCCATCCTGCGCCGGGTTCCATCCTCGCCTTGTTCCTCGACCGGCACTTTGAGCCACATCCGGATCAGATGCAGCACATGCCGGTCACAGGTACGACGAGATACCGACTTCATCAGTTCAGGGTGCGGGATCGTATCGAAGTACTTCGACAAATCCGCATCCACCACATCCGTATACCCTCCAAGCAAGTGCTGGTGCACCTGCCGGATCGCCTCGGCGGCGCCCTGCTGGGGACGATAGCCGTAAGCAGTCCTTTCCAGGTCCGCTTCGAAGATCGGCTCGAGCACAAGCTTGGCGGCGGTCTGAACAACCCGGTCCCGTATCGTCGGGATGCCGAGCGGGCGTTCACCGCCTCCCGGCTTGGGGATGATCACCCGCCGTACAGCCTGCGGCCGATACGTCTTCGAAGCGAGGTCCTTACCCAATGCCGCCAGCCAGTTCTCGACACCGCCCGCCTCGATCTGCGCAAAGCTCATCCCGTCAACACCCGATGCACCCCCATTCTCACGGGCACGCAACCAGGCATGGTGCAGGATGTCTTCACGGTAGATCTTGTCGTACAGTGCATAGAAGCGGAAGGCAGGCTCCGCCTTCGCCTTGCAATACAGCTTTCTTTGAAGAATCCGGATCCGTTCGGGCGTTGCTAGACGCATCGTCAATCGCCTCCACCTCATCTTTGCCGAAAGCACACCACAAGTCAGGGGCCTTCCCTCCACCGGCATTACCCGGTCTCGACAGTACTACGCCCCTGTCCGACTCCCGCCCGATGCCGCTGTCCTGAATGACAGCGTTGAGGACGCGACCCCCGCACCAAACGGGTCTCCCCCGATTACGCCCACCACCTTGCCGGCGTGCCGTGCCCACTACCCCGGTGAACCGGACGGGTGCAGATGTCGATTGCTTCCCCCTCCGCGCGGCCTTCCCCGGTAATCCGGCGGGTCGGCGCTCACATCTCGACTTTCGAGGCCTGCTCAGGCTTTACTCACATTACGGCCCACCGGCTCGCTCAACCGCCCAGGGCGGCCTTTGTCACGAGGCTCCGGCCCGCCCAATTACCCGGACAAGCCGCTCGTCTGCTACCGGATCAATCGACAACTGTCCGGGTGGAATCTTCCTCCACTGGTGATGTACACCGTCGGGGCGCACGAATTGCGGTGACAGTGCTGGAGTGCACCTTATTCGGTTACAGTCCATGACCGATTGGACAAATAGAGTCCGTTGTCACCGTTATTGAAGTCCAGGAACAGCTCGCCCGCCGGCGCGGCATATTTGCCCGGCAGGCCCGCCAGTTCGGCGGCGAAGTCCTGATAGGCCAGATCGACGTCCAGCGAGGCGGCATAGGCGCTGAAGAGCCGGGCGGCCGCCTGGAGATCGTCCGGCGTCCGCGCAGGCGCGATGGGGAAGCAGGCGTTCGACATGCCCCGACCATGGCGTCGGCGCGCCGCCTTTGCAATCGCGGGGAACGGCCGCCTCAGGCCGGAGCGGCGGGCGCGGCCAGCGAGGCCTCGATGATGCCGGCGACGGCCTTCGCCGCCATCGTTCTCGGCCAGACGAGATGGAAGCCGATGCGGGGCGCGCCGGGCAGCGGGCGATGGCCGATCTTGTGCCCGAGCGAGGCGATCGAATCGAGGGGCAGCACCGTCAGGCAGCCATGGTCGAGCACGAGGTTGACGATGATCGGAAGGGCGTCGATCTCGAAGATCGGGCCGGCGGCGGCTTCGCCTCGTTCCGTAAGGGGATCGAGGATCTCGCGGATGCGCTGGCGCAGGCCGCTGCGCAGGCTCGGCACGGCGATCGGCCGGGCGGCGAGCAGGGCCTGCAGCGGCGTGCCGGTGCCGACGACGTCCCGCGGGCCGACGAGGACGAGCTCGGAGGAGAACAGCTCCCGGCTCTCGAAGCGCCTGTGCCGCATCGGCGCATCGGTGAGGGCCGCGTCGAAGCGGCCCGCGAGCAGGCCGGCCATCAGCTCCTCGGCCGTGGTGCTGCTGACGAGCAGGTCCTGGCCGGCCCGCTGGCGCCGCCAGTCCGAGACGAGGGTGGCGAGGCGGGCGGCCAGGCGGCTCTCATGGCCGATCGGGGCGACGGTGCCGAAGGCCACGCTGCGCCTGTCCCGCGCGAAGCGGCGCCCGGCCGGCGCCGTGAGGGCCGCCATCGCCTCGACCAGCAGCTGCGCCGCCGCCTCGACCTTGAGGCCGGCCGGCGTCGGCTCGCAGCCCTCGCTTGTGCGCCGCAGCAGGGAAGAGCCGAACGCCGCCTCCAGGCGGGACATCTGCCGCGACAGATGCGGCTGGCCGAGCCCGAGGGTGCGCGCCGCCCGGCGGATGCTGCCGGCCTTCGCCACCGCGCCGAAGCGGGCGAGCGCCGGGAGGGGAACGGCATCGCGGGCGGCCCAGCCCAGCGCGTCGGCCGGCGGCGCTCCGCCGGCGGCGGCCAGGGCGACGAGGCCGGCGAGGAGGCCGGGCGAGGCGCGCAGGAGCGTCTCGCCGGCGAGGGTGAGGGTCAGGCCGCCCTCGGCGCGGTGGGCCAGTGTCATCGCCACCGCCGCCTCGAAGCGTTCCAGGGCGTCGGCGACGGTCGAGGGGGCGCAGCCAAGCAGCCGGCCGGCGCCGCGCACCGACCCTTCCTGCAGGACGGCGAGGGCCATGGCGATGGTGGCGGTGTTCATGATCGTCCTGCCGCAGGCGGGGCGGAAGCATCGGCTGTCCGGTTTTTGACATATACCGCCGGCCGGGCGCCGGCAATAGACTGGCCGCCTGTCGGCTCCGGAGCGAAGGGAACAGCGGCGATGGGAGATTTCGACCTCGTCCTTCAAGGCACCATCGTCCTGCCGTCCCGCGTCGTCGAGGGCGGCTTCGTCGCGGTGTCCGGCGGCAAGGTGGCGCTCGTCGGCGAGGGCGATCCGCCCGCGGCGCGCGAAAGCCACCGGCTCGGCCGGGCCCTGATCCTGCCGGGGGCGATCGACGCCCAGGTCCATTCGCTGTCGCAGCGCGGCCAGGAGGATTTCCAGTGGTCGACCCGCTCGGCCGCCGCCGGCGGGGTCACCACCATCGTCGACATGCCCTATGACGAGGGGCAGGTGGTGTCGTCCGGGGCGGCGGTGGCGGCGAAGGCGAGCCATGGCGAAGCGACCGCCCGCGTGGATTTCGCGCTGTACGGCACGGTCGATCCCGCCGAGGGCGCGGCGCGCATCGGCGAAATGGTCGAGGCGGGCGTCTCTTCGTTCAAATTCTCGACCTTCGGCACCCATCCGACCCGCTTTCCCCGCATTCCCCCGCCTTTGATGATGGATTGCTTCGCCGCCATCGCGCCGCACGGCCTCGCCGCCGGCGTCCACAACGAGGACCACGAGACGGTGGAGGCCTATACGGCCCGCACGCGGGCGGCCGGCATCACCGACTGGCGGGCGCACGGCCTGTCACGGCCGCCGATCGCCGAGCTGCTCGCCATGCTCGCGATCTACGAGATCGGCGCCGCCACCGGCTGCCCCGCCCATGTGGTGCATTGCTCGCTTTCACGCGGCTACGACATCGCCGCCGCCTACCGCGCCCAGGGCTTCGCCGCCACCATCGAGGCCTGCATCCATTATCTCGTGCTCGACGAGGAGAACGATGTCCGCCGCCTTGGCGGCAAGGCCAAGATCAATCCGCCGCTCCGCCCGCGCGCCGAGGTCGAGGGCCTGTGGCGCCAGGTGGCCGCCGGCAATGTCACGCTGGTCTCGACCGATCACGTCAGCTGGTCGGAGGACCGCAAGACCGATCCCGACATGCTCGCCAACGCCTCGGGCGTGCCGGGGCTCGAGGTGATGGTGCCGCTCTTCGTCGCCGGGGCGCTCGCCCGCGGCATCCCGCTGACGGCGGCGGCGCGCCTGATGGCGGAAAATCCGGCCCGGCATTTCCGCATCGACGCCAGCAAGGGCGCGCTGACGCCGGGGCGCGATGCCGACATCGCCGTGCTGACGCCGGAGCCCCGGATCTACGACGCGGCGGCGAGCGGCCACAACGTCGTCGGCTGGAGCCCCTATAACGGCCTCGAAATACCCTGGCGCGTCAGCGCGACCTATCTGCGCGGCGAACGCGTCTTCGACGGCACGGCGGTGACGGCGGAGCCCGGCCATGGCCGCTTCGTCCGCCCGCCGCGGGCCGGCGCGGCGGCATGAGTACGGCTCGCCCCCTCGTCGCGTTCGGCGAGGCGCCGCTGACGCTGCGCGACGTCACGGCGATCGCCCGCCGCGAGGCCGATATCGGCCTTTCCGAGGCCGGACGCGACGCGGTCGTCCGCGCCCGCGCCGTGGTCGACCGGCTGGTCGACGAGGCGATCCCCGCCTACGGCATCACCACCGGCGTCGGCAGCCAGAAGGATTTCGGCGTCAGCCGCGAGGCGATCGCCCGCTACAACGAGCTGATGATCACCGCCCATGCCACCATGGCGCCGGGCGCGAACGCCTCGCCGGCGGTGGTGCGCGCCGCGCTGGCGATCCAGCTCTCGCTGTTCGCCCGGGGGCGCTCGGGCGTCCGGCTGGAGCTGGTGGAAAGCCTGCTCGCCCGCCTGCAGGCCGACGACCTGCCGGCCGCCCGGCTCGGCTCCTCGGTCGGGGCGTCCGACATCGTGGCGATGAGCCAGCTCGCCCTTCCCCTCATCGGGCGGGACGGTGTGGCGCCGGGCGGCGGCGGCCCCGCCCCCCTGCCGGGCCTGGCGGCCAAGGAGGCGATCTCCCTCCTCAATTCCAACAGCCTGATGCTGGCGCAGGCCGCGCTGGCGCTGGCCGAGGTCCGCGCCCTCCTCGACGCGGCGACGCTGGCGGGCGCCCTGTCGATGGAGGGGTTCCGCGGCAATCTGCGCTCCTGGCGCCGCGAGGTCGACGAGGCCCGCGGCCAGCCGGGACAGTCGCGCAGCGGCGAGGCGCTGCGCCGGGCGCTGGCCGGAAGCCGGCTGTGGCAGGCCGGCGAGGCCCGCTTCCTGCAGGATCCGCTCAGCTTCCGCTGCATCCCGCAGATCCACGGCGCGGCCGAGGCCGCCTGGGACTTCGCCCATGCGATCTTCGAGACGGAACTCTCCGCCGCCTGCGACAATCCCCTGATCGACACCGCTTCCGGCGCCTTCATCTCCCACGGCAATATGGAGACCACGGCCTGCTGCCTCGCCATGGACATGCTGCGCCAGGCGCTCGCCAAGGTGATCGAGGCCTCCGGCCAGCGCATCCACAAGATCCAGTGGCCCGGCTTCACCGGCCTGCCGACCAGCCTGGCGGCCGAGCCGGGCGCCATCGGCGGCGTGCAGTTCCTCAATCTCGGCCATCTCGCCGGCGCCAATGTCGGCGCCGTGCGCCAGGCCGCCCATCCGGCGCTCCTCAACTATTCCGGCCAGCTCGACGACGGCGTCGAGGACGTCGCCGGCAATGCGCCGCAATCGGTGGCCGAGACCGTGCGCTCGCTGGTGCCGGCCTGGAACGTCGTCACCATCGAGATCGCCTGCGCCGTCTGGGCCATCCATCGCCGCGGCCTGGCGGCGGCCGATCTCGGCGAGGGCGTGCGGCCGCTGGCCGAGGGCATGCTGGCACTGCTGCCGATCGGCACGGAAGGCCGCCGGATCTTCGATCTCGGCCCGCTGGTCGAGCTGGTGCGGGCGACGTCCGGATCCCGCGGCGAGGAGGCGTGACGGCGATGCAGGACCAGAGCTTCAGAACCATGCTCGCGCGTCTCGACGCCTGCGGCGACCTGCACACCGTCCGCCGGACGGTCGATCCGCGCTTCGAGCTCGGCGCGGTGATGTCGCTGCGCCGGCACGGGCCGGCCCAGCTCTTCGCCTCCGTCGCCGGCCATGCCATGCGCATCGCCGGCAATGTCATGAATGCGCGGGAGCGCGTCGCCCGGCTGCTCGGGACGGACAAGGCCGCCCTGCCCGGCCGCCTCCTGGCAGCGCTGGCCTCGCCGGTCCCGCCCGTCCTCGTCGAGGCCGCGCCGGTCCAGGCCGTCGTCCACCGCGCGCCGCTCGACCTCGCCTGCCTCCTGCCGGTGCCGACCTGGTTCGAGCACGAGACCGGCCCCTACATCACCGCCGGGGTGATCGTCGCCAAGGATCCGGAGACCGGGCGGCGCAACGTCTCGATCGCCCGGCTGCGGCTCGACGGCGGCGGGCGCGTCATGGTCGGCATCGCCAGGAATCATCACCTCAATGTGCTGGCCGAGAAGGCGCGGGCGCAGGGCGAGAGCCTGCCGATCGCCGTCGCCATCGGCAACCACGCCGCCGTGCTGCTCGGCTCGCAGATGTATCTCGGCCTCGGCGACGACGAATACGACATCGCCGGCGCCCTGCTCGGCGAACCCCTGCAGCTGGTCCGCTGCCTGACGGTGCCGCTGGAGGTGCCCGCCGGCGCGGAGATCGTGCTGGAAGGCGCCATCGACGCCGCGGACCTCGTCGCCGAGGGTTCCGTCTCCGAGTTCCACGGCTTCTATGTCGATTACGGGCCGGGGACGGGCGGCACCATCGGCTGCGTCACCCATCGCCCCGATGCGGTCTACCAGGCGATCCTGCCGGGCTATGCGCCCGAACATTGCCTGCTCGGCGCCCTCGCCATCGAGGCGGTGTGCTGCGCGGCGCTGCAGCGCGTCATCCCCGCGGTGCGCCGCGTGTTCGTCACCGATGGCGGCATGGGGCGCCTGCATGCGGTGATCGCCATGCACCGCCCGCGCCTCGGCGAGGGCAAGCGCGCCGTCATCCTCGCCATGGGCCAGATCAACCTCCTCAAGCTGGTGATCGTCGTCGAGGACGACATCGACCCGGAGGACGCCACGCAGGTCGAATGGTCGCTCGCCGCCCGCTTCCGCGGCGACGAGGACCTCGTCGTCCTGCCCGGCCTGAAGGCCGACCGCTGCGACCCCGTGCACGAGAACCTCACAGTCACCAAGATCGGCCTCGTCGCCTGCACCCGCCCGGGCGACGGCGAGCGCGGCAGCCGCTCGGAATTCGCGACGGCCCCGGCGGAGGTGCTGGCGCGGGTCAGGGCGCAGCTCGGGGACTATTGAGGGGGCAGGACGAGGCCCCGGCGATGCCGCGCAGGGCGAGAGGGCGGCCACCGCGCTATTCCAGACAATCCGCCTCCGGCAATGCCGGGGCGGCAAATTCAGATTGCCAGCACGCGATTTTTTGGGTCGGACGCTGAGATGTCCCTTCCTCCCCCATCATGCGGCAGCCCTCCGCCGGGGTACTGAGAAAAGCGACGGACGAGTCGGGCGATGCGAATTGAAAAAAACGATAGTGGTGGGTTGGCTTCAACAGTCTACATCAGAAGATCTTTTGCCTCGTACATTCGGATCTCCCACGGTTATCTCCCGATACTCATATGCTTTATATCCTCGATGCTGTTCTGAGAGATCTCCAATCTCATCGAATCGGCACAAATGAGGCATGAAAAATAAAAATACGAACTTACTTAGAGAAACTAATACCCATTGTACTTACAATTAACTGTTGCGCCGGAATTTTCATATCGGGAAAAATGACCAGAGTGACCGGTATAACGAAGGTCGTCATATCTTGGGCTGACAAAAATATGTCTCTCTTCCCATGCGCGTGACATCAAAATGGTTTATACTGTCCCGGCTGACAAAAAAGCGGGGTGGGGCAATTATGATAAATATTTTTACTCTTTCTCATGCGATGTTACATCCATTCTCGACAGAAGGAAAAATTGATCCTTTTGAATTTAAGAAAATTCCTAAATGGCATCCGTATAGATCGATATGGACGCTGCATAGTAGAGTTTTAGAACGAAATTCTCGAACATTTCCGTTTAAATTCGATGAGTCTGCACTTCGTAGTAGTAGACATAGAAGATACGATAGAGGAGAATCTCTTGTTGATACTGCTGTAACGGCACATCAACTCGAACTTTTACAATTGTCGGTTTTATCATCGGCAAACGTGGACGGGTATATTGTCGAAATTGGAAGCTATAGAGGCGTAACGACGGCTCACCTCGCAAGTGAAACCTCGAAGACGATTTATGCAGTTGACCCGTTTATGGGATATGGGGGAGCGGACGAAGACTACAATATTTTTGAGAGGAATACGCGAAATATCTCCAATATAAATCATATCCGTTTGCCGTCTGGCTCTGCTGCGGTTGATTTCAAAGGAGATATTTCGTTACTTTTTATTGATGCTGTCCATGATTTCAGCAATTCTTGGTTTGATTTCTGCGCATGGTCTCCAAAGGTCGCGGCAAACGGCTTCATCGCGATGCACGACGTGGACGATTTTCCTGGCGTGGGGAAAACATGTCAATTAATTAATAGCCTTCCCGCGTATTCAATCTGGGCTTACGCACCGAATATCGTTATATTTCAAAAATCATGATATATATTGACTGCGATTTCTGTCATATAGGAATTTTAACTTATATTTTTTAAGTATAGATGCAGCACACCTCAGCCGCAAAGCTCGATGTCCGCTGCCGTTGTCAGCTCCCGCATTTTCTCCCCCGGCGCCGGTACCGGATCCGTCGATCGGAAGTTCAGGCCGCGCGGCGGCGTTGGCCGCGCGCGCCTGGCTGACATCATCGGCGGTCCTGCACAGGTTTTCGCCGGGCAGGCCATCATTGTCGCGGTCGAGATTGGATGCGCTGCAATAATCGAAGCGCCAGACCGCTTCCCGGCAATTGCCCATCTGCTTGCAGCCGCGCTGTGTGCACGAAAGATCCTGGGCTGCCGCCGAAAACGTCAGAGCGATGGAAGCGCCGATACCGATCAAGAGCCGCATCGAACACACCTCCCTATCGCAATCGAAGCCAACGACCGGCGTGGAAACAATCTTGCCAGCGCTATGAATTCACGGCCTGCCTCCGGAGGACAAGCCTGGACCATCTGTTATAAGGCGGCATGCACCGTTCTCTTCGATGGCCCCGACGCCGCCGGGCTGCCGGGACGAGTCCGACAATGACAAATCTCGAACCGCCGCCGGCAGAAGCGGCCTGTCTCGGCGCCTATGGATCTTCTGACTGCCATTAGGGCCAATCAGTCGGACCAGCGTTCTCGCTTGTCATGTATCATTTCCTGATACTTAATCATTGTCATCCGTATCAATGGATGATACATTTTTCATCCTCGCGGGGGTGGCATGATCCGGTCGTTCAGGGGCAAGTGGGCAGAGTCGATCTTCAACCGGCAAGTGCCGAAGGGCTTCCCCGCCGACATCGCGATGGTCGCTAGGCGCAAGCTGGAAGCCGTCAATGCCGCCCATGTCCTGGGAGACCTGCGCAGCCCGCCGGGCAATCGCCTTGAAGAGTTGAAACGGGACCGCAGGGGTCAGCACTCAATCCGGATCAACGACCAGTTCCGAATTTGCTTCCGCTGGTCGGATGATGGCGTCGATGACGTCGAAATCGTCGATTATCATGAAGGTTGATGTCATGACCGAGATCGTTGCAACCTTGCCGCCGATGCACCCCGGCGAGATGCTGCGCGAGGAGTTCCTGGTGCCGCTGGGCCTGACCGCCGGCAAGGTCGCCGCCGCGGCCGGTGTGCCGCGCACCCGCATCGAGCGTCTCGCGAAGGAAGAGACCGGCATCACCGCCGATACGGCCCTGCGGCTCGGCAAGGTGCTCGGCACCTCGCCGGAGTTCTGGCTCACCCTGCAGGCCCGTTATGACCTGCTCACGGCGCGAGCGGCGGCGGGCCGGGCGATCGACGAACTGAAGTCGCTGCGCGCCGCTTGATCGGCTTGAGACAGTCGAAAGGAGGGGAGCCGGCATTCGGCCATGGGGGTGACGCTATGCACACGGAGCGCATTCATTGAATAGGTAAACGATGACAGAATTAAATGCATGATCGGCGTTATTCCCTGTCATTGTTATTCCGCGCGTATGGATGGGATCGGTCGCTCCGCTCAGCTTTGCACGGTGTCGCCGGGCGAGGCCGGCAGCATGCCGTCGTGACGATTTCCCCCAGCCAGAATCTGTTTCAGCATATGGAGGTGCGCCTCGAGAAACCGGGCGGGCTCGATCGGATCGAGACGATCGAAAAGCATGTGCCAGACGAGCGCCATGACCATGGGGCCGATCAGTGCCTCCGGCGTCGCGCTCAAGGGGGATGGCGTCAGTTCGCCGCGCGCAATGCCGCGCTCGATGGCCCGATGGAGAATGTCGCGGCCCTTGCTCACGAGAAGCCGATGGTAGAGTTCCGAGATTGCCGGAAAGCGCCGCCCCTCGCAAATGATGATCCGAGCCAGGAGTTCGACCTCCGGGGTAAACAAGGTCGTATAGAGCCGCTCGATCAACAGGGCGAGAAGATCCAGGGTCGAGCCGTCATAGGTCTCGACGATCTGCGGCAATGCCTCGAAGGCGGGGGCGACGCCCGATGACAAAGCCGCTTCGAAGAGCGCCTCCTTGCTTTCAAAATAGCGGTAGATCGTGCCTTTGACGATGCCCGCTCGGGCTGCGACGTCTTCCAGACGAGCCGCCTCGAAGCCATGTTCGGCAAATTCGGCCACCCCCGCAGCGATGATTTCCTGCGGTCGTGCCTCCTTGCGCCGTCGCCGGCCGGCCGCCCGGGATGCCCCCTCGCCCATCGATTCAATGCCTCCCCCGGATTGCGCCGCGCCCTCGCCCTTCCGTGCATCGGGATCGGGTGCCTGCAACATTTAATGACTTTTAGGTTGCTAACTTATTGACGAGACCCGCGATCACCTAGATAATGACCTTAAGGTCATTAATTTAAGGACGCATGCGAGGTGGGTGATATGTCCGTCGAAGGAACCTACAAAATCACGGTCAAGACACCGCTCGGACCGCAGGAAGCGCAATTGACACTCCGCTCCGAAGGCTCGGCGCTTTCCGGCTCCATCGAGAACGTCAAAGGGCGCTCGGACTTCTCCGGCGGCAGTGTCGATGGAAACGAATTCCGCTTTCCGGCCCGTATCAGCACGCCGATCGGACGCATCCACGCCGATATCGCAGGAAGGGTCGAGGACGATCGATTGATCGCCTCGGCGAAACTGCCGCTCGGGACAGCGAAAATCGAAGGCGTGCGGATATGACCGCCGAGAAAGGAAAAACCATGTCTGCTGTCGTCCCGACCTATTCGTTCCTCGAACGCGATCGGCGATGGTCGCTCGCCAACGAACTGATGGAAGCACGCAGTCTCGACGCGTTGCTCGTCTATGGCGACCGAGAGGGCGCGTTTCCCGCCTTCTATGCGCCGGACACATGGCTCACCAATGAGCGTCCCGGCTCGATCGTCGTCTTTCCGAAGGGCGAGGAACCGATCGCCATCGTGTTTCTGACGACCGTCATCGAGGATCACATCCAGGCGGCGGCGACAGGCTACAGAAGCTGGATCAGGCCCGAGAACATCTATGCCGGAAAAATGGGCACGAACGTCGTCGAGATCATCGAGGATCACGGCCTCGACAAGTGCAAAATCGGCGTCGTCGGCCTGGAGCCTTATCCGCCCTATTATTTCGATGGCGTCGTGCCATACAACACCTGGAAGTCGATCGTCGAGGATCTGCCGGACGCGTGTTTCGAGATGGTCGGCAGCGACTTCTTCGCCCGCATGGCCGCCAAGAGCGCCGAGGAGATCGCCGTCCTGAAATGGTCGGCGGGCGTCGGCGAGAAAATATGCGCGGCGATGCGCGATGCGACCCGCCCGGGCGTGGGAGAGCATGAAATCTATGCGGCGGCCCTCGACACCGCCGCGCGCAATGTCGGCTATTGCGGGCAGATCCTGCTCGGTTCAGGCCTGGAGTTCGTCGGATGGGGGCAACCGGCCTGGCTCTACCGGCCGCAGACGCCGCGAACCATCATGGAGGGCGATGTCGTCCTGTCGGAAGTCTTCTCTTCATTCGGCATGCTTGAAACCCAGCACCAGCCGGCTATCGCCGTCGGCAATGTCCACGCCGACTTCCACGATGCCGCAGCCTTGGCGCGGGCTTCGTATGAGGCAGGCGTCAAGGCGCTCAAGGCCGGAACGGTCTTCTCCGATGTCGTCGAGGCGATGCGGGCGCCGATGCGCGATCGAGGCTGCTGGCAGGTCCATCCCCTCGTCCATTCGCTGACACCCTATACGATGATCGGAGCTGGCGAACGGCTCGCCGACCTGCCTGAGATGGCCCATTACGGCAAAGTGCTTCCGTTCCCGTCGATGGGCACCGACCGGGTGCTCGAAGCCGGAACGGTGTTTGCACTCGAACCGAATTGCGGCATCGGCCGGCGCATGATCAATCTCGGCGGGACCGTCATCGTCGGCGAGAACGGTGGCATCGAACTCAACAGCAATTCGACCCGATTAATGCATGCCTAGTGGTGGGGAAAGGGGATGAGACGCCGGCACCGGAAACGCGGCCGCATAGCGCACCCGCCCCGGCGCCGATCTCCTCCGTCACCGATAGTCCCGACTGCCGACCGGAGCGCCGGGCACTCCGGCCGTCCGCGGCCCGCCGCGCGTTCACCCCGTCTTCTTCATCGCCGCGATGATATCGGCCATCAAAGCCAGATCCCGGCGGGAATCGGGCAGATCGGTCGCCGGCCTGGTCCCCTCGTGGATATGGCGGTGGAAAATCGCCAATTCGTTGGAGAAGGCGTCGGCATAGAGCGGGCCGTAGGTCCGGGTCGTCGGTCCGCCGTCGCCCGCCTCGGTCACTTCGAGCCGTGTCGGCAGGCTGCGGATATAGGGCGTGTCGTAGATGATGCGCACGCGCCGGGTGTTGGACCGGACCTCGATCATGGCGTCGAACAGGCCGAGATCGTCGACGACGGCATCGTAGTTGGCGGCGAAATGCCCGTAGTCGAAGACGACGCTGGTGTTGGCGCCGCCATGGGTGCGGTGGGCCGCCGCCACGCGCGCCGGCTCGCCCAGCAGGCCGCGCATCGCGGAGATGTGGTGGGAGCTCAGCGCCGTCAAGCCGCGATAGGCCCGCACGAGATCGGCCGGCGCATCGGCGCCCACCACCTCGCGGATCAGCCTTTCGCGCTCCCGGGCGCCCTCAGCCAGCACGGCGGGGTCGATGTCGGAGGGGTAGAGGATCGCCTGGCTCTTCTGGAGGAAATGCCGTCCTTCCGATATCAGGTCGAAGATGCGGACATGGGTGATGTCCTGGAAAGCCGGCAGCTCCGCCTTTGCCGCCAGATAGGCCGGGGCGTAGCGCCGCATATAGCCGACGAAGATCGTCTTCGGATAGGTCTGCGTCGCGGCGATGAGCTCGTCGATCTCCCGGACCGTGAGGCAGGCCGGCTTTTCCAGCAGGATATGCTTTTCGGCCCGGACCGCGGCATGCACGAAACGGGCATGGGTGTCGTCGGACGACAATACGAAGACGGCATCGATATCCGGCGAGGCGATCAGCGCTTCCGCGGACGAAAAGGCCGCGGCGGTGGGATAGCGCGCGCGGCACATCGCCACCAGGCTCGGCGATACATCGTAGACGCCGGCGATTTCCCAGCGGTCGCGCTGGTCGCTGAGGACGGGCAGATGGATCGACTGGGCCACTTCGCCGAGGCCCAGAAGGCCGACACGGATCACGGACATTGCAAGCTCCTCGCGGCCGATGCCGCGACACCCGGCAGGACGGCCGCCTGAAAGATATCGATATCGTCTATTCGGCGGCGCCGGTGACGAGCGCGACCAGTTCGTTGCCGGTCGTCTCGGCGGACCGGACCGTCGCCACCATCCGCCCTGCCCGCATCACCCATATCTGGTCGGACAGACGGCGGACCTGATCGAAATTATGGCTGACCAGGATGACGCTGACCGCCTGCTCGTGCAGGCGCCGGATCAGGGCCTCGACATTGGCGGTCTCCTGCACGCCGAGAGCGGCCGTCGGCTCGTCCATCACCACCAGCTTGGCGCCGGCGCCGACGGCGCGGCAGATCGAGATGGCCTGCCGCTGGCCGCCGGACAGGCGCCTGACGCGCTGGGTCACCGAGGGCATGTTGATCGACAGGCGCGACAGCATTTCCTGGGCCCGCTTCTTCATGGCGGGCCGGTCGAGGAAGGCGAACGGACCCAGCCGGCGCACGATCTCCCGGTTGAGGAACAGGTTCTGCGCCACGGTCAGCTCGTCGATCAGCGCCAGGTTCTGATGCACCGTTTCGATGCCGGCCCGGCGGGCGCCGTCCGGATCGGCGAAGGGCTCCGCCCGTCCGTCGAAATAGACCTGCCCGCCGTCCGGCCTGTGGACGCCGACGAGGCAGCGGATGAGGGTGGACTTGCCGGCGCCATTGTCGCCGATGACGGCGGTGACCTCGCCGCGCCGTGCGGAAAACCCGACACCGGAAAAGGCGCGCACGCCGCCGAACGACTTGCTCAGGTCCCGGCAGGCGATGATGGCGTCGGGATCGGTCGCGTCGGATGCGTGCGGCAGGATGGGAGAGACGGTCATCGCTGATACCGCATGATCAAGGCGGCGAGCACCACGATGATGCCGACGGCCAGGGGCTGGTAGAAGGCCGAGACGCTCAGCAGCGTCAGCCCGTTGACGAGCGCCGTCAGCATCAGGGCGCCGACCGCCGGCCCCAGGATGCTCGCCCGCCCGCCGAAGAGGCTGACGCCGCCCAGGACCACCGCCGCCACCGAATTGAGCAGCAGGCTCGTATTGATCGAGGGTTCGGCCGATCCGATGCGTGCGACGAGCAGAATGGCGGCGATGCCGGCGCAGAAACCGGAAATCGTATAGGCCGCGATCTTGATGCGGTCGGTGCGGATACCGAGCGACCGGGCGCTTTCGACCTGGCCGCCGACGGCCAGGAGATGCACGCCGAAGCGGGTATGGAAGAGGACGATATGGGCGCAGGCCGCAACCGCGATCGCCACCCAGACCGGATAGCCGAAGGGGCCGAAGGACCGGGAGGCCAGTTGCAGGAGGAAGGTGCTGGACACCATCGTCGGTTCGCCGCCCGACAGGATCAGGCCGAGGCCGGTGATGGCCGAGAGCGTGCCGAGCGTGACGACGAAATCGGGAATGCGGCCCAGCGTGATGATGAGCCCGTTGACGAATCCGATCGCGCTGGTGACGGCGACAGCAAGGACGCAAGCCGGCAGAATGCCCCATCCGGCGGCATAGACGCTGCCGAGGACGACGGCGCCGAAGGTGATCGAGGCGGCCATCGACAAATCGATGCCGGAGGTCGCCACGACGAAGGTCTGGCCGACGGCGATGACGATCAGGATCGCCGACGCCAGCAGCAGGGCCTGCAGGTTGGCGAGGCTGAGGAAGACCGGCTCGGTCACGCCGAAGATGACGACGAGGCCGGCGAGGCCGACGACCGACGCCCAGTCGGCCCAGAACGACACGTCGAAAAGAGCCGCCCGCCACGCGGGGCGGCTCCGGGACCCGGCGCTCGACTCGCCTCCGGGCGAAATCGATGGGTTCGTCACGGCTTCAGCATCTCGCGGAAGGGATCGGGATAGTCACCGCCCGGCCGCGGAAAATTCTTGAGCGAAGCCTCCGCATTGTCCTTGGTGATCAGCAGCACGGGAGCGGGAACGTTGGCGGGAAGCGTCTTGCCCTTCGCCGCGGCGACGCAGGCTTCCACGCCCATGGCGCCGACCACATAGGGGTATTGGGCGACGGTGGCCGCCATCTCCCCCGCGGCGACCGACTTCAGGGCGTCTTCGACGCCGTCGAGCCCGATGACCTTGACCTTGTCCTGCAGCCCCGCGGTCTCCACCGCGCGCTGCACGCCGAGCGCCATCACGTCGTTCGCCGAAAAGAAGCCGGCGAGATCCGGATGCGCCCTGAGGATGTCGGTGGCGGCCGTCAGGGCCTTCTCCCGATCCCAATCGGCGCTGACCATCACGACGACCTCGAGCTTGCCGGCGACGGCCTGCTTGAAGCCCTTGATGCGGGCGTTGCTGCCGACATCGCCGACGATGCCGGCGATGAGAGCCACCTTGCCGCCCTGGGGCACCAGTTTCAGCATTTCCTGCCCGGCAAGCTCGCCGGCCGAGACGTTGTCGGTGCCTATATAGGTGCTGACCGCAAAGCCCGCGGCCTTGGCCTGGTCGGCATCGATCGTGCTGTCGATGTTGACGATGGGCTTGTGCTTCTGGGCGACGGGAACCAGCGCCTGGACCAGATTGCTGACGCTGATCGGGTTGACCAGGTAGCAGCCGTAATCCTGCATCGCCATCGCCGTCAGCTTGTCGGCCTGGCCGGTGGCGTCACCCATATTGGCCGCCGCCTGGATGGAGACGCTCGCATTCAGCGCCTTGGCCTGCTCGTCGATGCCCTGCCGCATATATTGGAAGAAGGGATTGTCCAATCCCTTGATGACGGCGGCGACAGTATCCGAACCGGCGGCGTTGGCCGCAGTGGCTGAAACGAGGGCTGAAGAAGCCAGAATAATCAGATGCGTCCAGCGCATTTTGTCCTCCCTGTTTGATTTTTTTGATATTTTATCGTCTATCGGGCCGGTTAATTGTTCCTCTCTCGTTGATCTCAACGGCTTCGGGCCCGTTTTCCAGCGAGTCCGGACCGATTTTTTCTTATGAAATAGCCTGGGATTCAATCCGCCGATTTCCCAATTCGTGCATCAAAATCCGGAATCCGTCAATCCGCCCGGCGCGCATTTATGCGTCATTGTGCATTTTTAAATTCGATAACGGCGCATTTAAGCGCACCGTCTCTCATCAAATCTCAAGCGGATGCTTCCCTTGGCCCGCTCCTTTGCCCGAAGACGGTGCGCGGGACGGCGGGCGACGCCGACGGCAGGCGTTGATTTTGCGGCGCCGACGGGGCAGATGTCCCCGCAGACGGATGACGGCCGCTTGTCGGGCCGATCGTGACCGTCTTCTTCAAAAAGCGGGTCGAGATGGCCAATACCGATAGTCCGAACGGTGCGACGCCGGAGGTGGAAAGCAATTCGAATACGCTTCCGGCCCTGCGCCAGAGCCGGCTCGTCGCCCTGTTGCAGGAACGCGGCCAGGCGACGGTGGCGGAACTGGTCGCCTTGTTCGACGTGTCGCGGGACACCATCCGCCGCGACCTCGACCTGTTGGAGCAGCGCGGCCTTCTGGTGCGCACCCATGGCGGCGCCGTCGACAACAGCAGCCTCGTCCAGGTCGATACCACGCTCGGCCTGCGCATGGACGCCCATGTCGAGGCCAAGCGCCGCATCGGCGTGGCGGCAGCCAAACTGGTTCGCGACAGCGAGACGCTGATCGTCAATGGCGGCTCGACCACCTGCTATTTCGCCGCGGCCCTGGGCGAACGGCGCAATCTCACCGTGGTCACCAACAATCTGCGCCTGCCGCCGATCATGCCGGAGGCCTGCGTGCGCTCCATCCACATCCTGGGCGGCCTCTATTGGGGCACCTCGCAGGTCACCATCGGCACGGTCGGCTTTCCCTCCGTCACCGGCATCAGCGTCGATACCGCCGTCATCGGCGCGACCGGCCTGTCCCCGGGCGGCCTCTCGGTGGCGCGGCTGGAGGAAGCCGCCGAAGCCGTGAGCATGATGGGCGTCGCCAAGAGAACCATCGCCCTGATCGACAGCAGCAAGTTCAACGTCAGCGCCTTCGCCACCGTGACGTCCTTCGATCGCATCCATCATCTGGTCACCGACCGGGAGCCCCCCGACGACATCGGCGCCGCCCTGAGCCGGGCCGGCGTGCAGGTGCTGGTCTGCCCGGCGTGAGAGCCATACCGGCCTGGTTTTGCGCCGCCCTGGCCGGGTGCTCCGCATCGGGAACGTGTGAAATACGAATAACGGTGACGGGCTGTTATGCCAGAATAGAATACCGGGTCACCGTTTATCTATCACAATACCTGATTATAATTCACAAAATTGCGCATTCATTTCCGCCTCTGAAGGAATTATACTTTAAAAATTAGGCGAAAATTACAAAACAAGGGATCTAAATTGTATTAATAACTTAAACTTTGTGAAAATAAATCTCATTTCACCCACCTGATGTGACAATTATACAATACTCTGGCCTTAAAATCTAGAACCGAGAAAAATCTCTCGTAATTTTAATGAAAAAAGTAGGAATCTCAGCGGCAAACGAAGAGTGGTTTTACGGTGTGCAAATTAAGATTAGCCGCTGGACATGTCGTGGTAACCCAATATGTTGCTCAATGCAATGGTCATGGAGGCCAGGGGGCAACTCAATGAAGTTAAGACAGACCGCGCTCGCAATGGCGGGGGCAATAATGCTTGCCGGCTGCGCAAGTGTGACCCGAGGTACAACCGAACACGTACAGTTTGTTTCAGTGCCGGCGGGTGCGCAGGTAACGACAACCGCCGGCATCACATGCACAGCAACGCCGTGTTCAATCGAAATGTCACGTAAGATGGAGTTCATCGCGAGCTTCGAGAAGGAAGGATATCAGCGCCTCGATATTCCCGTATCCACCAAGGTCTCAGGTGGCGGCGCGGCCGGCATGGCAGGAAATATTATTCTTGGGGGCGTGGTTGGCATCGTCGCGGATGCAGCTACCGGTGCAACTCTGGATCATTACCCGAACCCGGTGGCTGCTACGCTGGTTCCTTTGCCGCAAAACGAGCCGGCGAAGAAGAGGCTTGATTCGCGATCGAAGAAGCCTGCGCCGTCGTCCTGACCCTGTGTCTTCCTTGCGCCATCAGGTTTCGGATGGCGAAGAAGGCCTTGCAGGCCGCAGGGAAGACGCGTCCGCCCTGTCACGGCGTCACGGGTAAATTGTTCATCACCTTTGCTCGGCATTGAGGGGATAGCGGAGCTATCCCCTCCAAGTTTCCATCACTCGATAGACCCCGACAAAAGCCATCTTTGCTCTCATAACTGCGACCGTTATCGCAACTAAGCTTGAGAATGGTTCAATCTTCTAACGCGTGGAGCCGATGGTTCCTGCTGGCTCGAACGTAATACGCAAATGCGTTCCCGTCGCCTTGGCGAAGCGCTCCAGCGTTCTGGCGGAGGGCTTGATCTTCCCGCTTTCGAGACGGGCTATGGCACTCTGAGACGTGTCCATGCGCTGCGCCAGCTCTTCCTGCGTCAACCCTGCGTTCAGCCGAGCCTTGATCACTGCCTCGGCCAGGACGAATTCGTCTTCGAGGGCGTCATAGGCTTTCCGATAATCGGCATCCTTCATCCACTCGGTATGAAGATCTTTCATCCTGGTCATCCGACCTCCTTGGGAATTACAGTACCGGTGCATTTACTTGGCATCCTCCCGAAACTCCACCAAGCCGGCTATGCCAAGGATCTTGTTCTCCAAAGAAGGGGCGCCCGGAACAAAACACGCACAAACCTTGACAAACGCCCTTTCCCATGGCCTAATTTCCCTCAGAAACGAAGCGCGGCGGGGCCAAGGTTCGCGATACCGCCCCGTGCCTTCCACCCACTCCGGCCGATCCCGGTTCGCCTGCGGCGCGCCAGCCGCATCGACGCGCCTGTCCAATTTCGTCCTGGCTTGGAAACCAGGACGGGGCCGGCGCCGAGAGGGATCGTTGCAGACCGCCCCATTGCGTCTTCTTCAGGCGCGATGCCGGGACCGCCGACATCCGGTAGCGCCGGGTGTGCGATCACCCGGCCGTCAGGTCTGCACACGGGGCTCGATGAGGAACTTGCCGGGATCGGGCCGCCTTCGGGCCTGCCCTCGATCCCGCGCGAGACAGGAGAGGCGCCGGCCGCCGGCCGAACCGTCCGCGAGGATGGGACAGCGGGCATATCCAGGCCGGATCGCCTTGTCGGACGCCGGCGGCCGGCAAACCCGGCCCGCAGCGTCCGCGGCCGCGGCAGCACGGGGACCCGGCTGCCCGGCCGGCGGGGTGCGGCGAAGACATAAGCCGTCCGCCAAGGCCCCTGTCCCGCCCGTTCCGTGGGTGAGGCCTGCGTCCCGACTGGCTTCCCTGGCCTGGAAGCCGTGTCGGGGTGCGTGGCCTGTCCGGCGTGGCTGGTGATGGAGGGAACCGTGCCCTCCGGCGCCGGCGATGCCTCCCATCCGGCAATCCGGTTCAGGTCGCAGGCTTGATCCGGATCGATGGGAAAGAGCCGAGCCCCGGCGCGTTGCCTGTTGGCGCGTCCCGGCCCGGCGGGAAAGGGGCGACGGCGGCCTTGCACAACATGCGAGGCCACGATTCCTCACGACCACGATCCTATACTGCACCACGGCTGACACGAGAACAGCCGTCGTCGCCCCGATCTTCCCTTGCACAATCCGGCCCGTTCAGGGCGCGGCGACGAAGACGCATGTCTGCAGAGCCATCACCGTCATCCCGTGCGCACGGCACCCCGCAGGGGTGCGGTGCAGACACGGGACCGCGTGCAGGATGAGGTTCCTTCTACGCGCGATCCCGGATCTGCGATGCATCACGGATGACAGCACCGCGTCCGGGATGACTACGGCGTCGCCGCCGGTTTGGTGTTCTTCCCTGGGACCGCGGGCGTCTCGCCCATATGCGCTAACTTTGCCGACAATAGCGCGACTTTCCTTCTCCCATGCGGGACTTCGCATTTCCTGCGGAAATGCTGGGGGTGGCGCGAAGCGCCGGATGAGGGTCTGGACTTGTGCAATTCCAGCGCGACTATTGAGCTATCTGCGTTGACGTTTAGACCCTCATCCCCCTACCGGGACCCCAAGCATTTCCAAAGGAAATGCGGTGTCCCGAACCGGGAGAAGGCGGGTATTTCTGTTATGTTAGCGCATATGGGCGTCTCGCCCGCTCTCGCCGACCCAAGCGCCACGTCTCAACCTTCGAGCGCGGCGTTTCCAGGGCGGGCGAGACGCCCGCGCTCCCAGGAAAGATGCCGAGCGCGAATATGACCAGCATCCCTACCAGCGGCGGAACCAGCCCCGGCGCGTGACGCTGTTGCCGCGCGGGCCGGTGGTGGTGCGGGAATAGCCGTAGCGGTAGGGCCCGGTGCGGGTGATGCTTCCCGAGCGGGTGGCGGTGTGGCCGTTGGGGCCGGTCACCGTGGACGAGCGCGAGCAGCTGTGCCCGCCGCAACTGCCGTCCACCGTGCGGGAATAGGTGCCGTTCTGCGTCGTGACGGACCCGCTGCGGGTCCAGGCGCCGGCGTCGGAGGCCGCGGCGAGCGACAGGACGGTGGCAAAGGTGGTGGCGATGGCGAATTTCATGGGGGTCTCCTTCAAGGCATCCATGCGCATCCGTCCGGGACGCGCGATGGGAGGAGCCTGGAGGCCGCCGGTTGCCCCGGCGTGTCCGCATGGGATCAAAGCGTAACGGACCGTATCAGGGCCCCTTGTCGGCGGCGGGCAGCCGGATCCTCGCCCTCAGGCCGCCGCCGGGGCGGTTCTCGACGGCGAGGTCGCCGCCCTGCCCCCGGGCCAGCGCCTGGACGATGGCGAGGCCGAGCCCGGCGCCGCCGGTCTGGCGGCCGCGGGAGGGTTCGAGGCGCCGGAACGGCTGCATCAGGCCGGCGATGGCGTCGGCGGGGATGCCGGGGCCCTCGTCCTCGACGATGATTTCGACCACCCCGTCCGTCCGGCCCGCGGCGAGATGCGCCGCCTTGCCGTAGCGCACGGCATTGTCGGTGAGGTTCGCCAGCATGCGGCGCAAGGCGAGCGGGGCGCAACGCACCGCCAGCGGCCCGTCGGTCCCCTGCCAGTCGACGGGATCGCCGATCTCGCGGCGCATCCGGACGAAGGCCTCGATCTCGCGGCCGAGGTCGACCGTCTCCGTCCCGCCGAGCGCCGGCGCCGTCGCCTGCCGGGCGAACAGCATGGTGTCGTCGAGCAGCAGGCTCATCTCGTCGAGGTCTCGGACGGCGCGCGCCTGCTGGTCGGCATCGCCGATGAAGTCGGCGCGCAGGCGCAGCCGGGTGAGATAGGTTCTGAGATCATGGGCGATCGCGGCGAGGATGCGCGTGCGCTCGTCCATCAAGCCGCGGATCATGTGCTTCATCTCGTTGAAGGCCGAGGCCAGCATCCGCATCTCCGCCGGTCCGCTCGCCGGCAGATCGGGCATGCCGATATCGGCGGCGAGCCGATGCGAGGCCCGCGCCAGCCGCCGTGCCGGCAGCACCATCTGGTGGATGCAGAACAGCATCACCAGCAGCAGGATGAGCCCGGCCGCCCCGCCGACGAGGGCGAAGCGCGCCGCCAGCCGCTCGAGCAGCACCGGCGCCCGCTCGATGGCCAGCACCTCGCCGGTCCGCAGCCCGACGAGCAGCCGCACGCCGCCGGGGATCCGGTCCCGCGCCTCCTCAGCGCCCGCGCCGCGCGCCTCCATGCGGAAGGGCCGCCCTTCGAGCGCCGCGGCATAGTCGGCATGGAGCCGTTCCAGATAGGGCGCCCTCCAGGCGGCGTCGCCGTCGGGAGCCGGCGGGAAGCCGGGCTGGAGACGGACGATGAGCGGCCCGGCATCCAGCGCCGCGACGACCAGCGCCTGCTGCTGCGCCGACGTCGCCTCGAGCGCGCGCGCCACCGCCGCCGCCTCGCGCGGCGACACCAGCCGCAGCACGCCGAAGCGCCCGTCGGGGCCGATGATCGCGACGGCGATGGCGAGCAGGAGCAGGACGAGGCCGGCGAGGAAGACGAGGACGACGCGGACGACGAGGCTGCCGAGGATGTGCCGCATTCAGGCGCGCCCGCGCTCGACGGCGGGCGCGAACAGGTAGCCGCCGCCGCGCACCGTCTTGATGACGCTCGGCGGCCGGGAATCGTCGCCGAGCTTGCGCCGCAGCCGGCTGAGCTGGACGTCGATGGTGCGGTCGAAGGGCGCCGCGCTGCGGCCGCGCGTCCAGTCGAGCAGCTGGTCGCGGTTCAGCACGCGCTGCGGATGGGTGAGCAGCGCGATCAGGAGGTCGTATTCGCCGCCCGTCAGGTCGACGGCGCGGCCTTCCGGGTCGTGCAGTTCGCGCGAGGCGGCATCGAGGCTCCATCCCGCGAAGCGGTAGACCTCCGACGGCGGGGTGGAGGCGACGTGATGCACGCCGCGGGTGCGGCGCAGGATCGCCCGGACGCGCGCCACCAGCTCGCGGGGATTGAAGGGCTTGGGCAGATAGTCGTCGGCGCCGACCTCCAGCCCGATGATGCGGTCGAGGTCGTCGCCCTTGGCGGTGACCATCAGCACCGGCGTGCTCGTCGGGGTGCTCCGGAGGCGCCGGCAGATGGAAAGCCCGTCCTCGCCCGGCAGCATGAGATCGAGCACGACGAGGTCGACCCGGCGGCGCTCGATCGCGCGGTCGAGATCGGCGCCGCTGCCGCAGAGCACCACCTCGAACCCCTCCCGCGACAGCAGACTGCCGACCAGGGAGCGGATCTCCGGATCGTCCTCGACGACGGCGATGAGCGTTGGCGGGTTCATGCCCCAGGATCCCAGAGGCCGGGGCGCCGGAAAAGCGCAAAAGCGCCGGCGATACATTTTGTTACAGACGGTCACCGGCGGCAGATGCTGCGCATACGGCAGCGGCGCAGGAGGAGATGCGGGCTGCGGAGGTCGCCGATCGCGGCGATCGACGATCCGGCCCAGCGCCTCCTCTCATGATCGGATGGATCCATGCGCCTCGTCGTCCTCGCTCCCCTCCTCGCTCTGGCAGCCGCCGGCTGCGCGACCACCGCCCTCGGCGCGATGTCCGGCCGCAAGCCGGACCTCGCCCGCATGCTGCAGAACGCCGACGAGAACGGCGACGGCGTCGTCACCTGCGCCGAATATGCCGACGCTCGGCGCAAGCTGTTCGCCCGGCTGGACAGGAACGGCGACGGCTATCTCGGCAGCGACGACGTGCCCGGCCGGTTTGCCGCCCGGATCGGCGGCCGGGAAGGCGGGCTCGCGCAAGCGATCGCGCTGCTCGACAAGAACGGCGACGGCCGCATCAGCCGGGACGAGTTCGTCGCCGGTCCCGGCCTGCTGTTCGACCGTGCGGACACCGACCATGACGGCGTGATCGATGCACGGGAACTGGCGGCCTTCCGCGCCGCGGTCGCGGCACGCGGGGCGTCGTGACCCAGGCCTGCGAAGGAGAGGCGCCATGCGATCCAACCGCTCGATGCCGGCCAGCACCATCATCCCCGAGCTCGGCTACCGGAACGTCGACGAGGCCGCGCAATGGCTCTGCGCCGCCTTCGGCTTCACGGTGCGGCTCAGGATACCCGGCCATCGCGTCCAGCTCGTCCGGGGCGCGGGCACCGTCATCGCCAGGGAAACGCCGGCGTGGGACGGCGCATGCCCGCCGGCGATCGAACGGTCCTTCGCCGTGACGGTGCGGGTCGACGATCTCGACCGCCACTTCGAGCAGGCGATGCGGGAAGGAGCGCGGCTCCTGCGTCCACCGGCCGACTATCCCTATGGCGAGCGCCAATATTCCTGCCGCGATGTCGGCGGCCATGTCTGGACGTTCTCGCAGTCGATCGCGGATGTGGCGCCCGAGGACTGGGGCGGCATCGCTTCATAGGGGATCGAACCATGCTCGCGCTCTTCCGATGTTCCGATGCCTCCGGACGGCGCCCCTCGCCGTCGCGCGGACGCCGCCCCTTGCCCCTGATCGTTCTCGGCGTCGCCGCCGCGATCTTCTCGCCGGCCGTGGCCTGTTCTGCGCCGCCGCAGGCCCCGGCGGGACTGCAAACCGTTCTGGATCGAATGGTCACGAAGGATGGTGCGCGAGGCGTCACCGTGCTCGTCTTCAGGCACGGCCATCTGCTCTATCGCGTCGACGCCGGCGACATCGCACGGGATGCCCGGCTTCCCGTCGCGTCGGCTTCCAAATGGCTGACGGCGGCGCTGGTGATGAGCGTGGTCGACGACGGCCTGCTCTCGCTCGACGAACCGATCGGCCGGCGCCTTCCCGCCTTCACCGGCGCGGCGGCCGGGATCACGCTCAGGCAGATCCTGTCCTTCACCTCGGGACAGGGCAGCCTGGCGGGCCTGGTGGACCTGCGCCAGGACCCCGGCCTGTCGCTCGCCGAATCCGCCCGCGCGATCGCCCGTCGCCCGCTGGAGGACAAGCCCGGCGCGGTCTTCCGATATGGCAGCCCGGCCCTGCAGGTCGCCGGGGCGCTGGTCGAGCAGGCGACCGGCAAGAGCTGGGCCCGCCTGTTCGAGGAGAGGCTGGGCCGGCCGCTCGGGCTGGCGCACACGACATGGGGAAGCCCGCTGTGGCCCGACATGCCGCCCGCCGACATCCACAATCCCAACCTGCAGGGAGGCCTCGTCACGACAGCCGAGGATTACGGCAGGTTCCTCACCATGCTCGACGCGGGCGGCCGCCATGCCGGACGGCGCATCCTGTCGGCGGCGTCCGTCGCCCGGATGGAAAGCGTCCAGACACGCGGGGCCAGGATCGCCTTCGTTCCCGCCGGCGCCACGGCGGCCGGCCTGCAATACGGCCTCGGCAATTGGTGCGAAGTCGTGGAGGCCGGCAGCCGATGCAGCGTCGTCTCCAGCCCCGGCGCCTTCGGAACCTATCCCTGGATCGACCGCCGGCACGATCTCTACGGCCTCTTCTTCATGCAGCGCCGCCTGCCGCTGGTCGAAAAGGATATCCGCGCCGCCCGCCGCATCATCGTCCGGGCGGCTTCGGGCGGCCCGTCCCGATGAGAGGCCCGCGCTGCCCAATCGCCGCCGTTCGTGCCCCGCAGCCCCCGCGGCCTTGATGAACATCGCGGCCGGCGCGTATAGGCTGGGCCTCGTCCTTTCGATCCGGCAGAAGGCACCCCGCTTGGAAACAGCCCTCGACCTGGTGATCGCCGAACTGCGGGCCTGCCGGCTGTGCCGGGATGCGCCGCGCTACGGGCCGCCGCTGCCGCATGAGCCGCGCCCGGTGATCCAGGCCGCGGGCACGGCCCGCATTTGCATCGCCGGCCAGGCGCCGGGCGCGCGCGCCCACGCCTCCGGCCGCCCCTATACCGACGCCTCCGGCGTCCGGCTGCGCGGCTGGCTCGGCATCGGCGAGGAGGCCTTCTACGATCCCAACCGGATCGCCATCGTGGCGATGGGCTGCTGCTTTCCCGGGCTCGACGCCAAGGGCGGCGACCTGCCGCCGCGCCGCGAATGCGCCGAGACCTGGCGCGAGCGCCTCCTCGCACCGCTGCAGGACATCGAACTGCTGCTCCTCGTCGGGCAATACGCCCAGAAATGGCATCTCGGCCGGCGGGCGGCCGGCGGGGTCACCGCGACGGTGGAACGATGGCGCGAGATCTATGATGCGCAGGCCAGGCCGCGGATGCTGCCGCTGCCCCACCCGTCCTGGCGCAACACCGGGTGGCTGAAGCGCCATCCCTGGTTCGAGGCGGATGTCGTCCCGATCCTGCAGGCGGAGATGCGGCGCCTTCTCGCCTGAGCCGGGCCGGCCCGTCAGCCATCGCGCACCCGCCGCGCCAAAAAGTCCCCGAGGATGGCGGCCTGGCCCTTGAGGATGCGGCGTCCGGCTTCGGCGACGGCGAACCAGGCCGCGCGGTCGACCTCGGGGAACTCCCGGATCACGCCGGACTTCGGCGGCCATTCCATGGAGAAGGTGTTGCCGGCGACGGCCGCCGCATCGAAGAGGGGATCGGCTTCGACCGCCCAGGCGACGACGACCTTGCCGCCGGGCTGGCGATAGTCCCCG
Source organism: Labrys monachus (assembly GCF_030814655.1). Taxonomy (NCBI): domain Bacteria; kingdom Pseudomonadati; phylum Pseudomonadota; class Alphaproteobacteria; order Hyphomicrobiales; family Xanthobacteraceae; genus Labrys; species Labrys monachus. The sequence goes on from NZ_JAUSVK010000001.1 coordinate 5,064,573, forward strand.
AGCGGCTCGAACCGCCCCTCGACCGCGACGCCGAGCTCCTCCCTCGCTTCCCGGCGGGCGGCGGCGAGTTCGTCCTCGCCCGGCTCGACCAGCCCCTTGGGGATCGACCAGGCGCCCTCGTCCCTGCGCGCCCAGAACGGGCCGCCGGGATGGACGAGCAGGATCTCGACGCCGTCCTTCGTCTCGCGGTGGATCAGCAGGCCGGCGCTTCGCTTCGACATACGGGCATCCTGCGGCCGGCGCGCTTGTTCCGCAACCCGGCCGGGATGAGCGCAGGATGGACGGTCGATCACCGATCGGCCTCTTCCTCTCCGGCAGGCTCTGCGTCGCAGAGATGGGCGATCGGTGATCGCCCCTCCAAATGCACTGCTATCGCAGGTCGGCGACGGTCGTATCCGGCTTCACCATCACGGTCGCCGTCTGGCCGGGAACCAGCCGCACGCCGTCCGGCACGCTGTCGAGGGCGATGCGGATCGGAATGCGCTGGGCGAGGCGGACCCAGCTGAAGGTCGGGTTGATGTCGGCGAGCAGGTTGGAGCCGGCCCCCCTTTCGCGGTCCTCGATGCCGCCGGCAATGCTTTCGACATGGCCGCGGATCGCCGCGGGCTGGCCCATCAGGCGGATCTCGGCCGGGGCGCCCGGCCGGATGCCCGGCAGTTTGGTCTCCTCGAAATAGCCTTCGATATGGAGGCTGTCGCTGTCGACCAGCGCCATCACCGGCTTGCCGGCGCTGACATAGTCGCCCGGATTGAGCGCCATATTGGTGATGACGCCGTTGGCGGAGGCCCTGATCTCCGAACGTTCGAGGTTGAGCCTGGCCACGTCGCGATTGGCGAGGGCCTGCCGGTAGGCGGCTTCGGCGACGGATTCGGCCAGCTGCGCCTGCTCGATCTTCTGCTGCGAGGCGACGTCCTTGCCGAGCTTCTGGTAGCGCAGCCTGTCGCGCTCGGCCTGCTCCATCGAGGCCTTGTCGCCCGCGACGGCGGCGTCGGCCTGCTGCAGCGCCAGGGTGAAGCGCTTCTGGTCGACGCGCAGCAGGAGATCGCCCTTGCGGACGGCCTGGTTGTCATGGACGAGCACGTCCTGGACGAGGCCCGACACGTCCGGCGTGACGCCGATGATATCGGCCCGCACATGGCCGTCGCGCGTCCAGGGCGCGTTCATGTAATAGTCCCACAGGCGCCAGCCGAAACCGGCGGCGACGACGAGAACGACGAGGGTGACGCCGATGCGCCCCAGAGATCCGAAAAAGGATTTCACGATAAAAGCCTTTCACTCAGCGCCGTGAGGCCGCCGAGAAAAATCACGAACAGGCAGACGTCGAACAGAGCGGGGTGCCAGACCAGGCGATAGAGGCCGGCCGTGGCGAGAGCCCGATGCACGATGTGGACCAGCACGAAGGCGGCGACCGCCAGGACCAGCAGGCCGGGCAGGTAGACGCCGAAAAGATCGAGATCGATGACCATTGCCGCCTCCTATTCCGCCGCGATCGCCGGCCGGAAGCGGGCCTGCGCCAGCCCCGAAGGCGCCGGCTCCCCCGGAAAGAAGGCCCGCCTGAGGCCGACGAGCCCCTGCAGGGCCGGCCGCATCGACGCATGGTCCGGCACTGCAGCCAGCGTCTGCAGGGCGCGGTCGATCGAGCCCATCAGCCGGGGGACCGGCGCGCCTGCCTTCCCCGCGGCCGCACGCTCGCCGAAGGTCGCGGCGACGGCTTCGAGCACCGGTTCGATCGAGGCGCGCAGCGCCGGCGGCAGCCCCGGCCGCGCCCGCTGCAGGTCGAGGATGTTCATGCCGATGCGCAGCTCCGCCAGCAGGTCGGCGGCCGCGACGTCGTCGGCGACGCCCTGGGCGAGGCGCGGCACGAGCTGGCCGAGCCGGTCGAGCACCCGCCCGGCGAAATGCTCGGCATTGTCGTTGCGCCTGCCCCGGGCGGTGGCGGCAAGATCCGCCCAGCCGGCATGCACGAGCCGGCGTGCAGCCAAGGCCGCGCCGAACGGGCGGGTGAGCAGGGTCCAGGCGAGCGCGAAGGCGCCGCCCGCCACCGAGGCCATGTTGCCGTTCACGAAGCCCGCGAAATCGGCGCTGTAACTGGCCTGGAGGCCGACGAAGGACGCCGTGTTCACCGCCAGCAGCATGGCGAGCATGGTGAATTGCGGCCGGGCGACCAGCCGGCCGGCCAGCAGGAAGGGAACCGCGAAGACGAGGACAAGGCCGAGGAAATCATGCACGAGCGGCAGGATGGCGAAGAGATAGACGCCGGAGACGGCGGCCGACACCAGCATCCACACCGTGAAGCCGCGGATCTGCGGGGCGGGATCGTCGAGGGCGGCGAAGAAGGAGCAGCCGACGGCGGTCATGATCACGCAGCCGGCGCCCTCCGCCCAGCCGGTGGCGATCCAGATGGCGCAGGCGGCGAGGATCGCCAGCACCACGGACGTGACCGAAAAGGCCAGGAGGGCGAAATCATAGTGGCGGGCCGGTGCCACCACGCGGCGCTGGCGGAAGACCGGCTTCCACGGCTTCGCCGTGTCGCCGAGGGCGATCTGCGCCTGCAGCGCGCGGCAATCCTGCCAGACGTCGACGATCTCGCCGAGGCGCTCCAGCGCGCTCGACAGCACGAGGCCGTCCCAATGCTCCGCCTCGGCCCCCTGCGGCTCGAGCGCGGCGATGGCGGCCTTGAGCCGGTCTGCGGCCGAAGCGTCGGCGCCGGGTCCCGCCTCGATCCAGGCGAGGACGTCCCGGCGGAGAGCCTCGAAGCCGTCCGGCTCGCGGCCGGCGGCGCGAACGGCCTCGATCCTGTCCGCCAGCGACGGCAGCAGCGGCAGCAGCAAGGCCATGCGGCCCCGGAGTTCCCGGGCGAGCCGGGTCGTGCCGGCGACCGCGGTGTCATAGGCGAGCTGGCTGATCAGCATGTCCATGGCGCGGATGTCGGCGGCAAGGCGCTGGCGCTCCAGGGTCGCCCGCGCATCCGTCTCCCCGCGCAGGATCGCGCCGGCCCACAGGCCGGCATCGCGCAGCCATCCGGCCGCCTGCGCGCCGAGCGCCGGGCCGATGCGCACCGGAAACACCAGGGCATGCACCAGGCTCGCGCAGACGATGCCGAGCGTGATCTCCTCGGTGCGCGCCAGCGCGACGTCGAAGATGGTGCCGGGCGCGGTGACGGCCGGCAGCGCGATCAGCGGCAGGCTGTAGCCCGCGAGCATGAAGACATAGCTGCGCGGGCTGCGGTCGAGCAGCGAGACGAACAGGAAGACGCCGGTCCACAGCGCCATGGCCAGGCAGAGCAGTTCGGGCGAATCGGAAAAGAGCGGCATCAGCAGGACCGAGCCGGCCGCGCCGAGCAGCGTGCCGAGGGCACGATAGAGCGCCTTGGAGGTGGTGGCGCCGGAGAGCGGATTGGCGACGACATAGACGGCCGCCATCGCCCAATACGGACGCTCGAAGCCGGCGGCGAGCGCGACATAGAGGGCGAGCATCGAGGCGAGGAACGTCTTGGCCGAGAACAGCCAGGCGGGCCAGGAAGCAGGCAGGATCAGGCGGCTCATGGTTCCGCCCCGACCGGCACCGACGGCGCTTCGGCCCGGGCCGCCGCCTCCTCGATCACCTGGAACACCCTCAGCGTCGCCTCCAGGTCCTCGCGGCTGACGCCGCCGAGCACCTGGGCACGCAGCCTGATCAGTTCCTGCTCGATCAGCGTGGTGACCCGGCGCCCTTCCCTGGTGAGGAAGAGCATCCTGGCGCGGCGGTCGAGCGGATCTTCGCGGCGCTCCACCAGGCCGTCGGCGCAGAGCTGGTCGAGCACCCTGACCAGGGACGGCCCCTCCAGGCCGACGGCTTCGGCGAGGGCGCCCTGCCGGACGCCGTCGCCGAGGCGGCTCATGGTGATGAGCGGCAGGGCCGCGGCATCCGAAACGCCATGCGCGACGACGATGTCGTGCGCCAGCCGCCGCCAGTGACGGCCGATCTGGTTGGTCGTGGTGGTGACCGTGCGGCGAAGGATGTCGAGATCGTTCATGGCTTATTGGATAGCATACGAATTAATAGCATGCAATCTAATTGGCGAGGGCGTTCCCCTGTGCCGGACAAGGCGCCTATGGCCTCCAACGGTTCGGGATTTGTCATTGCCGGGCTTGTCCCGGCAATCCAGCCGGGCCGCCCATATGCGCTAACTTTGCCGACCATAGCGCGATTTTCCTTCTCCCATGCGGGAGAAGGTGGCGCGAAGCGCCGGATGAGGGTCTGGACTTCTGCAATTCCAGCGCGACCCTTGAGCTATCTGCGTTGAAGTTTAGACCCTCATCCCCCTGCCGGGACCTTCTCCCGAACAGGGAGAAGGCGGGTATTTCCCTTATGTTAGCGCATATGGCCGGGCCGCCGTCCCTCCTTCCGGACGGAGTCTGGATACCCGGGACCAGCCCCGGATAGGACAATACTGGGCCTCTTCCTGCTGTCGTGGCCCATAAGGCCCGTCGCGGGGACGAGCTATGCCTGCCCGGTCGGATACAGGGTGAGGATGTTGACGTTCACGCGCCGCGGCTGCGTCACGGCGTAGAGGATGGCATTGGCCACATCCTCGCTCTCAAGCTGCTCCATGTCACCCAGGCGCCGCTCCACGCTCTCCCGGACCTCCGCGCGCATCTGCGCGGTGAATTCCGTCCGCACCGCGCCGGGCTCGATGCTGGTGACGCGGATGCCGTCCTTGCCGACCTCGCGGCGCAGCGATTCGGCGATGGCGCCGACCGCATGCTTGGTGCCCGAATAGACCGTCGAGGGATGGATATAGCGGCCGGTCCCGGACGAGACGACGACGATGTGCCCCTCCCTTTGCCGCGTCATCGCCGGCAAAGCGGCATGGATCGCGTAGAGGACGCCGAGAATATTGACGTCGACCATGCGGCGATACTCTTCGGTCGTGGTGTTCCGGAACGGCGCGGCCACCCCGACGCCGGCGACGCAGAGCAGCATGTCGAGCCGTCCATAGTCGCGCAGGACGGCTTCGACCATCCCCGAAGCCTGCGCCTCGTCCGCCACATCCGCCCGGATCGCCAGCGCCTCGCCGCCGGCGGCGCGTATCCGGGCTGCGACGCCCTCCAGCCGCGACAGGCGCCGCGCGGCGATCGCAACCCTCGCGCCCTCGCCCGCGAGCGCCAGCGCGGTGGCCTCGCCGATGCCCGAGGAGGCGCCCGCCACGAGTGCGACCCGACCCTCCAATCTGCCCGATGCCATGGCGCGGATCTCCCGTCTCTCGAAGCCGTTCACGCCGTCTTCCGGTCGAAAGCCGTGTCCCGCGCGAGCGTTTCCCAGGCCGCGAGGTCCCGGAGCAGCGCTTCGCCGTGGCTGCGGACGGCCTCGACCGCGTCGGCGCCGAGCTGGAGCCGCAGCGGCGTGTCCGGCGCGTCCAGGGCCGCGGCGATCGCGGCTGCCGCCTTGCGCGGATCGCCGTCCTGCGTGCCGTTCATATCGTGGGCGAAGGCGCGCGTGCCTCCGACGACGTCGCGATAAGCGTCGATCACCGGCATGTGGCGCATGCTCGGGCCTGCGAGATTGGTGCGGAACTGGCCGGGCTCGACGATCAGCACCTTGATGCCGAAGGGCGCGACCTCCAGGGCCAGGGCCTCGCTCACGCCCTCCAGGGCGAATTTCGTCGCCGAATAGGCGCTGAAGCCGGCGAAGGACAATTGCCCGCCGAGGCTCGATATGTTGACGATCGCGCCGCTCCTCTGCCCACGCAGGATCGGCAGCGCCGCGCGGGTGACATTCATCGCGCCGAAGAAATTGGTCTCCATCAGCGCCCGCAACTCGGCGTCCGGCGTCTCCTCGAACGCGCCGACGACGCCATAGCCCGCATTGTTGACGAGGATGTCGATGCGGCCGAAGCGGGCGACGGCCGCCGCCAGCGCATCCTCGGCATCGGCGGGGCGCGTCACGTCGAGCGCGAGGGCGAGGAGGCGTTCCGGCGCCGCCTCGGCGAGATCGGCGAGGGCCGAGGCCCGGCGGGCGGTCGCCACCACAGTGTCGCCGCGGGCGAGCGCATGGTCGGCGAAGGCGCGGCCGAAGCCGGAGGAAGAGCCGGTGATGAACCAGGTTTTGGCGGTCATGGGATTGTCTCCTCTGCCGTGACCGGATGGTCGAAATGAACGCCTGCACAGTCTGGCCGACCGCTCATTCCCACACTAGACGGTTCAAATCGAGGTAGCCTTTCGATAGGGTGCATCAATGGACCGAGACCTCCTCGCGCATCTGCCCATCGTGCTGACCGTCGCGCGCCGGGGCGGCTTTGCCTCGGCCGCCGCCGCGCTCAACATGAGCCCCTCGGCGGTGAGCCATGCGGTGAAGGCCGTCGAGGACCGCCTCGGCCAGCCTCTGTTCGTCCGCACGACACGCAGCGTCGCGCTCACCGAGGCGGGAGCGAGCTTCGTCGCCTCGGTCGGCCCGGCGCTGGCGACGGTCGAGGAAAGCGTCGAGCGGGTCCGCTCCGCCAAGGGACAGGTCGCCGGCCTGTTGCGGCTGAACATGCCGCGCCTCGCCCTGCCGCTGGCGATCACGCCGGCCATCGTGGCGATGAGCCGCCTCTATCCGGACCTCACCATCGAGATCACCGCGGATGAGAGCCTCGTCGACATCGTCGCCGACGGCTATGACGCCGGCATCCGCCTCGGCGAGATGATCGCGCAGGACATGATCGCCGTGCGGCTGACGCCACCCTTCCAGGCGGTGACGGTGGCCGCGCCGTCCTATCTCGAAGAACGGGGCGTGCCGGACGCGATCGCCGATCTGGCCGGCCACAATTGTATCGGCTACCGCCTGATCTCGTCCGGCGCCGCCTATGCCTGGGACCTGCAGGACGAAGACGGCCGCGCGGTCTCCGTCGCCGTGAGCGGCAGCGTGCGGGTGACCGATTCCCTCTATGCCCGCGAGCTCGCCTTGCAGGGCGTCGGCATCGCCTATGTCTTCGAGCCGCTGGTCCGCGAGGATCTCAGCGCCGGCCGCCTGCGCCGCGTGCTGCCGGCCGCGAGCATCGAGGAGCCGGGCCTCTTTTTGTATTTCCCACGAAATTCGTCCGGCGTTCCGAAGCTCAGGGCCTTCATCGACACGCTGCGCCGGACCTTGCGGCTATCATGACCGCGTTCGCCAGCCGGCGGCGTCTGGCTACGGGCTGCGCAGATATTTGACCAGCGCAGCGATGCCGAGCCCGACCAGGACGAGGAACAGCAGGCCGAGCACGCCCATGCCGCCCATGCCCAGACCGCCGACGCCCATCATTCCACCGTCTCCGACCATGGCTTGCTCCTATTCCAGCGAGATGCGGCGAAGCCGCAGTGAATTGGCGATGACGCTCACCGACGACAGCGCCATGGCTGCGGCGGCGATGACCGGGGAGAGCAGCAGGCCGAAGGCCGGATAGAGGACGCCGGCCGCGATCGGCACGCCGGCCGCGTTGTAGACGAAGGCGAAGAACAGGTTCTGGCGGATGTTGCCCATCGTCGCGCGGCTGAGCCGGCGCGCCCGCACGATGCCCTGGAGATCGCCCTTGAGCAGCGTCACCCCCGCGCTCTCGATGGCGACGTCCGTGCCGGTGCCCATGGCGATGCCGACATCGGCGGCGGCGAGCGCCGGCGCATCGTTGACGCCGTCCCCCGCCATGGCGACGATGCGCCCCTCCTTGCGCAGCCTTGCGACGACCCTGGCCTTGTCCTCGGGCAGGATCTCGGCTTCGACGTCGTCGATGCCGAGCCGGCGCGCCACCGCCTCGGCAGTGATCCTGTTGTCGCCGGTCAGCATGACGACGCGGACGCCCGCCTGGCGGAGGGCCTGGACCGCCGCCGGCGTCGTCGGCTTGATCGGGTCGGCGATGGCGATGAGGCCCGCGACCTTGCCGTCGACGGCGACATGGATGACGGTCGCGCCCTCGCGGAGGGTCTCGGCCTCCGCGGCAAGAGCGGAGACATCGATACCCGCTTCCGCCAGGATGCGAGGGCCGCCGATGACGAGCCTGCGGCCCTCGACCGTACCGACCACGCCCTTGCCGACCGGGCTGTCGAAATCCCGCACTTCGCCGAGCGGAAGATTGCGCTCCCCGGCGGCCGCGACGATCGCCGCGGCGAGCGGGTGCTCGCTGGCCCGCTCGACGCTGGCGGCGAGCCTCAGCAGTTCGTCCTCGCCGAAGCCGCCCACTGCCTTCAGCGCGGTGACCTTGGGCCTGCCTTCGGTCAGCGTGCCGGTCTTGTCGACGACGAGGGTGTCGATCTTCTCGAAGCGCTCCAGCGCCTCGGCATTCCTGATCAGCACGCCGAGGCGGGCGCCGCGGCCGACGCCGACCATGATCGACATCGGCGTCGCCAGGCCGAGCGCGCAGGGACAGGCGATGATCAGGACCGCGACGGCGGCGACGAGGCCATGGGCGAAGCGCGGCTCCGGCCCCCACAGGCTCCAGGCCGCGAAGGCCAGGGCCGCGATGGCGATGATCACCGGCACGAACCAGCCCGACACCTGGTCGGCGAGGCGCTGGATCGGCGCCCGCGAGCGCTGGGCCTCGGCCACCATCCGCACGATCTGCGCCAGCATGGTGTCGCGCCCGACCCTGCCGGCCCGCATGACGAAGCTGCCGCTGCGGTTGAGCGTGCCGCCGATCACCTTGGCGCCGGCCTCCTTGGTGACCGGCATCGATTCGCCGGTGATCATCGATTCGTCGATGGCGCTGCGGCCCTCCGTCAGCTCGCCGTCGACCGGCACCTTCTCGCCGGGACGCACGCGCAGGCGATCGCCGACCCCGACGGCATCGAGGCCGACATCCTCGTCCGAGCCGTCGTCTCGCACGCGGCGCGCCGTCTTGGGCGCGAGATCGAGCAAGGAGCGGATGGCGCCGCCGGTCTGCTCCCGCGCCCGCAATTCCAGCACTTGGCCGAGCAGCACGAGCACGGTGATGACCGCCGCCGCCTCGAAATAGATCTCCACCGACCCGTCGGCAGTGCGGAACGTCTCCGGAAAGAGGCCCGGCGCCACCGTCGCGACGAGGCTGTAGGTCCAGGCGACGCCGGTCCCCATCGCGATCAGCGTGAACATGTTGAGGCTGCGGTTGACGAGCGAGACCCAGGCCCGCTCGAAGAAGGGGGCTCCCGCCCACAGCACCACCGGCGTCGCGAGGACGAGCTGGATCCAGTTCGACAGAGGGGCGCCGATCAGCCCGTGAAGATCGGCGAGATGGCCGCCCATCTCGAGCACGAAGACCGGCAGGGCCAAAGCGAGCCCGATCCAGAACCGCCGCGTCATGTCGGCGAGTTCGGCGCTCGGACCGGTCTCGGCCGTGGTGACCGCCGGCTCCAGCGCCATGCCGCAGATCGGGCAATGGCCGGGTCCGACCTGGCGGATCTGCGGATGCATCGGGCAGGTATAGATCACGCCTTGCGGCGATCCCGGCTGCGGAGCGGCGCCCTGCGGCTTCGCAGCCGCCGCCGCCGCCGGGCCGGCGTGGTGATGGCTGTGATCGTGCTCGTGATGGTCGGACATGTTCATGGATGAACTCCGGCGGATCGGCCGCCACCAGAAAGAGAAATCCCGCGCGCCGGGTGTGCCGCCCGCCGCCGGAACACCGAGCGCCCCATCGGAGGGTGAGCGCGGCCGCCGGTCCGGCATCCGGCCGGATACGGGACGGGAGCCAGCCCCGAGAGGCATGGCATCCACACTCCCACACGCCGGCGCCGGAACGAAGCCGGGCGGCCTCCGCCCGTCACATCATACCCATGGGGCCGATCATCAGCCCGTCGGCGCGCCTCTTCTGTTCGTCGCTGAAGGAGGCATAGAGCGGATCCAGCGCGTCCTTCAGCGCCGCGATCGCGGCGAGGTGGGCGGAGAGCATGCCCTTCTGCGCCTCAAGCCGTGCCGGCAGGGTCGACGCGCCCTTGGCGTGCATCATCTGGCCATACATGCCGTTCATGGATTTCGCCGTCGCGCGGAGGGCCTCGGCGAAGCGGTCCCACAGCGGCGACTGGGCGCCGGTGATGCCGAGGTCGGATCTCAGGGAGGCGATCCGGCCTTCGACGTGGGACGACATCATGCCGCTTTCGGCGCTCATCATCGTCATCATGCCGCGCATCATCGACATCATCTGCATCATGTCGCCGTTCATCATGCGGGCCTGCCCCTTCCCCATCATGGTGCCGGGCATTCCGCCGGAGGGCGAATCGGCGAGCGGCCCGGCGGCGCAGGGGCCGGGACGGCCGGTGTCGTGCTCCTCGTCCGACTGGCCGGGCGAGGGCATGGTCTGGGCGACGACGGCGGCCGGCCAGGCGGCGACGGCCGAGGCGAGGAGAAGGGCGGGAATGGAAAAACGACGGATGATCGACATAGCGGAAGTTCCTTGAGGTCGCGTGCGGTGTCGCGAAGCGCGTGCCGCACTGTGATGTGAATTCATTGAAGGGCCTGATCCGGATGCGCTTTCCGGCGAGGAGCGCGCGATGACGGCGCCGCCGAAATCGGGCAGCGCCGCGACGCCGGTCAAGTCAGGCGCGGAGGCCGCTCACCGGGCGATACGGGCAACCCACAACGAGGGGAATCGAATGCAGCCCGTGGAGGAGAAGAAGCACAGGGAGAGGGGAAGTCTGCCGCCAGCGGAGAAACGATGCCGCTCGCGCTGCCCGGTCCGTGCGAACTGCAGCAGGGACAATGCCCGGTGCGGCATCCCTTCGGATCGCCGGCGCCGTCCATGTCCTGCCATCCGACAGGCTCGGCAGCGACCGCGGCCGCCGTCGCGACGGCGGCACCGGCCGGACGAAGCATCGAACTCCCGATGCCGCCGGGGACCATGGCGTCAGCTTCGCGATCGTCACTGCAGGCCTGCGCCGACGTCACGCTCAGAACGAGCACGGCGAGCAGGATCAGCCCTGCCGCCGCCGCCCTGAAGAGACTGGTCGCGCCGATCCACATCGTCTTCGCCCTCCTGCCTCCTACCGGCGCATGGAGCCACGCCTGCGGCCGGCGGGCCTTGATGCACGTCAAGAGGCGCGACGGTTCGTGCGGTGCCGCTTCAGCCGATGCCTTCATAGGCGACATAGGCCATCATGCCGGTCGCCATGTGATAGAGGTGGTGGCAATGCAGCGGCCACCGCCCGGCATTGTCGGCGTCGAAGGCGACGGTGACGCTCGCCATCGGCGGAACCAGGACGGTGTCGCGCACCGCGCCGGCAAGCTTGGCGCCGGCGATGCCTATCACCTGGAAGCGGTGCCCGTGCAGATGCATCGGATGCGCCATCATCGACATGTTGCGGAAGGCGATCTCGATCCGCTCGCCGCGCCTGGCGCGAAGTGCGTCGCCGCCCTCGATGCGCCAGCTGTAGCCGGCCATGTCCCCGGCCAGCGTCAGCGCGAAGCGGCGGTCGGCCGGCCGCTCGGCGAGAGGGGCGGCCGCGCGCAGCCGCTGTTCGAGATCGAGCCCGAGAACGGGGCCTTTGCCTCGACCGAGCGCGGGAATCCGGCCGATCCTCGCGCCGGCGGTCGCCAGGACGATGCCGGTCCGCTCGCGGGCGCCCTCGCGCAAGGCGAGAATCGGATAGGCGCCGCCGCCTTTCGGCAGGGACAGGCGGATGTCCAACCGCTGGCCCATGGCGATCGGGAAGGCCCGGCCCCCGACCGGCCGGACGGCCTGCCCGTCGACGGAGACCAGTTCTCCCGAAAGCCTCCCCGTGGCGATGGTGAAGGCGGTGGCGGCCGCGCCGTTGATGATGCGCAGGCGGACGCGGCCCCCGCTCTCGACCCTGACGATCTCGGGGTCGCCGAGCGTGCGGTCATTGGCGAGATAGGCGTCATAATCGATGTCGTTGAGGTCCATCGGCCCCATGCCGCTCATCATGCCGCCCATCATGTCGCCATGCCCCATCGCTCCGGGCGCCATCGCCGCGTGATCCATCGCGCCGTGGTCCATGGGCATGGCGGCGGCCGGGGCGCGTCCCCTCAGCCGGGCGAGCAGTTCTTCCGCCGGGGTGAAGGAGAAATCGTGCAGCAGGATGACGACCTCCTGCTCGTCCCGCTGCAGGTCCCCGGCGGTGCGCAGGATCAGCGGAGCCGCCAGCAGGTTCTGCTCCTGCAGGGTGTGGGCATGCATCCAATGCGTGCCGCCGGCATCGATCGGGAAGGTGTAGCGGCGGGTTTCGGCCGGCTGCAGCGGCGCGGCCGGATTGCCGGGCACGCCGTCCATCGCCCAGGGCGGCGTCAGGCCGTGCCAATGCACCAGGGTGGGCGTGTCGATATCGTTGGCGAGCATGACGTCGAAGCCGGTTCCGGCTTCCAGGGTCAGGCCCGGCGTGCCGTCGGGCTGGGCCAGCCCGAAGACGCGCGCGGCCTTGCCGTCGATATCGAGGATGCGGTTGCGGATGGCAAGCGCTCTCAGGACGCTGCTGCCGGCCTGCGCGCGCGCATGGCCCGGGCGGAGCGCGGCGGATGTGCCGAGCGCCGCGGCGCCGGCCATCAGGGTGTTGAGAAAATCGCGACGATTCATGGGATCGGTCCTCGTTCCCGTGTCGGCGGTGCCGACGCATCGGTCTGGCGCGCGCGCCTCGGAGGGCGCGCACGAAACGGCAGTCCGCCGCCGATGGGGGCGGCAGACCGGTTCGTCAGACCATGGGACGGGGCGGATCGAGCGCGGGCGGGAACGCCACGCCCTCGACGATCCGATGGTGCCAGACCAGGCGCCGGCTGCCGGTGGCGAGACGGGCAGGCACGGCGCTCTCCGCGGCGATGGCCGCGCAGCACAGGCCGCAGGCGCTTCCGCAGCAGGCTTTGTGATCGGCCATGCCGCCGCTGTCGCGGGACCCGTCATGATGATGCGCCGCGGCGCCGGCGGGATGTTCCGACAGGACCGCGCAGGGGCCGGCGCGAGGGGGGCACGGCGCGGCACCGGCGACGCCGAGGGGGGCAAGGAGCAGCGCGATCGCGACCACGAAGGCCAGCAACGCCCTTGCCCATCGATCCGCCGGCCCGTTTGCCCTCATATGCCGTTCACCGTGCTTCCGTCCCCAGGCGTGCCGGCAAGCGGCCGGCGACATCCATCCATACACCGCATGGCCGATCGATGCGACGTCTGTTCGGCGGCGAGGGGATGGCAGGACGGTTTCCGGACGGGACTCGCGCTAAACCGCGGCGGCGCGCCGCGCCCGGGCGGTCTCCTCCTCGTCCAGGCGGCCGTCTTCGGTCAGGACGACGCCATACACCGCTTCGGCCCGCTCGCGGCTGATCCAGCCCTCGCGGACGTCATGGACGACGCGGGCCGGATCGCGCTCATGGGGATGGCCATAGCCCCCGCCCCCGCCGCTGATCGACACCATGGTCTCGTCGGGGCCGATCACCACCTCGGCGCAGGCCGGCACAGGCTCGAGCGATCCGTCGGCGAGGCGCCGGAACTGCGCCGAACGGGCGCCGGCCAGCCCGCCGCGCGTGCCGAGCGCCGGATTGACGTTGCCATCGCTGACATAGGCGACCGTCATGGCGCAATCGACCGGCGCGAATTCGGAATAGGCACCGAGCGCACCGCGGAAGCGGCCGGCGCCTTCGGAGTCCGGGATGAGCCGGCGGGCATGCACGAAGATCGGGTGCCGCAATTCGTCGATCTCGATCGAATCCTGGTAGCACATGCCGGCATTGCCGACATGCAGGATGGTCAGCCAGCCATCCGTCCACGGCGTGCCGGCACCGCCGGTGCAGCCGAGATAGACCTCGTTCACGAAGGGCTTGCCGTCATGCACGCCGGAGACCACGCCGCAGGAGGGCGGGATCAGCGCGCCGGTCTCGGCCTGTCCGAGCCCGTCGGCGAGTTCGGCCATGGCGGCCTGGACGGGATTGGCGACGCGGTCGGCGATGTTGGTGGTCGCCACCGAGCAGGACGTCGGATGGCGCGGCCGGCCGACGACGCAGCCCTCGCGCAGATGGATCCTGATGCGGCGGAAGCTGCCCTCGTTCTTCGGCACGGTATGATCGATCGAATTGAAGATGCCGATCATCGGCGCCGACAGCGAGCAGGCCTCGGAGAGGTTGAGGCCGTTCGGCATCGAGTCGGGATTGTCGGTCATGTCGACCTCGATCATCGCCTCCTCCGGCTTGACCTCGACCGTCGCCTTGATCGTCACGCCTTCGGCCGGCGTGCCGGGAAAGGCGTCATGCGTGCTGGTGCGGGTCACCCGGCCGCGGGGCAGCGCGCGGATCACCTCGATCATGCGCTTCTCGCTGTAGTCGAACCATTGGCGGGAATAGTCTTCCAGCCGGTCCCAGCCGATCTCGGTGCCGAGCGCCAGGATCTCGCGCTCGCCGACGCGGGCGGCGCCCAGCGTCGCCAGGTAGTCGCCCCACCATTGGTCGGGCACGCGGATGCGCATGCGGCACATGCGGATGACGTCCATCACATGCTGGTAATCGTCCTGGACCTTGACGGCCGGAAAGATCAGCGCGCCCTCGTTATAGACGTCGACGGCGGCGCCCATATAGGTCGTCGGCAGCGAATTGCCGCAATCGGCCTGGTGCGCCTTGGCGAGCACGGTGAAGCGATGCACGCCCTCCTCGTCGATGATGGGGATCAGGATCGAATGGTCGGCCGGATGGGTGCAGCCGTGATAGGGCGAATTGTGCAGGAAGGCGTCGCCGCGCTTCAGCACGGGGTGATTGTCCGTCATGGTGCGCGACATGATGTCGGGCCCGCGCAGGACATGGTTCGGCAGGCTTTCGGCGGTGGCGAGCAATTCGTGCTTCGCGGTCAGCACCACGCAGGAAAAGTCGCGCGCGATGGTGAGGATGCCGGAGCGCCCGGTCCGGTGCAGCGTGTTCGCCATCTTGCGGGCGATGCCTTCGAAACGGGCGGTCAGCACGGCGAGGGTCGAGCCGTCCATGGTTTTGACGTCGGACATGGGTCTCTCCGCTCAAACTTCGATGACGAGGTTGCCGGACGCATCGCGCCAGGCCTTCGCGCCGGGATCGATGACGATCGAGGTGAAATCGGATTCGACGATCGCCGGCTCGGTGATGACCTGGCCTTCGGGGATCGATTCCAGCCGCCAGACATCGGCGTCGATCCAGCCGGCGCCGAGGAAATGCACGGGACGGGACATCAGCCTGGCGGGACGGCCGTCGGCGGCGAGGCGCCCCGGCGTGCCCGAGCCGATGCGGCAGCGCACCTCCGCGTTCCAGCTCACCGTCTCGATGTCGGCGCCCTCGTCGCTGACGGCGAAGATGTCCTGGTGCATCTGGTGGAAATCGGCGACCAGCGCCCGCACGTCGCCGTCGCCGGCAAAGGCCGGCACCCGCAGCGGAACCTCGATCTCCCAGGCCTGGTCCATGTAGCGCGCCTCGGTCGACCAGTCGATCTCGACCGCCTTCGCGCCGGCGCCGGGACCGGCGGCGAACGCGTCGCAGGACGCCTTCAGGCCGGCGAGCACGCCATTGACGCCGTCGATGTCGAAGGCATCGCTGCGCGAATGGAACATCGCCTGCTGATGCGAGGTGAGATCGGAGATCAGCGCGCCTGAGGCCGACAACGCCGCACCGGCTTCGGTGACCAGCACCCG
The DNA here is from genome assembly GCF_030814655.1 of Labrys monachus. Lineage (NCBI taxonomy): Bacteria > Pseudomonadati > Pseudomonadota > Alphaproteobacteria > Hyphomicrobiales > Xanthobacteraceae > Labrys > Labrys monachus. The sequence goes on from NZ_JAUSVK010000001.1 coordinate 5,080,115, forward strand.
CCTGCAGCCGAGGCGCCGCGCGATGGCGACGCAGTTGAGGCCGGCCGCGCCGCCGCCGGCGACGAAGGTCGCGCGGGTCGGGTCGATGCCCTGGTTCACGGTGATGTCCATGATCGCCTGCACCATGTGCTCGGTCGCGAGCGCCACGATCGCTTCGGCGGCTGCCTCGACGGTCTTGCCGAGCGGCGCGGCGACGTCGGTGCGGATGGCGTCGAGCGCGCCGGCCTTGTCCAGCGCCATCTTGCCGCCGAGGAAGAATTGCGCATCGATGAAGCCGAGCGCGACGGCGGCGTCGGTCAGGGTCGGCCGCCTGCCGCCGCGGCCGTAGCAGACCGGGCCGGGCACGGCGCCCGCGCTCTTGGGGCCGACATGCAGCAGGCCGCCGGCATCGACCCAGGCGATGGAGCCGCCGCCGGCGCCGATGCTCTTCACGTCGACGGAGGGCATGCCCGTCATGTGGCTGCGGAAGGGCTGGCCGAGCCAGGTCTCGCGGCTCCGCGGAATGCGGCCGCGCCGCACCAGCGAGACGTCGAAGGTGGTGCCGCCGGTATCGCCGACGATCAGCGTCTCGGCCGGATCCGCCGCGCCATAGGCCTTGGCCGCCACCGGCGCCATGCTGGGCCCGGAATTGATCAGATGGACCGGCGCCTCGGCGACGCGCGAGGCATCCATCACACCGCCCTGCGAGGTCACGACCAGCACGCGGCCATGGAAGCCGGCCTCGCGCAGGCGCCGCTCCAGCCCATGCATATAGGCGCCCATGACCGGCTTGAGCGACGCGTCGATGCAGGTCGAGGAGGCCCGGCGATATTCGCGGATCGACGGGTTGATCCGGTGCGACAGCGTGTAGGGAAGGCCGGGCAGGCGCTTTTCGATGAGCGCGCCGACCGCGAGCTCATGCGCGGGATTGACCACCGACCACAGGAACGACACGCCGATCGCCTCGACACCCGCGGCCTCGATCCGGTCGAGGATGGCGATGACCGCAGCCTCGTCCAGGGGCGTGCGGACGGCGCCGCTGACGGTGATGCGCTCCGGCACCTCATAGGTGAGCGCGCGCGGAACATAAGGTTCGGTATAGGGCACGGTGAAGTTGAAGGGCTCGATGCGCCCGCCCTCGCGGAAGACGAGCGTATCGGGATGGCCCTGCGTGGTCAGGAAGGCGGTGCGCGCCGTCGAGCCGGTGACGATGGCGTTGATCGCATGCGTCGTGCCGTGGACGAGGATCTCGCCGCGGCCGAGATAGGCCTTCAGGTCCTCGCCGGCCGCCTCGGCCGCGATGCGCAGGCTGTCGATGACGCCGGCGACCGGGTCGGAGGGGGTCGTCGACGCCTTGTGCATGCTGAGCACGCCATCGTCGGTGGCGACCATCAGGTCGGTGAATGTGCCGCCCGTATCGACGGCGAAGCGAAGGCCCATGGTTCGGTTCCAGAATGCAGGGGAAGGCGCGGCGGAGCGAAGGTCCGGACTGGAGACCGACGCCCCTCGGTCTTAGAGCGAACGCACGACGAAGTCCGGCGCCGGGGCGGCGACCATGCGGTTGCGCAGCGGCCTGCCGAAAGCGGGGACGTCGATCTCGAAGCGATCGCCCGCTTGCGTCTCGATCCCGTTGGCGCAGCTCAGGAGCGGCGCACCGAAGAAATAGGCATGCAGGTCGCCGGGCCGGCGGAACATGTCATAGCGGAAATGGTAATGTTCGAGGTTGCGGACGGAATGCGACATATTGCGTTCGCCGCTGAGGAATTCGCCTTCCCACAGCATCCGGCCGTCACGGACGACGCGGATCGCGCCCCGGGTGTCGTCGGGCAGGTCGCCGACCAGCAGTTCCGGCCCGATCGAGCAATCGCGCAGCTTCGAATGGGCGAGATAGAGATAGTTGAGCGCTTCGGTGACCTGGTCGGAGAACTCGTTGCCGAGCGCGAAGCCGAGCCGCCACGGGTTGCCGTCGGGACCGATCAGATAAAGGCCGACGATCTCGGCCTCCTCGCCGCCGGCAAGGGCGAAGGCCGGCATCGGCAGGTCGGCCTCGGGCGGCACGACGCAGGTGCCGAGACCCTTGAAGAACCATTCGGGCTGCACGCCGACCTCGCCCTCGGCCGGCTTGCCGCCCTCCAGGCCCATGCGGAAGATCTTCATGGAATCGGTCATGTCGGCGTCGGCGCCGTGGGCGATCTCATGCATCTTGTCGCGCGCATCGGCGCTGCCGATATGGGTCAGGCCGGTGCCGGTGATCCAGAAGCGCGCCGGCTCGGGATGATCGAGCGGGGCGAGCAGGCGGCCCTCGGCGACGATCCCGTCATAGCTTTCCGGCGCCTCCTGCGGCGCCGCGCGGACGGCTTCGGCGAGGCTCTCGCCGCGTTCGATGGCGCGGGTGGCGAGATCGTAGACGGTGGCCGGACCGGCGAGCGGCACCACCAGGGCGCCGCTCTCGTCGGGAATGCCGACCTTCCGCTCGCCCGAACGGCTCTTGAACTGCACGAGACGCATGGTAACTCCAGACCTGTGAAGGGAAACGGCGTGCGCGGGGCGCGACGCGCTCAATGGGAATTGCGGGGGATGCCAGCGCCGCGAGGACCGGCGAGGAAGCCGAAATCGGCGCCTTCGTCGGCTTGCAGGACATTCTGGACGTAGAGGCTCTGATAGCCGGAGGCGGGCGGCACCGGCGGCTGCCAGCCGGCACGCCGGCGCGCCAGCTCCTCGTCCGACACCTCGAGATGGAGGCGGCGGCCCGGCACGTCGAGCTCGACGATGTCGCCTTCCCGCACCAGGGCGAGCGGCCCGCCGGCGGCGGCCTCGGGCGCGACATGCAGCACCACGGTGCCGTAGGCGGTGCCGGACATGCGCGCGTCCGAAATGCGCACCATGTCGGAGACGCCCTGGGCGAGAAGCTTCGGCGGCAGGCCCATATTGCCGACCTCGGCCATGCCGGGATAGCCGCGCGGGCCGCAATTCTTGAGCACCATCACGCAGTCCGCGTCGATATCGAGATCGGGATCGACGATGCGGCGCTTGTAGTCCTCGATGGTCTCGAAGACGACGGCGCGGCCGCGATGCGTCATCAGCGCCGGCGTGGCGGCCGACGGCTTCAGCACGGCGCCCTGCGGCGCGAGATTGCCGCGCAGGACGGCGATGCCGCCCTGCTCCGCCAGCGCATTGTCGAAATCGCGGATGACATCGCGATTGTAGTTCGGCGCGTCAGCGACATTCTCCCAGGCCGACCGGCCCGTGACGGTCGGCGCGTCCCGGTTGAGCAGGCCGTGCTCGCCGAGCGCGCGCATGACGGCCGGCAGGCCGCCCGCATAGTAGAACTCCTCCATCAGGAAGCGGCCCGAGGGCTGCAGGTCGACGATCGTCGGCACGTCGCGCCCGAAGCGGTCCCAATCGTCGAGGCCGAGATCGAGGCCAACGCGGCGGGCGATGGCGATGAGGTGGAGCACGGCGTTGGTCGAGCCGCCGATCGCGCCGTTGACGCGGATGGCGTTCTGGAAGGCCTGCGGCGTCAGGATCTTCGAGAGGGTCAGGTCCTCCTGCACCATCTCGACGATGCGCCGGCCGGTCAGCTGCGACAGCGCGTGGCGGCGGGCGTCGACGGCGGGAATGGCGGCGTTCTGGGGCAGCGCGATGCCGAGGGCTTCGGCCATGCTGGCCATGGTCGAGGCGGTGCCCATGGTCATGCAGCTGCCGGCGGAACGGCTCATGCCGGCCTCGGCGGCCATGAACTCATCGACGCTCATGCGCCCGGCCTTCACTTCTTCATTGTAGCGCCAGACGACGGTGCCGGAGCCGATGCTCTCGCCGCGATAATTGCCGTTCAGCATGGGGCCGCCGGAGAGCACGATCGTCGGCAGGTCGCAGGACGCGGCGCCCATGACGAGGGCCGGCGTGGTCTTGTCGCAGCCGACCAGGAGCACGACGCCGTCGAGCGGATTGGCGCGGATCGATTCCTCCACATCCATCGAGGCGAGGTTGCGATAGAGCATCGCCGTCGGGCGCATGTTGGATTCGCCGAGCGACATCACCGGAAATTCGAGCGGCAGCCCGCCGGCCTCGTAGACGCCGCGCTTCACGCGTTCGGCGAGATCGCGCAGATGCGCGTTACAGGGCGTCAGCTCCGACCAGGTGTTGCAGATGCCGATCACCGGCCGGCCGTCGAAGGCGTCGGCCGGCATGCCCTGGTTCTTCATCCAGCTGCGATGCATGAAGGCATCCTTGCTGGTGCCGCCGAACCAAGCCTGGGATCTCAATTTCTTCATGTCGGCCATTGCTCGCGCCTGGATCTGTGTTATTGTTCCGCTATACGAAACGGCATTCTGTTGTACAAATCGTTAGGGCAGCCTGCGGGGATTGTCAACCGACCTCTCGCCATCGGAGCGGGAGTTCGACGCCTGCGCGGAAGCCCAAAATGCATGGCGAAGAGGGAGGCACCGCGTGTCGGAATCCAACGAGACTTCAGACGACAAATATCCGCTGCGCAGCGTCGGCCGCGCGCTGGACGTGCTGCAGGCACTCGGCGCCGGCAGCGGCAAGGGCATGAGCGTCGGGGAGATCGCCGAAGCCATCGGCGTCTCGCGCTCGACCGCCTTCACTTTGCTGCAGACCATGGTGGCGCGCGGCTTCGTCGCGGATACGCGCATCGGCGGGGCACGCCTCTACCGGCTCGGCCTCGCTTTGGTGCATCTCGGCGATCGCGCCGTGGCCGAAATGGGCATCACCCAGATCGCCACGCCGATCCTGCAGCAATTGACCGACGCGACGCAGCTGACCTCGCGCCTGGCGGTGCTCGACGACGGCTATGCCGTGGCGATCGGGCGCGTCGACGCGCCCGGACCGTTCCGGATGACGGCCTCGCTCGGCCGACGCGAGCTGCCGCACTGCTCCTCGGTCGGCAAATCGCTGCTGGCGCGCCTGCCGAGCGAGCAGGTGATGGCGATCCTCACCCGTCTCGGCATGCCGCGCCGCACCGAGCACACGCTGACCTCGCAGGCCGCGCTGATCGCCGATCTCCGGGCGATATCGGCCCGCGGCTACGCCTTCGACAATGAGGAAGACAATATCGGCGTCGTCTGCGTCGGTGCGGCCGTCTACGACCGGACGGGGGACGCGGTCGCGGCAATCAGCGTCACCTGCATGAAGCTCGGACGCAGCGAGGAAGACCTGCACCAGCTCGGCTCCGCCGTGCGCGCCTATGCCGACCGCATCAGCCAATTGCTGGGCGGGCCGGCGCATTCCGCCCTGCCTCCCCTCCCCTGACCGGCCCGCAAGGCCGAAGGCATCTGCGAAACCGCCGCTGTCGCGAGGAAACGCGGCAGCGGCGGCTGCCGGCTGCCGGCTGCCGGCTGCCGGCTGCCTTCGACATGGCCCGACGGCCGCGCCGCGCCCACAAAATGGGCGGCACTTCATATTGACAACACGGCTTGCTCCGATACAGTTCTAGAGTACAAAACATCGTTCTGTATAGCAGAACAAAATCCAGATGAGAACGGAGCTTTCCATGTCCATCGTTCGAACGCCCATGCTCGCTATGGCCGGCCTCGCCCTGCTCTCCAGCGCCTCCGGCGCAGGCATGGCGGCCCATGCCGCCGAAAAGACCGTCCCCGACGCCGCCAAGACGCACCAGATGCCGTGGGGGGCGTTCAAGCTGGCGCCGCGGATCGTCAAGAAGATCGAGGCCGGGGAGAAGGCGAACATCGTCGTCGGCATCGAAGGCACGGGCATCCCGATCCAGGGCGCCGAGATGCGCATCGGGACGAAGAAGGGCTGCGAGGCCGCCAACAAGGAGCTTCCGGCCGATTGCCGCATGGTCGGCCCGGTCAACCCCGACACCACCAAGCAGCTCGCCGAACTCGAGACGCTGCTGAATTCCGGCCAGGTCGACTGCCTGGCGCTGCAGCCGCCGCTGCCGAACCAGTTCACCGGCATCATCAACAAATATGCCGATGCCGGCATTCCCGTCTTCACGCTCAACATCGACGCGCCGAAGGCCAAGCGCTTCGCCTTCTATGCGCTCAACGAGGTCCAGGCCGGCACCATCAACGGCGAGGCGACCGCCAAGCTGATCAAGGCGAAGGGCATCGCGGTCAATGAGATCGCCATGGGGAGCGGCGCTCCCGACCAGCCCTGGGCGCAGGCGCGCATGCAGGGCTTCGAGGCCGGCTACAAATCGGTCTTCCCGGACGCCAAGTTCTTCAACGACGTCAAGAGCGGCATTCCCACCGGCAAGAACTTCACCACCCAGGAAGTGCTGAATTCGGTCACCCCGTTCCTGACCGCCCATCCGGAAGTCACGCTGTTCTTCCACACCGACCAGGGGGTCGAGGGCGTCGGCAACGTCATCCGCAACCTGAAGCTCAACGGCAAGGTGTTCACCTCCGGCTTCAACGTCAGCGGGGCGATCCTCGACGCCATCGGCGACGGCACCACCCTGGTGACCATCGACCAGGGCTTCGACAACCAGGCGCAGGCGCCGGTGGAGCAATGCGCGAAATACCTCGCCACCGGCGAGACGCCGGCCGATCCGCTGCAATATCTTCGTCCGATCGTCATCACGCAGGCAGGCGGCGAGGGCGAGCTGAGCGTCGACGCCGGCCGCCAGCGCCTGAAGGCCGCGCACTGAGCGAGGCTGGGTCCTCGTCCGATCGCCGGCGCGGAGATCGCAGGATCTCCGCGCCGCTCTTCTACGCTCTCTGCCATCGTTGCCCGGAGCCGTCATGCCGCAGACCCTTTCCGCCCTCCTGGGCACGCAAAAAGTCCTGAACAGCCTCAGAGCGCTGGGGCTTGCCCTCGCCATCGTGCTGATCGCCTGCATCGTCCAGTCGCAGCGCTCGGCCTTTCTCAGCCTGGAGAACCTGCTGACGCTGGTCCGCTCCATGGTCGCGCTCGGCATGGTCGCTTTCGCGCAGATGCTGGTGATCCTGCTCGGCGAGATCGATCTGTCCGTCGGCGCGGTCTACGGGCTCGCCGGCACGGTGGCGGCCACGCTCTGGCTCGGCGGCGGCAGCCTGCCCTTCACCGCGCCGCTGCTCGTCGCCTTGGCGGCCGGGCTCGGCGTCGCGCTGCTGACCGGCCTCGTGAACGGCTTCCTGACGGTGAAGGCCGGCCTGCCCTCCTTCATCACCACGCTCGGCATGCTCAACGTCGCCGACGGCCTGTCGCTGATGATCAGCAATGCCACCACCTTCACGCCCGCCTATAACGATCCGCTGCCGCCGGCCTGGGAACTGACGTTCTTCCACGGCCTCGGGGGTGCGCTGATGCCCTACGACATCCCGGTCGAGACGCTCTGGCTGCTGGCGGCGTTCGCTCTGTTCTGGATCCTTCGCCACTGGACCGTCTTCGGCTTCCGCCTGGTGGCGATGGGCGGCAATGCCGAAGCGGCGCGTGTCGCCCGCCTGCCGCTGCGCAAATACAAATATCTCGTCTTCCTGCTCAGCGGCCTGATGGCGGGCCTCGCCGGCATCATCGACTTCTCCTATGTCGGCTCGGTCGGCCCGACCCAGTCGAGCTCGCTGTCGTTCCAGGTGATCGCGGCCGTCGTCATCGGCGGCGCCAGCCTGAACGGCGGCCGCGGCACGATCGTCGGCACGCTTCTGGGCGTGATCCTGCTGGCGCTCCTCAACAACGGCCTCGCGCTGCTGGGCGTAGGCTCCTTCGTCCAGTTGTTGTTCATCGGCCTGGTGACGATCGGCGCCGTGTGGCTCGACCTCGTGTCGCAGAGGCTGATCCGCAGCGCCGGGCAGCGCTCGGCCCGCGCCGGCGCGGGAGCGGCGGCATGATCCGCCTGACCGGCAAGGGCATCACCAAGCGCTACGGCGCCACCCGGGCGCTCGACGGGCTCGATCTCGACATCACCTCCGGCGAGATCATCGGCATCGCCGGCCCGAACGGCGCCGGCAAGAGCACGCTCATGCGGATGCTCGCCGGCGAGGAGAAGGCCGACAGCGGCGAGATCGTGCTGACCCGCCCGGACGGGCCGGTGCAAGAGGTGTGGCGCCGCGTCGCCGTGGTGCACCAGGAGCCCCATGTCTGGCCCAACATGACAGTCGAGCAGAATCTCGCCGTCGGCCGGGAAGGACGCTGGTTCGGCCGCGTCGCGCCGGACAGGAGCGCGGCGAATGCCGTGCTCGAACGGCTCGGCATCGCCTCCTTCGCGCATTATGAGCTCGCCGATCTCTCGCTCGCCGTGCAGCAGCGCGTCGAGATCGCCCGCGCGATGCTGAGCGACGCCGACGTCTATCTGTTCGACGAGCCCAATTCGGCCCTGACCGAACAGGAATCCGAGGCATTGTTCAGCACGATGGGCGAGCTGGCGCGCGACGGCCGGATCGTCCTGCTGATCACGCACCGGCTCAACGATTTCGCCCGCAGCTGCCAGCGCGTGCTCGTCCTGCGCGACGGACGCATCAGCGGCGAGCTCAGGGGCGCCGAGGTCAGCGAGACGTCGATCGCCGCGCAGCTGACGGCCACCCATGCCCGCGAGATGGACGCCGCGAGCCGGCCCGGCCGCCCGGACCGGGCGGTGCAATCCTCCACGCCCGTGCTGCGGCTCGAGCGCTGCGCCGACCGGCTCGGCGCCTTCGGGGACGTCTCGCTCGACCTGATGCCGGGCCGGATCATCGCCCTTTCCGGGGTGGAGGGCTCCGGCGCGCGCGAACTGGCGCAGGCGATCGGCGCCTTCCGCCCGATGCAGGCGGCCGACGGGGCCGTCCTGCGCCACCGCGCATCGGTCTCCTATCTGGCGGCGAGCCGGCGGCATACCGTCTTCCACAATATGAGCGTCGGCGAGAATTTCGCGGCGCGGCTGGGCGGAAAGGCCCTCCACGGATGGGCACCTCTGCTCGATACCGGCAGGATCGAGGCCCTGGCCCGGCGTAGCGTCGCCCGCTACCGCGTCAAGACCGGCGGAACGCGGCTGCCGATCACCTCGCTGAGCGGCGGCAACCAGCAGAAGGTCGTGCTCGGCGCCGCCATGGAGCAGAACACCGACATCATAGTCATCGAGGAGCCGACTCGCGGCGTCGACATCTCCAGCAAGGCCGACATCTACGATCTGCTGAGGGATTTCGCCGCCTCGGGCCGGGCGGTCGTCGTGTTCTGCACCGAGGTACAGGAGATATTCGACGCGGCGGACGAGGTCGTCGTCCTGTCGGGAGGCCGGATCGTCGGTCGGATCGACATGGCCGGGATCGCCGATATTCCGGCCCTCGGCGATCTTCTCGCACGCTACGAAAGCGGTAATGATACCTTGCCCGCCGGCGGCGATGCGGCCGGCGACCTGGCCCGGCCCGCCTCCGCCGGCGTTGCGGGGGCGTAGCCGCCAGACAGAGATCGGGCTGGGAACCGGATGCATCCATGTCCGGCCGCTTCGTTCCGGCCGCCGCGCACATCGCTGTTCGCCTCATCGTCCAGAATATGCCAGTGAGCCGTCGGCGTTCCGCGATGAAAGGCTCGATCTCCACCGCGGCCTCCGCGCGGCCTGCATCCGCCCCGGATGAGTTCAAAGCAGAGCGGCAGATCGTTCTCCCGGGAGCGATGGCGAAGCCGCCGCATCCGACCAGACAGGGCCTCCCCTCGACTACCCGCATGCCATCCCAACGTGCTGGGTTCGATGCATCGGCGGACATCGGACCTCGAGGGCATCATGCGGCCTGCCTGGCGTGCGGCCATGATCCCGGCGCATGAAATAGCGGTCGGCCGTCCTGCGCAACGGCAGGCCTTTCGGCAACGCCGCCCCGTGCCCAGAATATATATATCAGCCCGTGGACGATCTCGTGCACATCGACCGTGCGCTTGTTCCCGCCCGCGTGGCATCCGCCGGCTCGCTGGGGCAACGCAGTCCCGCTCGATCATATTGCGGCGGATTTTAGTTATCCGACCTCTCTCAGTTCCGGAAGATGGCCTCGGTGACAATATAATCACGGCTGCTTCCTTTGTACCGGCTTGCTCGTAGAGGGATACTTAAAGCCTCGATCGGCAGTTCCGTGACAGATGTTCAGGGAGACGCGGCATCGAAGATACGAAATGCGGCTGCAGGGTGAATCAATGCATTGTCGCCGCAACACGCCGCTTTATCGTTCGCATTTCTGCACCCAGGCGGGGCAAGGGACTTTAAATTTGGAAACTTTACAATTTCTATTTGACATGATTTTTCGTGCAATTATCAATTGCAGCAACTACAGATTGCATCCAAAGAGATATTCTCAGTGCGGCTGAACGAATCTGAATTAGCCAAACTCATGACGGCCGTTATCGTCTTTGTTTTAATTTTCGTCGTCGTCCTTATTTGGCTTTTTGTCGATTTAAGTTCAGATCATTCGACGAACGAGGCTAATATTCTTAATATATATACTACATATTTTTCAAAAGTTGAATTTTTCATTAAATTAATATATTAAATATACTTTTGATATGCAAATTTATGGTGGAATATATAGAAAATTTCTTTTGGATAATAATCCTTTCGAAGGTGAGACGACCTCCAATACCAAGCTTATTTCAACGTTCGCCACGGCAAACAAATGGAAGAAGACCTTCTAAGAATCAAACGGCAGACCAATGTCCTCTCTGTTGACGGAGATGAAGGACTGCAGTGGATTCTACCGGAAGACATTCTCGAAATGCTTGAAGCAGTGGCGGAGATCTTGAATTTTCGCTCCGCGGCCGAGCGGGGCAGGTCACCACCCAATCGGCATTATCGCGAGATCGTCATCGAGCTGGTCCGGGCGCTTTTTCACGATACCTCTCCCCGACAGATGAGGGACGCCTATCGGAGCTTCTCGACCCAAGAAAAAGCCTATCTGGTCCACATCGTGACTTCCTCATTGGTCGAGATACGCCGGAGGCAAATCATGCTCCCCGATGTTCCTCTCGGCTTGCCCCTTGATAATTTGAATATGTGGTCAAAAATACTGCAGCGTACTTGGCGTCCATTGCCGTCCTATATGCGGTATCACCGCAGGCAACCTCCGCATGATTGAGTTGGCGGGTTGCCGCAATTGCCTGCGGTGATCTCGTGAGGCTCGCTGCGAAAGCGTCGCCGCACCGAGGCTGCCGGCTCCGGCACGCCGCCATGCTGAACCTTTCGACGAACGCGGCGACAGCCATGGCCGGATCGCGCGAGGCGTCTTGGGAGGGACGGCAAATGTCCGACATCGACAGACAGGACGCGACGGCGAGAGCGGCCGGCCGGCTCAGACGCTGCTGAGCAGAAGGCTGGTCTCGCTGTTCGCCACCCCGTCGATCATGCGGACCTCGCGCAGGACCCGGTCGAATTCGGACAGGTTCGCCGCGCGGATATCGGCGACGAGGTCCCAATTGCCGTTGGTGGTGTGCAGGGTGTGGATTTCGGGGATGCCCCGCAGCTTGCGGATGACCTGCGTCGTCGATTTGCCGACGACCTCGACCATCATCACGGCGCGGACGGTATCGACGTCGTAATCCTCCCTCACGCGCGCCGTGAAGCCGAGAAGCGTGCCGGTCTCCATCAGGCGATCGAGTCGGTTCTGCGCCGTTCCGCGCGCGATGCCGAGCGCCGCCGAGAGCTTGGACAGGGAAGCGCGGCCGTCGGTGCGCAGCTGGGCGATGATGCGGCGGTCCAGATCGTCGGGCGTGTATTTGGCGATGGCCGTGCCCCCGGTTACAGCTCTGAGCATATCGTACAATCCCGCTGATCATATTGCTCGATCATCTGCCGGAAATAACACAGGTTTGCGATTTCGACCAACGTCCGCGACCGCTAGCCTCCTGCATCTCCGCTCCGTGCAGGAACCAGCCGATGCTTTCACCGCTTCCGTCCGCCAGGGCCATGGTGCCCTTCGTCAGCGTCGGGAACATGATGCGCCTCGTCCATCATCTCGGCGTCGAAACCGTGCTGGCGGAACTCACCGATGCCGTCGAGGCCGACTTCCGGCGGTGGGAGAGCTTCGACAAGACCCCGCGCGTGGCCAGCCATTCGCGCACCGGCGTCATCGAACTGATGCCGACTTCCGACGGCACCATCTACGGCTTCAAATATGTCAACGGCCATCCGCGCAACATCGCGGCGGGGCTGCAGACCGTCACCGCCTTCGGCCTGCTCGCCGAGGTGGCGACCGGCTATCCCGTCCTGCTGTCGGAGATGACGATATTGACCGCGCTCAGGACGGCGGCGACCTCGGCGATGGCCGCGCGGCACCTCGCGCCGAGGGGCACGCGCATCATGGCGATGATCGGCAACGGCGCCCAGGCCGAATTCCAGGCGCTGGCGATGAAGGCGGTATGCGGCATCGACACCGTCCGCCTCTACGACGTCGATCCGGATGCGACGCGCAAGACCATGCGCAACCTCGCCGGCTCCGGCCTGCGGACGTTCGCCTGCGCCTCGGCCCAGGACGCCATCGAAGGGGCCGGCATCATCACCACCTGCACGGCCGACAAGCAGTTCGCGACCATCCTCACCGACAACATGGTCGGCCCCGGCGTCCACATCAACGCGATCGGGGGCGACTGCCCGGGCAAGACCGAGCTGCACCGCGACGTCCTGCGCCGCTCCGACGTCTTCGTCGAATATCCGCCGCAGACCCGCATCGAGGGCGAGATCCAGCAGATGGCGCCGGACTTTCCGGTGACCGAGCTCTGGCAGGTCGTCACCGGCGCGGCGCCGGGGCGCCGCGATCCCCGGCAGATCACCCTGTTCGACAGCGTCGGCTTCGCCGTCGAGGACTTCTCCGCCCTGCGCTATGTGCGCGAGCGGCTTGCCGGCACGGATTTCTACGAGACTCTCGACATGATCGCCGATCCCGACGATCCGCGCGATCTGTTCGGCATGCTGCAGCGCGCGAAGGCGGCGACGCGATGATGCCGAAGAGTTCGACCTATTCGATCCAGGCGCCGGCCGCCGTCGTGATGGTGCGGCCGCACCATTTCACCGTGAACACCGAGACCGCGGCCGACAACCGCTTCCAGACCGGCCAGGAACCAAGCGAGGATCTGGCGCGGCGGGCCTATGACGAGATCACCCGGGCGGCCGAGACGCTGGAGCGCCACGGCGTCGCCGTGCATCTGTTCGAGGATACCGGGGAGCAGACGCCCGATTCCGTCTTCCCCAACAACTGGTTCTCGACCCATGCCGGCGGCCATGTGGCGCTCTATCCGATGAAGGCTCCCAGCCGCCGGCGCGAACGGCGCGGCGACGTCATCGACATGCTGAAGGCCCGCTACCGGGTGCAGGACGTGATCGACTATTCCGGCCTCGAACCCGACGGCCTCTTCCTCGAAGGCACCGGCGCCATGGTCCTCGACCATATCGACCGGGTCGCCTATGCCGTGCGCTCCGACCGCACCGACCCGATCGCGCTCGAACGCTTCTCGACGCATTTCAATTTCGAGCCGATGGTGTTCGACGCCCGCGACGCGGACGGCATTGCCGTCTACCACACCAATGTCCTGATGTGCGTCGCCACCGATTTCGCCCTGATCGGCCTGGACATGCTGACCGACGCGACGCGGCGCCAGGAGATCGTCGCCAGGCTGGAGCGCTCGGGCCGCCGCGTCGTCGCCCTCACCACCGACCAGATCGCGCGCTTCGCCGGCAACGCGCTGGAGCTGCAGGGCCGGCAGGGGCGCATCCTCGCGCTGTCGACGACCGCCCTCGCCGCGCTCGAGCGCGAGCAGATCGCCGCGATCGAAGACAGCGCCATGCTCCTCGCTCTCGACATACCCACCATCGAGCGGGCGGGCGGCTCGGTCCGCTGCACCCTCGCCGGCATCCATCTGACGCCGCGCGGGTGAAGGGCGGTCTGGACCCTGCCGGGGATGGACCCGATAGTGCGTCTCCCGTTATACGAATGAGGCTCTTGCGGGTGGGACCGCCAATCCAGGGGCGATCATGGCCGATCTACGCAATCTGCCCCTGCCGACGCTGAGGACGTTCGAGGCGGCCGCGCGGCATCAGAGCCTCTCCAAGGCCGCGGCGGAGCTCAACCTGACGGACAGCGCCGTCAGCCACCAGCTGCGCCGGCTGGAGGAGGCGCTCGGCTACGACCTTTTCGGCAAGGCCGGCCGCGGCGTGGTGCTGACGGAAGCCGGGCGCGCCTTCGCCAAGACCGTCGCCGCCGCGCTGCAGGAGATCCTGGCGGCGGCGATCCGCCTGTCGGAAGCCGATCAGGTCGGCGGACGGCTCGACATCGCCTGCCCGCCGATGTTCGCCAGCGCATGGCTGGCCAAGCATCTGAAGGATTTCTGCCGGGATCACCCGACCGTCGAATGCCATATCCGTCTGGTCGAGAACCAGCGGGCAGCCGAACTCGGCGACGCCGATATCGCCATCGCTTTCGGCCCGGGCGGATGGGCGGACCGCTGGTCGGCGCTGCTCGCCCATGTCGAGATAACCCCCGTCTGCAGCCCGACGCTGTTCCAGAGCATCGGGCGGACGATCGCCACGCCCGCCGATCTCGCGCATAGCATTCTCCTGCATTGGGACGACGGCTCGGAATGGAGGCGCTGGCTGTCGGAAGCAGGCTCGGCCGATGTCGGCCAGAAGGCGCGCCACCTCTATTGCAGCGACCTCGGCATGGCGATCGACCTCGCCATTGACGGCGCCGGCGTCGCGCTCGTCAGCGACACCCTGTCGTCCACCGACATCCGCAAGGGTCTGCTCCTGCGTCCCTTCGCCTTTTCCATCGACGCCTTCGGCGGCTGGCACGTCCTGTGCAGCCATGCCGGCCTCGGCCGGGCCAGCGCGCGCCAGTTCCTGCGCTGGCTGCTCGCCGCCTTCGGCCGGGATGACGCATGGGCCTCGATCCCCGACCTGCACCACCCGCGCGGCCCGGCTTCCTGACCGGAACGGCCGCGCCGTCGTGCCGGCCGGTCGCAGGGGTCAAAAGATGAAATTCCGTCATCTGTCGGATGAGGAATCATCATTTGAGCAAAAATCCGTCATGCCTGTAGATGGCGAACAAATAGGCATCCGGCCGAGGGCCTGCGCTTCGCCGCAAGCCCTCGGGACGAAACAGGGCCGAGCGGCCGGAACAAGGGAATGGCATGCTGAAGCTCGCCGTCAGCGGCATTCATAAATCCTACAGCGGCCAGGAGGTCCTGAAGGGCGTCTCGATCGAGGCCGCGGCAGGCGACGTGATCAGCATCATCGGCGCCAGCGGATCGGGCAAGAGCACCCTCCTGCGCTGCATCAATTTCCTCGAACGCCCCAGCGCCGGCCGGGTGGCGGTCGACGGCGAGGTGCTGGCGACGGTCAAGGACCGCGACGGCATGCTCAGGGCGAGCGATCGGGCGCAATTGCAGCGGATGCGCAGCAAGCTCGCCATGGTGTTCCAGAATTTCTGCCTCTGGTCGCACATGTCGGTTCTCTCCAATGTCATCGAGGCGCCGATCAGCGTCCTCGGCGTGCGCAAGCCCGAGGCGATCGAGCGGGCGAAGGCCAACCTGGCGAAAGTCGGCCTGGGCTTCGACGTTCTCGCCAAATATCCGGCGCATCTTTCCGGCGGCCAGCAGCAGCGCGTGGCGATCGCCCGGGCGCTGAGCATGAATCCCGACGTCATGCTCTTCGACGAGCCGACATCCGCCCTCGACCCCGAACTGGTGAGCGAAGTCCTCAAGGTGATGCAGGCGCTCGCCGAGGAGGGGAGGACGATGATCGTCGTCACCCATGAGATGGGCTTCGCGCGGCAGGCGTCGAGCCGCGTCGTCTTCCTCCATCAGGGGCTGGTCGAGGAGGAAGGCGAGCCGGGAACGATCTTCACCCAGGCCCGCAGCACCCGGCTGCGCCAGTTTCTCGCCGGACGGCTGAAGCACTGAGCCGCCGCCCCGCGCAACCAAAAGCAAGCAACGCCAACCAGAAAGGAAGACCATGAGAACGATACTGATCTCGCTCGCCGCCGCGCTGGCGCTCGCCGGGGCTGCGAGCGCGGCCGAGGCGGCCGACAGGGTTTCGATCGCCACCGATGCGACCTTTCCGCCCTTCGAATCCGTCGATTCCAGCGGCAAGCTCGTCGGCTACGACATCGAGCTCATGCAGGCGGTCTGCGATGCGGCCAAGCTCGACTGCAACATCTTCGGCGCGGCGTGGGACGGCATGATCCCCGGCCTGATCGCGGGCAAATACGACGCCCTGATCTCCCAGCTCACGGTGACCGAGAAGAGGCGCAAGGTCATCGCCTTCAGCGACATCTACGAGCATCCGGTCTTCCGCTTCGTCGCCAGGAAGGGGACGTCCTTCGACTTCGCGTCCGGCGGGCTCAAGGGCAAGACCATCGCCGTCCAGACCGGCACGCCGATGGACGCCTATGTCACCGCCCACTTCCCGGAGGCGACGATCAAGCGCTACGATTCGGGCAGCGCGCCCTATCTCGAGCTCGCCGCCGGCCGCGCCGATCTCCACATCAGCTACCAGGCGCAGATCGTCAACAGCTTCCTCAAGGGCGATGCCGGCAAGGATTTCGCCCTCGTCGGGCCGGAACTCACCGGCAAGGACGCCAAGGAATTCGGCGAAGGCGTCGCCATCGCCGTCGGCAAGAAGAACACCAAGCTGCTCGACGACATCAACAGGGGTCTGGCCGCCGTTCGCGCGAGCGGCAAGCTCGACGCGCTCAACGCCAAATATCTGGGCCAATAAGCGGCGATGACCTTAGCCTATGTCGCCACGATCCTCGCAGCAGGGCCCACCACCCTGCTGCTCGCCCTTTCGTCGCTGCTCGTGGCGATCGTGCTCGGCTTCGCGGCGGCCTTCGCCAAGCTCTCGCGCAGCCCCGTGCTGCGCGGAGCCGCCGGCCTCTATACGTTCGTCATCCGCGGCATCCCCGACCTCGTCGTCATGCTGCTGGTCTATTACAGCCTGCCGGCGCTCCTAAACCAATTCGCCGATGCGCTGGGCTTCGACATCCGGTTCGAGTTCTCGCCGGTCGTCGCCGGCGTCGCGACGCTCGGCCTGATCTTCGGCGCCTATATGACGGAAACCTTCAAGTCGGCGCTCCAGAACATTCCGAAGGGCCAGATCGAAGCCGCGATGGCCTATGGCCTGAGCCGCCGCCGCCTGTTCCTGCGCATCGTGCTGCCTCAGCTCGTCCGGCTCGCGCTGCCGGGCTTCACCAACAATTGGCTGGTGCTGGCGAAGGCGACCGCGCTCGTCTCGCTGATCGGCCTCCAGGACGTGATGTTCCGCGCCAAGGGCGCCGCCGAGGCGACGGCGATGCCGTTCACCTTCTATCTCGTCGCCGCCGGCTTCTATCTGGCCGTCACCCTCGCCTCGATGGCGCTCCTCGTCCATGCGGCGCGGCGCTTCGAGCTCGGCACGAAGGCGTTCGAGCCATGAATTGGGACGTGATCGCCGACAATCTCGGCGCCTATGCGCAGGGCGCGCGGCTGACGCTGCTGCTCACCGGCGCCTCGCTCCTCGTCTCGTTCTTCCTGGCCATGCCCCTGGCCTTCGCCCGCAACAGCCGCACGCCGCTTCTGCGCAACGCCGTGCTGGCCTACACCCTCGTCTTCCGCGGCACGCCGCTGCTGGTCCAGATCTACCTCATCTATTTCGGCCTCTCGCAGTTCGAGCTCGTCCGCGCGAGCATCTTCTGGCCATGGCTGTCGAGCCCGATGGTGTGCGTGCTCGCCGCCTTCGTCCTCAACTCCACCGCCTACACCACCGAGATCTTCGCCGGCGGCCTGCGCCATATCCCGGCCGGGGAGATCGAGGCCATGCACGCCTACGGCATGTCGGCCTGGACGCGGGCGAGGCGCATCCTGATCCCTTCGATGCTGACGCGCTCCCTGCCGCTCTACGGCAACGAGATGATCATGATGCTGCACGCCACCTCGCTGGCGAGCACGGTGACGCTGGTCGAGATCACCAGCGTCGCCCGCCAGATCACGCTGGACGACTACATCCAGTTCGAGCCCTACGTGACGGCTGCCGCGATCTATCTCGCCATGACCTTCGTGCTCGTCAGCGCCTTCCAGCTGGTCCAGCGGCGCTGGGCCGGCTACCTCCAGGAGCGGATGGGCTGACCATGGACCGCCGATCCCGCCTCCCCCTCGCCATCCCTCTCTCGCCACCTCCTCGTCAGCCGCCCGGCCTTTCGGTGCCGGGCGAAGGAAAGATGCCATGAACGAAAAACCCAATCTCGGTGCGCTCTTCGGCGCGGCCGCGGACACCCGCACCTTTCTCGGCCTCGCGGCCTGCCCCGACCTGGACGCCCTGTCGGCGCCGATCGCCCTCATCGGCGCGCCCTGCGCCACGCCTTACGCCTCGGTCGGCGCCTATTGCCGCCACGCGCCGGACGCGCTGCGGCGAGCGACGGCGTCGTTGACCGCCAATATCGACCGGCATGATTTCGACAATGCCGGCCCGGTATTCCCGGTGCCCGATCTGAGGGCGGTCGACTGCGGCAACCTGCCTTTCGACGAGGCCGACCCGGCCGGCAATCGCGACGCCATCCGCGGCGCGGTGGCGAAGGTCCTCCAGCGCGGCGCGGTGCCGGTGCTGCTCGGCGGCGACGATTCCATCCCGATCCCGATGATCGAGGCACTGGGAGCGGCAGGAGACGGCTACAAATACACCATCCTGCAGATCGACGCGCATATCGACTGGCGCGAGATCCATATGGGCGAACGGCTGGGCCTGTCCTCGACCATGCGGCGCGCCTCCGAAATGCCCCATGTCGAACGCATCATCCAGGTCGGCGCCCGGGGCATCGGATCGGCGGCGACCACGGATTACGAGGACGCCGTCGCATGGGGCGTCCGGTTCGTGACGGCCTATGACCTGCACAGGACGGGCGTCGACGCCGTGCTCGGCCTCATCCCCGAAGGCAGCCGCATCGTGCTCTGCATCGACGCGGACGCCCTCGATCCCGCACTCGTGCCCGGCGTGATCGGCCGCGCACCGGGCGGCCTCAGCTATTACCAGGTGGTCGATCTCATCCGAGGGGCGGCGCGGCGCGGCAGCATCGCGGCCATGGATTTCGTCGAATTCATGCCCGAACGCGACGTCGACGACATCGGCGCCTTCACGCTCGCCCGGCTGATCACCACGGCGCTCGGCGTCCTTGCCCGCCAGGCCGCCGAGCGGACAACGATCCCCGCGTGAGACGATGCGTCTCTCGTCCTGATCGTCCCGCCGGCGCCGTCGCGTCGCAAGCGCTTCAGCCCGGCGCCGTCCCCGAGGGGCTCGCGCCGTGGCGCAGCCCGTCGACGAGCAGATCCACCATGCGCCGGGCGTGCTCGGGCCCCTGCCTGTAAGCGTGCATGCACAGGCTCGCGACCGCTCCCAGGAGGTCCTCCGCGGAAACATCGCTGCGAGCCTGGCCGGCGGCGGCCGCGGCTTCGAGCAGTCCCCGAAGCGCGGGTTCGAGCCGCTGCTGGAAATAGGCGGGCAAGGTCTCGAACACCGGGTTTCCCGAATGCAGGGCCGTGGCCAAGCCGCGCTTGGTCCCGATGAAGGCCGCATATCGGCGCATCCATCGCGCCAGCGCCTCGCCCGGCCCGTAAGCGGACGCCAGCGCCGGCGCGGCATCGGCGCAGGCATCGACTTCATGGCGGAAGACGGCGACGACAAGGTCCGAACGCTGCGGAAAATGCCGATAGACGGTGCCGATGCCGACGCCGGCCTTCTCCGCGATTTCCCGCACCGGCGCATCCACGCCGGAGACCGCGAACACCGCCAGCGCCGCTTCCAGCAGCGCGTCGGTGTTGCGTTGCGCATCGGCTCGCACGCGCCGGGGCTTCGCGTCCTCGTGGACGGCGTCATCGCCCTGCCCGGCCGCCTCCGTGCTCATTCCCGACATCTCCGCCCGCCAAACGGAACATGGCTCCCCGAAATCCGGGGGGACGTTCCCTGACCATTTAACCCGGCATGGCGGCGTTGGCCACGAATATGCACGGGAGAGCGGCCGGAACGCGGCGGTTCTCCATCGGCCGGCGAGGTTCAGGACGCCCTGCCCGGCGCCTCCCCGCCCTTCGACAGCATCCCATCATCCTCGCTCCGTTCCTCCAGTGAGAGCCGTTCACGTCGCCGCATCAAACGAGAAAATGATCGTACCGTGATCCAAATTGCACGCCATTCCCGCCCAGCTTTGGAATGACAGCCCTACCATGTCGAATTTCGCTCGATCGCGCCGCTACAAATGTGTTGACCGGTGCATTATTTCTCATCTAGCGTGTCCGTAAATCAGGGCTGCAGCGCACCGGTTCGGTATCGCCGCAGCGACGGTCTGGCGACCGGACCGAAACGACCGATGGGAGAGAGCTGCGATGGTGGGTGCGCATGCCGAAGCGGAGGACGGCTGGCTTCTGGCCGCTTCCGGTGTCCGCAAGGAATTCGGCGGCGTCGCGGCCCTGTCGGATGGACGCTTCAATCTGAAGCACGGCTCCATCCATGCCCTCTGCGGCGGCAACGGAGCCGGCAAGTCGACATTCCTGTCGATCATCATGGGGATCCACGCGCGGGATGCCGGCAGCGTTCGCGTGCGCGGCAAGGAATTGCATTTCGCCGGCCCCAAGGAAGCTCTCGATGCCGGCATCGCGATCATCGAGCAGGAGCTGAGCCCGGTCCCGAGCATGACGATCGCCGAGAACATCTTTCTCGGCCGGGAGCCGACGAAGAGCTTCGGGCGCGTCGATTTCGCCACCATGAACCAGACGGCGAGCCGGCTTCTTCAGGAACTCGGCTTCGCCATCCCCGCGACCACGCCGATGCAGGCGCTCTCCGTCGCCCAGATGCAGCTCGTCGAGATCGCGAAGGCGCTCAATCGCGACGCCGAGATCCTGATCATGGACGAGCCCACGTCCGCCCTCGGCGAGAAGGAGGTCGCCCTGCTGTTCGGGGTGATGCGGCGGCTGCGCGATCTCGGCAAGGGCATCATCTATGTCAGCCACCGGCTCCGGGAGGTGTTCGACATCGCCGACACCTACACCGTCTTCCGCGACGGCCGCTTCGTGGCCTCCGGCGCCCTTGCCGGCATCGACCGGCTGTCCCTGATCCGCATGATCGCCGGGCGCGAGCTGTCGGACGAATATATCAAGGACAACACGCCCCAGGATCGCACCATCCTGTCGGTGCGCGGCCTGACGCTGCCCGGGCAGTTGGAGGATATCGGCCTGGAACTGCACGCCGGCGAGATCGTCGGCATCTACGGCCTGATGGGTTCCGGCCGCACGGAGTTCCTCGAATGCCTCTTCGGGCTTCGCAAGGGGTGGAGCGGCGAGATCCGCATCGAGGGACGCCCCGTGCATATCCGCTCGGTGCGCGACGCCATGGCCGCCGGACTCGCCATGGTGACGGAGGACCGCAAGCAGAGCGGCCTCATC
The DNA here is from genome assembly GCF_030814655.1 of Labrys monachus. Taxonomy (NCBI): domain Bacteria; kingdom Pseudomonadati; phylum Pseudomonadota; class Alphaproteobacteria; order Hyphomicrobiales; family Xanthobacteraceae; genus Labrys; species Labrys monachus. Next base: position 5,101,403 of record NZ_JAUSVK010000001.1, read on the forward strand.
ATGAACGATTCAGTGCTGCGCAACCTGTCGCTCGCGATCCTGCCCAAGCTCAGCGACGCGGCCGGCGTCGTCGACCGCCGGCGGGAGGCCGCGCTCGCCGAGCGCGCCGCGGAGCGCTTCCGCATCAAGGCCGCCTCCCAGGAGATCGGCGTCTCCTCGCTGTCGGGCGGCAACCAGCAGAAGGTCGTGATGGGCAAGTGGCACCTGACCGAACCTCGGGTGCTCCTTCTCGACGAGCCGACGCGCGGCGTCGACGTCGGCGCCAAGCGCGAGATCTACACGCTGATCTCGGAATTCGTCCAGGAAGGCGGAGCGGTCCTCATGGTCTCCTCGGAAATCGACGAGATCCTCGGCGTGTCCGACACCATCGTCGTGGTGCGCGACGGAGCGGTTGCCGGCCGGTTCGACCGGGCCGTAGCGGATCAGGCCGCGCTGCTTCACCTCGCCAGCTGAGCGCAAAGAAAAAGCCCCGGAATCAACGATATGGCAAATATAGACGATCGCTCGACTTCTTCGCCCGCCAAAGCGGCGCGGCCCGTCTCCGCGGGGTGGCGCAGGCGCCTGCAGCAATATGGCATCATCGTCGCCTTCGTGGTGCTCTGCATCGCGCTCAGTGTGGCGTCGCCCTACTTCCTGGCGACGCAGAACCTGCTGAACGTGCTGCGCCAGTCGTCGATCAACGGCATTCTCGCGATGGGGATGACCTTCGTCATCCTGACCCGCGGCATCGATCTTTCGGTCGGCTCCCTCGTCGGGCTCGCGGGCGTGGTCGGGGCGAGCTTCGTCACCACATCGTCGGTCGCCGGCCTGCCCGGAGCTCCCTATGTGGCGATCGTGGGCATCCTGGCGGCCATCGTCGTCGGCCTTCTCGCCGGTGCCGTATCCGGAACCGTCGTCTCGCGCTTCAAGGTGCCCTCCTTCGTCGTCACGCTCGGCATGCTCTCTTCCGCGCGCGGGCTCGCCATGCTCTACACCGGCGGTCGCCCGATCCCGAGCCTCACCCCGTCCTTCCGCTGGATCGGCACGGGCGAGGTTCTCGGCGTTCCCACGCCGATCATCCTCCTGCTCGTCATCTACGCCATCTGCTGGTGGGTGCTCGGCAAGACGCGCTACGGCCGTTACGTCTACGCCATCGGCGGCAACCCGCGCGCCGCGGCGACGTCCGGCATCAACGTGCCGTGGATCCGGTTCTCGGTCTATGCGGTGTCGGGCGCGCTGGCGGGCATCGCCGGCGTCCTCCTGGCCGCCCGCACCGGCGCAGGCCTGACCCAGGCCGGCCTGTCCTACGAACTCGATGCCATCGCCGCGGTCGTGATCGGCGGCACCAGTCTCTCCGGCGGCATAGGCACCGTCACCGGATCGCTCTTCGGCACGCTCATCATCGCGGTGATGAACAACGGGCTCGACCTGCTCGGCGTCGACTCGAACTACCAGCAGATCATCAAGGGTCTGATGATCGTGGTTGCCGTGCTGCTGGATACGTCCCGCAGGAAGGAGGCCGAGTGAGCCCCCAAGGATCAGCCGGGTCCAAGAAAGTTCAACGTTCAAAATTCAATGGAGGAGAGACTACAATGAAGCGCTTCGTCATAGGCGCCGTGAGCGCGCTCGCGCTGATGGCCTCGGGAATGGCCGCCGAGGCCAAGCCCATCCGGGTCGGCGTGACCCTGTACGGCCTCAAGGCCGAGTTCATGCAGCTCTGGGCTGCCGCGGTCAAGGAAAGCCCGGCCGTCAAGAACGGCATGGTGGAGGTCACCGTGCTCGACGGCCGCTACGATCCGCTGGTGCAGCAGGACCAGTTCTCGACGATGATCAGCCAGCATTACGATGCGATCATCTTCGCGCCGATCGATGCCGATGCCGGCGCGACCGCCGTCAAGATGGCGCATGATGCCGGTATTCCCGTCGTCGGCACCAACACCAGGGCCAACACGGACCTTCTCGCGTCCTATGTCGGCTCGGACGATACGCTGTCCGGCTACATGGAAGCCAAGTCGGTGCTCGACAAGATCGGATGCAAGGGCAACGTCGTCATCATCGACGGACCGATCGGCATCTCCGCGCAGATCCAGCGCAGCGAAGGCAACAAGAAGGCTCTCGCCGAGTGCCCCGCCGGACAGGTGAAGGTCCTCGCCGAAAAGACCGCGAACTGGTCGCGAGCGGAAGCCCAGTCCGTCATGGAAGACTGGCTGACCCGCTTCCCGGGCCAGATCCAGGGCGTGATCGGCCAGAACGACGAGATGGCCCTCGGTGCCATCGAGGCGATCAAGAGCCAGGGCATGAACACCTCGGACTTCGCCATCGCCGGCATCGACGGCATCACCGACGGCCTTCTCGCCGTGAAGGCCGGCGAGATGACCTCGATCCTGCAGGATGCGCGGGCGCAGGCGCAGGGATCGCTCGACGTCGCGGCCAAGCTCGCGGATCCCAGCTATCAGCCGCAATCCGACATCTGGCAGCAATATCCGGAGATGAAGTGGGGCGACGGCAAGGAAAAGACCTATAATGTGCCGTGGACCAAGGTGACGACCGACAACGTCGACAAGCTTCTGTCCTTCCGCCAGAAGAAATAGACCCGCCGACACGGACGGGGGCCGTTCGGGCCCCGTCCTTCCTCTCTTCCCGTTCATGAACTACGAGAAAGTGCCATGATCGTTGTTTTCGGGTCGGTCGCCGTCGATCTCGTGGTCAATGTGCCGCATATCCCCCGCCCGGGGGAGAGCCTGCAGGCGCCCTGCTATACGCCCGTCGCCGGCTCAAAGGGGGGCAATCAGGCGCTTGCAGCCGCACGCTCCGGGGCCCGCGTCGTGCATGTCGCCAGTGTCGGCCGCGACGGCTATGCCGAGGCCGCCACCGCCGCGCTTCGTGCCGAAGGGGTCGACCTGTCGCATATCGCCCTGTCGGACAAGGCGACGGGGATCTGCTTGGTGGCCGTCGCGGCGGATGGCGAGAACACGGTCATCGCCGCGGCCGGGGCCAATCTCGACACCAGCGTCTCGCAGCTCGAAGCGGTGGCGTTCGGCTCCGGGGACACGCTCGTCCTGCAGATGGAAGTGCCGCTCCAGGACAATGTCGCCGCCGTGCGCCTCGCCAAGGCACGCGGGGCGCGGGTCATCCTGAACGTCGCGCCGGCGGGACCGGTGGACGGCGCCACGCTGTCGGCTCTCCACTTCCTCATCGTCAACGAGCACGAGGCCATGGTCGTGGCCAAGGCTCTCGGCCTCGCCGCAACCGAGCCCGAAGAGGCCGCCAGGGCGATCCATGACCGCTGCGGCTGCAGCACGATCGTCACGCTCGGCCCGCGGGGAGCCGTCGCCTATCACCGGGGATCGGCTGTTCCCGTCGCCGCGCCCGAGGTCGCCGTGCTCGACACCACCGGTGCCGGCGACAGCTTCACCGGCGCCTTCGCCGCCGCCCTGGACGCGGGCGAGGACCTGACGACGGCGCTCCGGCGCGCCGTCGCCGGCGGGTCCCTCGCTTGCACCGTGCACGGGGCCCAGACCTCGATTCCGCGCCTGGATGCCATTCTCGCCGCCATGCGCCATCCGGACCAGCCCGCCATCGACGACGTCGGCTCGACCATCGGTGCAACGACATCTTCACGGGGTGACTAGGGTATGGGCAATCCGATACACGATCCTGACATCGACCAAATGACAGAGATCGCGGCGCTCTACTACCTTCAGGAAGTCACGCAGGACGAATTGGCCCGGCGCTACAACACGTCGCGATCGCGCGTGAGCCGCATCCTCAAGCGGGCGCGTGAAATGGGCGTCGTCGAGATCAACGTCCGCAGCAACGTGAACCTGTCCTGGCAGTTCGAGCGCGAGTTTCAGCAGCGCTTCGGACTGAACCGGCTTCTCGCCGCCGTCGACCAGCCCACGCAGGATGCGCAGCGAAGCGTCGTGGCATCGCTGGTGGCCGCCTATCTCGACAGCGTCCTGAGGGACGGGATGACGGTGGCGGTCGGCATGGGCCGGAACCTGGCGGCGATCGCCGACGCGCCGGGCAGCCCGTCGCCGCGCAACGTCACCTTCGCCTCGTCGATCGGCGGTGCGCTGAGGGGCGGCGAGACCATCAATTCGGACCACATCGCGCGCCATCTGGCGGCCCGCTTCGGCGGCCGCAGCCAGACGCTCTATGCGCCGGCCGTGGTCGCCACGCGCGAATTGCGGGAGGCGCTCGTCGAGAACGAGACCGTGAAGGAGACGCTCGACCGGGCTCGCCGCTCGGATATCGCGCTGATCGGCCTCGGCGACCTCTCCGAGGACAGCAACCTCATCCGGATGGGACTCTTCACGCCGCAGGAGATCACCATGGCTCGCGTCGCCGGCACCGTCGGAGACGTCATGGGACACGACTTCATCCGCATCGACGGCCAGCGGGCGGGCGGCATCATCGAAGGCAGGGTGATCGGCCTGACTCTGCCCGAGCTGGGGCCCATCCCCAATGTGGTTGCGGTGGCCTCCGAGCCGGGCAAGACGGCCGTGATCCTCGGCGCGTTGCGCACCGGCGTGATCAACACCCTCGCAACGAGCGTCGGCAATGCAGCCGCGATCATCGCCCTCGACGAGGCGGCTCCGATGAAGCCGGGAGCGGGCCCGCGGCAAGCGCGCGTTCCGCCGCATGGCGGCCATGCGCTCGACCCTTCGGAAAGCGGAGACCGGTGACATCCGCCTCACGTCCGGGCAGCCAGGCCGGTCCGTCCCCGCGCGTCATCCGGATCGGCCGCGAGGAGGTGACCGAGCACCTCACCGGGCTGCAGGCTGCGGAATGCCCGTTCTGGGACGGTTCGGGCCAGGATCTGTGGCTCGTCGACATGGCGGCCCCGTCCCTCATCCGCCTGCACCCCGAAACCGGCGAGAAGACCGTCTGGCCGATGCCGGAGGCGATCGGCAGCTTCGCGCTGTGCGAGACCGACGGCAAGGCGATCGTGGCGCTCGCCGGCGGGCTGTTCATCCTGGATCTCGGCAGCGGGGCCCTCAGGCTGTTCGCCCGTCCCGAGCCGGAGGGCTCCGAAAACAGGCTGAACGACGGCAAGGCGAGCCCCGAAGGACGGTTCTGGGTCGGCGGGATGAATCTGTCGACGCCGCGTCGTGCCGCAGCCGGCCTGTTCAGAATCGACCCGGACGGCGCCTGGACCCGCGTCCTCGACGGGATCATCACCTCGAACGGCCTCGCCTGGTCGGCGGACGGACGGCGCATGTTTCATTCCGACAGCCGGGGGGAGACGCTGCGCTCCTTCGACTACGAGCCCGCGACCGGCGACATTTCCGGCGCGAGGACGCTGGCGCGGCTTTCCGACAGCGAGGGACGGCCCGACGGCGGCACCATCGACGCCGAGGGCTGTTACTGGAGCGCGGGCGCTTCTGCGAGCTGCCTCAACCGCTTTGCGGCCGACGGCACGCTGGCCGAGCGCTACATCCTGCCGGTGGCGGCGCCGTCCATGCTCTGCTTCGGCGGGCCGGACTTCGACCGCATCTTCGTCACCAGCCTTTCGGTGGCCAAGGGCGGCGTGACGGAGACGGGACGCGTGATCTCGTTCCCCGCCCCGGTGCGCGGGCTCGCGGGACACCGGTTCCGGCTCGAAGCGCCCCCGTGATGCGCATGCCCCCAAAGCGGTTCATGACATGGCGGTCCATGGAGGGCATGCAGATTCGGCTGGTAGCGCTCTCTTGGCTGGTGCCGACGGCATAGCGTCGCTGGAGAAAATGCAAGATCCCGATGGCATGGATGCGGCGCGGTCGCGCACGATCATCCCTGCCTATCTCACTGCGTCAGACCGCTTCCTTCAGCCGCTGATGCAGGATCTTGCCGACGAAATCGCGCGTCCGGTCCGTTCGGGGCTGGGCAAAGATCTGCTGCGGCGTCCCGGTCTCAATGATGCGGCCCTGGTCCATCATGGCGACGCGACTCGATACTTCCCGCACGAACGACATTTCATGCGACACGATGAGCATGGTCATGCCTTCTCGGGCGAGAGTGCGGATGATGTCGAGAACCTCCGTGACCAGTTCCGGGTCCAGAGCAGACGTCACTTCGTCGAGAAGCAGGATCGCCGGATGAAGCGCCAGGGCCCTGGCGATCGCCACGCGCTGCTGCTGGCCGCCGGAGAGCTCGTCGGGATAGGCATGGATCCGGCCGGCGAGGCCGACCTTTTCCAGAAGGGCCCGCGCTTCCGCCTCGACCTCCTTGGCCGGCCGCTTCTTGATCTTGACGGGCGTGACCATGACGTTGCGCAGGACGTCCATGTTCTGGAAGAGGTTGTACTGCTGAAAGACGATGGCCGTGCGGTCGCGCAATGTGCGCAAATCCTCCTTCGAGCGATAGTTCACGTCGACGCCTCCGATCCTGACCGCTCCGGCGCTCGGCGGCGTCAATCCCATCAGCACGCGAAGCAAAGTGCTCTTGCCCGATCCGGAGGATCCGATGAGGCTGACGACTTCGCCCTTCTCGATGGAGAGGTCGATTCCCTCGAGGACCTTGACGGTGCCATAGGCGCAAGCAAGCCCGTTGATGACGACATACGACATGTTTTGCTCCAATTCGTCGGGATCGGCAGCGCGGCACGGACAGGGGCGTCCGCAGCGAGCACGGCGCAGCGGTGCCGGTAGGGGGATGCCGATTTCACGCGGCTCCCGGCTCCGGGAGGGCTGGCCGGTGGCCCCGTCCGGACAGGCGCCGCTCCAGATAAGCGCCGAACCGGCCGAGGGGATAGGACATCAGATAATATCCGACCAGCACGACGCCGTAGACCAGCAGCGAGGAATAGCCCCGGGTCACCAGAACCTTGCCGGCAAAGGTCAGCTCGATCACGCCCAGCTGCGAGGCGAGCGCGGTATCCTTCACCAGGGAGACCATGAAGGCGACGGCCGCGGGTAGGACGACGCGCCACGCCTGCGGCACGATGACCGAAAAGAGGATCCGCGCCGCCGAGAAGTTCATGGCCTCCGCCGCTTCGATCTGCAGACGCGGCACGGAACTGAAGCCGGCCCGGAAAACCTCGGCGAGATAGGCCGACGCGATGATGCAGACCGCGACCAGCGCGATGACGAACAAAGGCAGGTTGTATCCCGCTCCCTGCGAGATGAAGAACACCAGGAACAGCGTGACGATGAAGGGAATGCGCCTGAAAAGCTCGGCGAAGAGGATGAGAACGAGCCGGACCGGCAGCAGCCATGCCGCGCGTGTGCGCCGCATGGCCGCGACGACGAAGCCCGCCGCGAGGCCGACCACGCAACCTGCCACGGTCAGGGCCAAGGTGACGCCTGCCGAGGTGAGCAGAAAGACGATGTTATAATAGGTGAACAGACGTGGCAGTTCGGCAAGCAAGGCGGCCATGGTCAAAAAATCCTCGCTCTGACGCGAAAGCACCACAAGCCGACCAAATAGAGCGTGACACTCGCGACCACGGTCAGCATGACATAGATGCCTCCGGCGATCAGGAAGACTTCTATGGTCCTGAATGTGCTTGCACCGATATCGATCGCGGTTCCCGTGAGTTCGGACACGCCGAACAGTCCGGCGATCGAGCTGCCGAGCACCAGCCAGATGAACATGTTGGACAGGGGCGCATAGATCGTGCGCGCGATATGCGGGAGAATGACATACCAGAAGCTCTGGAGGCCGCTCATGCCCAGGGCTTCGGCGGCCTCCATTTCGTTGCGTCGAACCGAAATGACGCCGGCCCGCATGATCTCGGTCAGATAGGCACCGGCATTCAAGGTCAGGCCGATGATCGATGCCGTCAGCGGCGACATCATGATTCCGTAGTCGGGAAGCGCGTAGAAGAGCACGAAGATCTGGATCAGGGACGGCGTGTTGGTGAAGAACCCGACATAGATCCGTACGACCAGCACGACGGCCTTGTTTCCGTAGACCTTCCCCATCGCACCGGCGATGCCGAGAAGGCAGCCGCCCCAGAACGCAGCGAAGGCGATTTCGAGCGTGGTCAGCGAGGCGCGCATCAGCTCCGGAGAATGCTTGAGGACCTCGCCGAATTGGAAAGTGTAGTTCACGGGGTCGGTCCTCAAGACGAAGGGCGGTGCCGAGCGAACGACGGCCGAGGCCTCAGAAATAGGGATTTGGCACGATCTTCACCGTCATCGGCGCCTTGAACCACTTCTCCCAGGTATCTTCGACGAAGCCGCCGGTGTGCAGGTCGTAAAGGACGATGTTGAGATAGCGGACCAGGGCGTCGTTGTTCTGGGCGACCCCGATACCGTCATAGTGGGTATTGATGACCTCGGGAATCACGCGCCACTTCACGTCCGGATAGTTCTTGGTGAACGCCATGTAGAAGTCGATATTTTCCACCAGCGCATCGGCCCGCCCCTGGGCGATGGAACGTGTCACGTCCGCCATGGTGTCGACGAGGAGGATCTTGGCCTTGGGCAGGTTTTCCTTGAGGAAATCGACGGTCCACACGCCGCGGATCAGGACGAGGGTGTATTTCTCGTCGTTCAATTCCTTCCACGATTTCGCCTGGACCTTGTCCGTCGTCAGCACGGCCATGGATTCGGTGTGCAGCGGCACGGTGTAGGCGATGAGCTTTGCGCGCTCCGGCGTGCGGGTGAGTCCGCCCAGCGAGATATCGATCCGGTCGCTCACCAGGAACGGCACGCGCTGGGCGATTTCCGTCATGACGAAGTCGGGCTTGACGCCCAGCGTATCGGCGATCTTCTTGCCGACATCGACGTCGAAACCCTCGATCTCGTTGGTTTCGCCCAATGCGGACTGCGGCGGGGAGTTCGGCAGGACGCCGATCCGGATCGTCCCGCTCTTGATGATCTCGTCCAGAGACCGGGCGTCGACCGAGGCGACGCCGGAACCAGCGATGACGGCAACGAAGGTCGCAGCCGCGACGAACGTTGCCCGGATGCTTCGTATGAATGACGGCATAGTCCTATCCCCTTTGTGTATGGTGCAGTCCATCGCACGCAAATCTGGTCCTTGCGCACCTTATCGACCCATGCGGATGGCGGCGTTCGCCTGCCTTGTCGATCCGGACGGGTGATTTCATTCCCGGCGCAGGCTACCCCCGGCGCCGGGATCGACTTTCATAGGCCCGTCGCGGGAGAATCCATGGCCGCCTTCATGCCGCCTCCCTCTCATTGCGCGGCATGTGGCACGCGAGCGACCTCGCCCAGCGACGCGACAGGCCCCAATTCCCGTTCGATCAGCGGCACCACCTCGGCGCGGAAGCGCTGCAGGGAACGGCTGGCCCGCTCCAGGGGCATGCATCCGAACTGGAAATTGCAGGCATAGTGGCTCGGATTGAGACGCCTTATGTCTTCCACCATCCTTGCCGCGACGTGATGCGGATCGCCGACGATCGTATTGCGGGCGTAGTCCTCTATCGTCCCCTCTCCCGCAAAGGGCTCATCCCGGATCAGGGTGCCGTCCATCGGCAGTTCGCCGACACGCAGGTGATGGGCCATGCGGCCCACATAGCGGGCACGCTCGCCGGCCTCCAGCGCCTCCGCCTTGCTGTCGGTGATATTGATATACTGCATGATGGCGAGCGGCTTGGTCGCGGGGTCGCAGCCGGCCACCCGCCAATTCTGGTTCAGCGCGTCGGCCATTTTGTACAGGACGGGAGAGCCGAGCGTGCTTGCGGCGATCCAGGACACTGCGTCGGTGTCCTTGAAGCGCCGGAGAATGGGAACCTGCGACGAGACGAAATAGACCGGCGGCATCGGCTGCTGCATCGGCCGCACGGCGAATGTCGTCTTGGGCACCGAGATATATTTGCCGTGATGCTCGACAACGCCCTGCGTCAGGGCCATCTCGACGACATCCCAATATTCCAGGAAGATCTCGACTTTTTCTTCGATGGGAACACCGAAGCGTGTGAACTCGAACTGCTGATATCCCGTTCCGATGCCGACGACAGCCCGTCCGTCGGACTGGATGTCCAGCATGGCGATCTCCTGCGCCACGCGCAGGGGGTTGTAGAGCGGAAGCACGATGACGCCGGCGCCGAGCTTGATGCGCCGCGTCCAGCCGGCGGCGTGGGCGGCCATCATCAGGGGAGACGGCGACATCGAATAATTGGCGAAATGATGCTCGGCGAACCAGGCGATGTCGAAACCGGCTTCCTCCGCCTGCTCGACCATTTGCCGCGTATCCGCCATGACGCCCCGGGCGCCGTCCGGATGGTCCCGCAGCGTCATCAGACTGAAGAGGCCGAATTTCATTCCAGTAATCCTTTTTGGTTCACCCGGCGCCGAGGCCCGGAAAAGATGATCGGCTCGCGCGTCCCGTGCGCCGCCCGACCGAACAGGGCGGCAATCCGCCTGCGCTCCGCGGCACCTGGAGCGGGACGCTTCAGGCGCCGACGCCCTGTGCGGAGAGGCTGCGCGAGGTCATGTATGTTCCGTCCTGATAGATCAGAGGTTGAAAGGCGGGAGAGAAGTGGCCGCGCTCGACGCGCCCGATGATGATCCTGTGCGTTCCGTAGGGGATGACGCCGTCGACGAGGCAGAAGATGCTGGCCTGGGCGTCGGCGAGGAATGGAATGCCCGCTTCGTCCGCCTGCCATGATCCTTCGGCGAACCGCGCTTCTCCCTTCGCCTTGCCGCCGAACAGCCTGGAGATCCCAGCCTGGTTGCTCTGCAGCAGATTGATGCAGAAGGCGCCCTCCTGCAGGAGCGGGGTGAGCAGCGACGCCCGGGCGTTGATGCAGACGAGAAGCGACGCCGGCTCCATGCAGAGCGCGGTGACGGCGGTCGCCGTCATGCCGTGGCGAACGCCGCCCCTCGCGCAAGTGATGACGCTGACGGTCGTCGCGAAGCGCCGCATGGAATGGCGGAAGATGTCCTCGATGCTGGTATCCATCGGCCCTTCCCGATCGCTCCAATGCCGTTATGATTGTAGATTATCTACAATCCGTCAAGACAAAATCGCGCTGTTCGAGACTGCGCGCTCCGCCGGCGCTCAGCTCCAGCCGCCGTCGACCACGAAGCTCTGCGCCGTGCACATCCGACTGTCCGCCGCCGCCAGCCACAAAGCCATGCGAGCGATGTCAGCCGGCGTCACCCGGCTCTTGAGGCATTGGCGCTGCGCCAGTTCCTCCTCCACCTCCGGCGTAACCCACAAGTCGATCTGGCGCTGCGTCATCACCCATCCGGGAACCAGCGTGTTGACGCTGATGTCGTGCGCGCCCAAGTCCCGGGCGAGCCCTCTCGTCAGGCCCTCGATGCCCGCCTTGGCGGCCACATAGATCGGCATGCCGCCGAGCCCCACCCGCCAGCTGAACGAGCCGACATTGACGATCGAGCCGCCGCCCTTGCGGATCATGCCCGGCGTAACGGCCTGCGCGCAGAAGAAGAGATGCCTCAGATTGAGGGCGATGCGCTCGTCCCAATAGGCGACGGACACGGTTTCGATGTCATGGCGCTCGTCGTGCGCCGCATTGTTGATCAGGACGTCGACATCGCCATGCGCTGCGGCGAACCCGGCGATCGCCCCCTGGGTTGCCTCGATGTCGCGAAGGTCGGCATGAAGGAAGTGGGGGGCGTTGCCGCCCGCAGCGACGATCCTGGCGACCAGCGATTCCGCCGCTTGGATGTTGCGATCGATGAAGCCGACGCGGGCGCCTGCCGCGCAGAAATGCTCCACATGCGCTTCTCCGATGCCGGATGCCCCGCCGGTAATCAGCACGACCTTGCTCGCGAGGCTGGGATAGGTGGCAAATATCGTCATGAAAGGCTCCGCGGCGGACTGGTAAGGTGGAATGGAAGGCGCCGGACCTTGTCGACGGTCAGCGCTGCTGCTTGCTTTGCAAGTATTTCTCCAGCCAATGGGCAAGCATCGTGACCGGGTAGGCGATGACGAAATACATCGCGGCGGCGGTCGTCAGCACTTCGAAGGGCCGGTATGTGTTGGTCGCGATCAGGCGCGCCTGATACATGAGATCGAGGATCCCCAGAGTGGACACCAGGGAGCTTTCCTTGAACAGGCTGACGCTGAGGCTGACGAACACCGGAATCATTGCCCGCATGGCCTGCGGCAGCGTTATATGGAGAAGGGTCTGCATGCCGCTGAGATCGAGCACATAGGCCGATTCCCGCTGCTCCCTGGGAACGCTCTGCAGGCCGGAGCGATAGGTTTCGCCGTAAAACGTCGCCGCGTTGAGCGAAAGCGCGGCAACGGCCGAGGGGACGTCGGCGATCTGCAGTCCCGTCACGATGGGAAGCGCATAATAGACCCAGACGAGCTGGATCAACACCGGCGTTCCCCGGAAGAATTCGACATAGCCGGTGGCGAGGACACGGACGGGCCAGAAGGACGACATCCGGCACAAGGCGACGGGCACGCCGAGCGCAAATCCCAAGGCGACGCTCGCGATCGTGATCTCGATCGTCAGGATCAGCCCCTGGACGAGTTCGGGTATGTAGGGGACAACAGCGTTCCACTGCCAATCCACTGTCGCACCTCTCGATTCATTGCGGTTTCAGGTCTGCGCACGGGTTGCAGCCCGGCCGCGTCGCGTATGGCCCTTCCAGAGCAAATTGCGATTTCATCGCATCGCAATTTCTCCATAACTTATTGTTTTGACGTATTTTTATTGATCAAGAAGTCGATCGGCTCTTCTGGAAAACGCTCTAGGCGCGCAGGCGGTTGGTGAAGTTGCGGATGCGGACATCGCCGCCGCCTGCGAAGAAGGAAGCCGTGTCACCGTCAAAACGCTTGCGCCCGTTCTCCATGAAGACGACGCGATCCGCGACTTCCTTGACGAAGTCCATCTCATGGCTGGCGACGATCATGGTCATGCCGCGGCGGGCGAGATCCCGCATCGCATCGAGCACTTCGGCCGTCCGCTCGGGATCGAGGGCGGAGGTGACTTCGTCGAAGAGCATGATCTCCGGATCCATCATCAAGGCCCTGGCGATCGCGACCCGCTGGCGCTGCCCTCCGGACAGGGCATAGGGATAGCTCTCGAGCTTGTCGGACAGCCCCATTTGCGCGAGCAGTTCCCGCGCCCTTTCCTGGGCTTGCGGCCGGGACAGGCGCCCGGTCAGCACCGGCGACAGCGTGAGATTGCGCCGCACCGTCATGTGGCCATAGAGGCTATAGCCTTGAAAAACCATGCCGATGCGGCGCTTTATGCGATGCCAGCGCGCGATCCGGGCGCGATCGAAGAGCTCGAACCCGCGAGGCTGGCGCTCGAATGCCTCGCCGTCGATGAGAATCTTCCCCTCGTCCGGATCGATGAGCCTTACGATGCTGCGCAGGACCGAGGTCTTTCCCGAGCCGCTTGGACCGACGAGGGCGATCACCTGTCCGCGCTCGACGGCCAGGTCGAACCCATCCAGAACCTTGAAAGTGCCGTATGAGACCGACAGCCCCGAAAGGACGACGAGAGACATCGCTTGGCCTCCAGACCTCGAGCGCCAAGCGCCGTCACTTCATGTAGGATTGCGTGAAGGCCTCGACCTCCCCGTTGTTCAAGAGGTCGGTGATCTCGACGTTGAAGGCGGCGATATCGGTAAAGCAGGCATCCTTGCGCATCGAGAAGGCGGAACCGGCGACGCTCAGGGCCGGATTGGGCTCCACCACTTTCGTATTGTCCGGATGCAGGGTGTGGTAGTTGCGGTTGCCCAGCACGTCGAGGAACATCGCGTCCGCCCGCTTGCTCTGGAATGCCAGGATGACCTCGTCGTTGGTCGGAAGCCTGACGATCTTGAAATTGTCGAGATGGTTCTTGGCCGCGTAGTCGGTCAGGGCCTTTTCCTGCACGGTGCCGGCCGTCGTCGCGATCTTCATTCCGGCCTTGTTCATGTCTTCGAGGCTCGCGACCGGCGCATCGTTGCGGACGACCGCCGTGGCATGATCGGTGAAGTAGGACTCGGTGAAGACGACGGCCAGAGCGCGGGTCGGTGTCGGCGTCGTGGAGACGCCGATGTCGTATCGCGATGCGACCAGGCCGGCGATCATGTTGTCCCAGGTGGTGTCGACATAGCGCGGCTCGATGTGCATCGTCGCCGCCCACGCGTTGAGAATGTCGACCGCGATGCCGCTCCACTTGCCGGTCTTGGGATCCTTGAACGTATGGGGCGAACCGGTCGCGATGCCGAGCGTGACGAAGCCCTGATGCTGCCACTTGTCGATCATGCAGTTTCCGGGCGCTGATTGGGCGTGCGCGGGCCGGGCGAGGCCAGGTGCAAACGCCATGGCGCCGGCCAGCACGACAGCGCCTGCCAACCTTCGGGTGGCCGCGGTCAATCGGTATTTCATGTCTGACTTCCCCTCGTTTGTTGGCGCCTCGTCCGGACGCTTCCGTCTCGTCGTCACATGCCGATGCCGGCCTTCGCTCCGAAGAAAAGCGAACGTCGCCTGCGAACGGAGGCTGGCAAGCCTCCCAAATCCGGAAGCCGGCCGCCTCGCGACCATTCCGAGACAGCGAACAGATTGTAGATAATCTCCAATCTGTCAAGCCGCTATTTGCGGTGTGGCCCGCGTGCGCGCTGGCCTGGCCCGGTGGCGAGCGGCGGGGATCGATTGTAGATAGTCTTCAACCAATCGTCGGGGATCGTTGAAAGTCGGGTCTGAACCACGTAGAGCTTGGCGACCCTGACGGCGGGTAGGTTTCGGACTGGTCGGCGAAGCGCACCAGCCATTGGTCGTGTCTTGATGGAGGATAGAGGTGCCGAAAGTGGGGGGAGCCCTGGCAAAGCTGACGCCGATTCCGGCCATGGAAAGTGCCGATCGCGCAGCCGATCAGATACGAGAGGCGATCGTCACGGGTTCCCTGAAGCCGGGAGAACGATTGGTCGAAAAGCAGCTGACGGACCAGCTCGGCATATCGAGACATCCCGTCCGGGAAGCTCTGCGCATCCTGAGCCGCGAAGGATTCGTGGAGATGCGCCTCAACCGAGGAGCCGTCGTCACCAGCCTCAGGGCAGAAAGTATTCTCGAGGTCTACGAGATCCGTTCGGCCCTCGGCGAGATTGCGCTCCGTCATCTATTGGGACCGGGCGGAGGCATCAGTTCCAAAGATCTAAAGCATCTGAAGAAATTGGCCAACAACGCGATCCTGTATTCCCAGCGGGACAGCCAGGAGGACAGCGTGCGGAATGACCTCGAATTCCAATACGCCATCATCGAGGCGGCGAATCTCCCCCGCACGGCGCGGTATTTCTTGGAACTCACCGCCGAGGTCCAGAGATTCAACAATGTGCTGAAAATCGTCTATTCGGATCGGGAAGGCGATGCCAGGAACTACGTCATGGCATTGTTCATGGCGATCAGCGAGGGGGCCCTGGAGCGGGCACAGAAGATCTGGACCGCGAAATTCGCCACCGCGGTCGAAAGATACCTCGCTCTCCTGCCCCAGCTGGAATCCTAATATGCGGCGCCAACGATCGACCTCTCGTCGATCCCGAGCTGTGCTTCCAGCCAGGCCCACCCTTTCGGCGTGACCTGAACGGCGCGCGACGATTTCGAACGCCGCAGCCAATCCCTGGCGCAGAACAGGGTCATGAACTCGGCCCCGAGAGGGCCGGCAAGATGATGTTCGCGCTCTGTCCAGTCGAGGCATTGCCGGGCGAAACCGCGCCGGCCGCGCTTCAGCTTTGCCACATCCAATCCCACGGCTCCGAACCATTCGACGCCGTCCGACGGGACCTCGAAGCGCTTGCCCGCAGCAGCGATGAGGAAGCCCCGTTCCTGCAAGGCGCTCGTCAGGGCGACACCGACGCGGCCGGCCAGATGGTCGTAGCAGCAGCGCGCGAACCGAAGGCTCTGCGCCTCGCGACCGAGTGGCTTTCGGCGCACCGTTCCCGCCGGCCCCATCGAGGCGAGGCATTCCAGCGCGAGAGCGACGTGAGAGCCGCCCAGACGATAATAACGGTGTCGTCCTTGCGCCTCGACGGCGAGAAGTCCGCCGGCGAGGAGCTTGGCCAAATGCGAGCTGGCCGTCTGTGCGGTCACGCCGGCCGCGAAGGCCAGTTCGCCGGCGGGCCGAGCTCGCCCATCGAGCAGGCTCGTGAGGATGGCGGCGCGGGTCGGATCGGCGATCAGGAAAGCGGCGGAAGCGATATTCGGTTGCTCACTCATGGTTCGGTTTCCGGCTGGACGCGGCGATGGTAGCAGCGGATCTGCTCGAATGCTTCGATACGCGTCGAAGCATTCCGCTGCGGGCTGACGGTAAGGTGACGGCTGTCCGATGCACGCGAGGATCGACCATGGCCGAAAACACCGACGCCGAAATCCGCCACGTCTATGAACGGTGGCACGAGACGATCCTGGGCCGCGATCTCGAGGGCCTGATGGCGCTCTATGCCGACGACGCCGTTCTGGAGAGCCCCTTGATCCTGGCGACCCTGAAGGACAGGAGCGAGGGGATCTTGAGGGGCAAGGCCGAAATCGAGCCCTTTTTCGAGGCGGGATTTCGCACGCTGCCGGGCGGCCTCGGCCGGTGGTATCGAACGGGAACGTTCTTCTCCAACGGTCGGCAACTGATCTGGGAGTATCCCCGCCAGACGCCTGAGGACGATCAGGTCGACCTCGTCGAAGCCATGGACATCGCCAACGGACTCATCGCCCATCATCGCGTCTATTGGGGATGGGTCGGCTTCAGGGCGCTCGCGGACGCCCCGAACAAACCGGCGTCATGAATGAATTGGATGTGTGCACGGGAAAAAGGCGAGCGGCAAGGCGTGCCGGATATAGCAGACATGCCGTCTATTCGTGGGCCTTGGCGGCGGAGGGCGGGCTCTCTCGGGCCCGTCCGTCCTCGAGTTCGAGCATCGTATCGAAATATTTCATCCAGCGCGTGTCGTGGGTCACGACGCAGAGCGCCACGTTGCGGCTGTCCGCCAGCGCCCTGAAGACCTTCATCACCATCTCCGCCCGCGTGCCGTCCAGCGCGGCGGTGGGTTCGTCGGCGAGGATGACGGTAGGATCGTTGGCGAGAGCCCTGGCGATCGAAACGCGCTGCTGCTCGCCGCCGGACAGCTGCGAGGGATAGTTGGTGCCGCGATGCCCCATGCCCAGCGCACCGAGCAGCTCGGCGGCGCGTTTCTGCGCCTGCCTGCGGCCGACATCGTTGATCTGCATGGCGATCGCCACGTTCTCGGCGGCCGTCAGATAGGGAATCAGGTTCGCCTTCTGAAACACGAAGCCGAGATGGGTGCGCCTGAAAGCCCGCAAATCGTTGAGCTTCGCACCGGGACGCGAAATCACCTTGCCGTCGAACAGAACCTCCCCCGCGGTCGGCGTCTCCAGCAGGCCGGCGATCATCAGGAGCGTCGTCTTCCCCGAGCCGCTGGGCCCGACGATGCCGGTGACGGCACCGGGCTTCAGGATCAGCGACCCCGAAGCCAGCGCAGTGACCGGCGTTCCGCCGCTGTCATAGATCTTGCTGACATTGCGGACCTCCAAGGTGGCCAGGCGGCGCGGCGACATCAGGCCAGTACCTCCTGGGCGCGGACGGCAAGGGCGCGGCGGATGGCGAACCAGCTGGCGGCGAGACTGAGGGCCATGAGCACCAGGGACAGCACGCCGAGGTCGGATGCCGTGATCAGCACGGTTCTGGGGAATCTCGGATAGATCGTGAACGAGATCGCGATGGCCAGGATGAGGCCGCAAAAGCCGATCAGCGCGGCTTGCTGCGCGATCATGCCGACGATCACCCGGTCACGCGCCCCGATCAGCTTCAACAGCGATATCTGCGCGACCTTCTCGATCGTCATCGTATAGATGGTCATCGCGATGACGGCGCAGCAGATGAGCAGGATCATCGTGGTGAAGGCGAGGATCTGGACGCGCAGCTTGCCGAGGCGGCCGTTGAGCAGGATCTCCTCCTCGTCCTGCTTGGTCAGCACTTCCACATCGCCCCAGCGCTTGATCGAATCGCGCACGACGTCCTTGTCGGCACCCGGCAGGGTCTCGACGATGACCGCGGCGATACTGCCGGTGTCGTTGCCCAGGCCCATGCGGTCCCTGCCCTCCTTGGCCGCCCGGTTGAGCAGGATCGCCTCGCTGGGCAGGAGCTGGTTGATGACCTGCGCATCGGCGATGGTGACGAACAGCAGGCCGTCGCCGCTCATGTCGACCTGCCCGGTCGACACGCCGACGATGGTGTAGGTGTCCTTGCCGAGCCGGATCTCGTCGCCGACCGCGAAGCCCAGGGTCTTGTCGGCGATGGCCTCATAGCGGTTCGACTGGAAGTAGCGGCCGGCGATCAGCGGGATCCAGCTGCCGCGGTCGCTCGGAAAATCCACGCCGGTGATCGACATGCGCAAGGGAAGGCCGTCGAATTCGAACTGCTGGTTGTACTGGATGAAGCGCCGCGTCGCCGCCACGCCCGACACGCCGGCGACACGGCGGTCGAGATTGGCGGGAACGGCGGAGGATTCGGCGAAAGGACCGGACTTGCCGCCCTCGACGACCCAGAGGTCGGCGCCGACGCCGTCGATGACGACGAGCGCTTCGTAGACGATGCCGCGATACATGCCCAGCATGCCGATCGTCGATGCCATGAGCAGGCCGACGCCGAACACGGTGAGGACGAACCTCAGCATGTTGTGGCGGATATCTTTGACCGCGAGGTTCACTTGCCCGCCGTCCGGATGGCGACGGACTGGTACTGGAACCGGCCGGCCGGGTTCAGCACGACATCGCCGGCGTTCAGGCCGCGCGTGATCTCGATATCGGTGCCGCTGGCATAACCCAGCGAAACCGGCGACCAATAGGCCCGCCCGTCATGCGCGACCCACAAGCCGACGCGTCCTTCGCTCCTGGCCAGGAAGCGTTGCGGAACGGCGATGCCGGGCGACGGCGATCCGGCTTCGATGACGACGTTCGCGCGTTGCCCCACCGCCCAGCTCGCCGGCACTTCGTCCAGTTTCAGATCGACCGTGAACTCGCGCGTCTCCTGGTCGACCTGCCGGCCGATCCGCAGGATCGAAGCGGGATAAGGCCGCTGCGGATTGGAGGAGAACGCCACCCTGGCGACCTGTCCGGGGTGGAGCGAGGCCATCGCGGATTCGTCGAATCGCGCAAACACCAGCAGCGATTTGGGGTCGACGATCTGCATGAGCTCGACGCCGGGCGACAGCAGATCGCCCACCGTGCGGCTGCGGGACACCACCACGCCGTCGATGGGGGAGCGGATGGTGGTTTCGGCGAGGCGGCTGCGCAATCGCTCGACATCGGCGGCCGCGGCCGCGGCCTGGGCCTTGGCGCGTTCCACGGTGACGCCCGCCCGCAGCACCTGGGAGGCCGCCTGCTTCTGGGCGCTCTCGACGGCGTCGAATTCGGATTTGGAAACCGTCTGCTTGCCGAGCAGCGCCTTCCTGCGGTTGAGGTCCGCCATCGCGGTCGCGGCCGCGATGGCTAGCCGGTCGCCCTCCAGCTGCGACTCCTGCACCGTCTCCTCCGCAGCACGGCTGGTGGCGACCGCGGAGGCGAGCTGGTATTCGAGCTCGGTCGAGTTGAGCGTGGCCAGGATGTCGCCGGCCTTCACCACATCGTTCTGGTCGACGCGCACCTCGGCCAGGAACGCCTGGATGCGCGCCGTCACCACGACCTGGTTGTTCGATCCCAGCAGGCCGGGACCGGCGATCTCGCGCACGACCGGGCGCTGCTGGACGACATAGGCTTCGACGTCGGCGGGCCAGACATACCAGCCGGAAAAGAGGCCGGCCGCCGCCAGAACGACAAGAAAGAGAAAGATGTAGCGAACCACGTACTCTTACCCGCGCCGGCGTGGGCCGGCTCCCCAATTCCGGCATCGACCCACGTCAAACCGCCGCCTGTTCGTCCGCATCTGCTTTCGATTGTCCCGCCAGGAGCCGCTCGACGATTTCATGCAGGATGTCGCGCGCCTCCGCTTCGTCATAGCCGCGCGTATCGTATATGAAAAACAGCCCCAGGCCATTCTCCGTCGGATAGGTTCGCACATCCAGCTCGTAGAGCGTCGGCCTTTCTCGCCGCATGTCGGGCAGCGGCGTCACCTTCACCATGCCGAGATCGAGTTCGCCGCTGGCATGGGCCCTCTGCAGCGGAGCCGACTGGGTGGCCTGCGTCCACCGTTCCACCGTCTGGTTGCCGGCGAGGAAGAGGGCGGTGTAGGAGCCCTTGGCCACGACGTCGTCATGGAAGGCGCCGACGAAGTTCGAGTCCATGAAGGGCCCGAACTGGATGGCCTCGTCGACCCCTTCTCCCAGGGAGACGGCCAGCGCTTCGATCGTGTCGAACCGGGCCAGATAGGCCCGGACGGGCACGTCCGAGGCGACGAAGTTGACGTAGTTCTCCAGCCGCCGGTCATGGCGCAAGGCCGCTGGGACCTGCAGGATCATGTCGTCGACGCCGCCGCGCGCACCGACCGTCTGGGCGAACGCCGCGATGATCATGGCCGTTTCCGTGGTGCCGGCAATTCTGGCCCGCCTGCGCAGTTCATCCCGCTCATCGGTCGGTATCGTGATCGTCAGCAGGCCGCCGGCGCTGCCGTCGAAGAAATTCACGTTCGTCGGCAATCCCTTCGCCTTGCGCCCGAGATTGGGAATCGGCGGCAGGGGCTCGGCGAAGACCTTGTGCAGGAATTCCTCGCGCCGCTCGAACGAACCGGGCTTTCCGACATGGTCGAAATCCCGGATGAAGCGGTCGATGTCCATCTCCACCGGGTTGAGCGGCAGGCCAAGATAGGCCTTGACGGTCTCCTCGACGATGAGGCCGAGGGAATAGCCGTCGATGACGAGATGATGCGCCTTGGCGACGATGATGTCGCTCTCCGTGCCGAACCGGATGACGGTGGTGCGGAACATCGGCGCGTCGATGTCGATATGTTCCTGCGCGAGCTCGCTCGCCCGTTCCAGCGCGGCCGCTTCGTCGGCGACTTCTTCGACCTTGAGGAACTGCGTCGGCGCCCTCTCCAGATAGGCGCCGTAGCCGCCCGCCTTGCGGAAGAAGCGGGTGCGCATCACTTCGTGCCGCGCCATGACCGTCTCGAGGGCCCGCCTGAGGCGGTCGACGTCCATCTGCGGCCGAATCTTGAACTCCTTGCTCACGAGGCCGGTGCCGAGCGCATAGGCATTCGCGTCCGGATGATCCTGCAGGTACAGCACCCCCAATTGCGTGCTGGTCACCGGGATCTCTCTTTCGACGTTGGGCAGGCCGTCGAGGGGAGAGCGCTCGACCTCCGCCCCCGCCGGCTGCTGGCCGGACCATTCGCGGACGGTCCAGCGAACGCTGCCGGGCACGAGCGGGCCGGGCGTTTCCAGCAGCCCCGCAAGCTCGCCGAGAAAGTCCTCGAACAGGAGCTGCGCCGTCGCTTCCGTCACCACGTCGCTGTCCACGGCCAGCCGGCACAGGACACCCGCGTCGTCGACTGCGACGGCGAGCTGGATCTCGTGCGCAGACACCGCGACCGCGTCGAGGGGATCGTCGGGCGTGCCGGGCGCCGTGATCTCGCCGCTGCCGATGAAGGCGAAGCCGAACTGGCGCAGCGCCACATGGCGAATGCGCAAGCTCTCCTCGAACGCCTGTTCCAGGGAGGAGGTATCGACGGCACGGTGCGCGCGGCCGTTGGCGTCGGCGCGCCCGATCCGCCTGACCAGATCCTCGCCGGCTTGATCGACAGCGCGCAGCACGATCGGATACGAGCCGTCCAGAGGGCCGATCAGGCCGGCCGGCGCGCCGTTCCCGCGCTCGGTGAACCATTTGTCGACGACGATCGATCCGAGGGCGAAGCGGCCGGCCAGGGCCTTGGCGTAAGCGGCCAGGAAGCGCTCGCTCGACAGCCCCGGCGTCCCCGCGAAGGAAGCGGCGGGAATGATGCTCTGCATGATGGCGATATCGCCGCGGTTCGACCCCATGCCGGTGGGAGATGCGGCACGACGACGCCCCGGGATCGGCGCGATGGCTGGTGCGTGATGCAGGATCTCCTTCCAATAGGAGAGGTCGCGGCGGTGCTCGGCCGATCCGGGCTCGGGATACGCCCCGCGGACATAGGCGCCGAAACCGCCGCCCGTCTCGACGGCGTCTTCATCCTCCCGCGCCAGCCCTGCGAGCAGGAGATGCACCGACAAGGCGTCGGCCGCCGCCCGATGGGCGCGCACCTGCAGGTCGTGGCTGCCGTCCTGGCGCGCGCATAGGCCGACCCGCCACAACGGACCGGGCAGCGTCACCATGGCCAGGCGTGTGCCCGGCAGGAGCACTTCGAGGGCGGGATCGCCGTCGAAGCCGATCTCGACCGCCCCGGACGCCGAGACCGCGCCCGTCATCCGCAGGGCGTCGTTGCTCGCGACCAGACGGGCCAGCCTTGCCGCCAGCGCGGCGAGCGAGGTGCCGGGCGCGACGTTCGTCTCGCCGAAGACCTGGTTGTCGGCCATGGCGACGGCCGAGGACATCGGCCGGGTGTCGAGCATGATGGCGTGGACCTGGCGGCCGAGCGGCCGGAAGCTCTCCTGCGCCACGCCGCCGGCCGCACTCGTCCGCGCCGCGGACGCCTGCACCGCAGCCGCCTTGAGCTTGGCCTCGAATGCCGAGGCGACGAGGCGCGAGAGCCCCGCGATCGTCGGCGACTGCAGGAACTTGGCGACGGGTATGTCGACCTCGACCTGCGCCTCGACGCGGTTCTTCAGCTCGAACGACGACAGGGAATCCAGCCCGAGCTCGCTGAGCTTGCGGTCGTCCGCCAGGGCGCTCGCCTCGACCTTCAGGACCTTGGCGACTTCGCGCCGGATCATGTCGGCGAGCAGGTCGTTCCACGCCTCGCGCGGAGCGGCCGCCAGCTCGGCCTGGATACGGGAGCGTCCCCCGCTTCTTTCGCCCAGCAGCTGCGAGATCCTCGGATTGGCCGCGGCTCCCGGATTCGTGCGTGCAATGGCCGCCCAGTCGATATTGGCAAAGCCGAGATTTTCCGACCGGGCGCGCAACAGGATCGCCAAAGCCGCAGCCGCCTCGGAATCCTGCACCGGCTTGATGCCGACGCTGTCGAGATAATTGGTCATCGCCTCCGACCGGGCGACGAATCCGCTGCCGGCAATCATGCCCCAGGCGATGGAGGACGCGGCCATGCTGCGGCCCCGGCGATAGGTGGCGATCGCATTCAGGACCGAATTGGCGGCGGTGTAATTGGCCTGCCCCGACGAGCCGATCACCTGGGCGATCGACGAGAAATTCACGAAGAATTCCAGGGGTATGCCATGCGCGACCACGGCGGCGTGCAGGTTCCATCCGCCCGCGATCTTCGGCCGCAGCACGCGGTCGATCTTGTCGGCGTCGAGCTGCGAGACGAAGGCGTCCTCGATCACGGCCGCGCCGTGCACGATGCCGCGCAGCGGGTGCATGCCCCCGCCATGTTCGGCGACCAGCCTGTCGACGGCCGCGGCGTCGGTCACGTCGAGCGCGGCGCGAACGACGCGGGTGCCCCGCTGCTCCATGGCCTCGATGGCGACCGCCGCCTGGGCGTCGGGCTCGCCGCTTCGATTGGCCAGGATGAGGGTTCCCGCCCCGCTTTGGCTGAGCCAGTCGGCGATGGCGACGCCGAAGCCCTTGAGCCCGCCGGTCACCAGATAGGAGGCCTCGGCGGAAACGGCGAAGTCCGAGCCGAGATCGAGTTCGATGTCCAGCGAGGGCTCGTCGAAGGTGACGATGACCTTGCCGATATGCTGGGCGCGAGACAGCATGCGCATGGCTTCCGCCGCCCGCGAGGCCGGAAAGCGCGTCGCCTCCAGCGGCTTGTAGGCGCCGGAAGCAACCTTCCCTGCCACTTCCGCCAGCAATTGCCTGAAGAGCTTCGGCCGCTCCACGGGAAGCGTCGAGAGATCGATGACCGAATAGGCGTTGTTGCGATAGAGCGAGCGCAGCCCGATCGGCTTGTCGTCGGCGAGATCGCGCTTGCCGATCTCGACCATGCGGCCGAAGGGCGCCAGGCATTCGAGGCTCTTGTCGATGCCATGGCCCGACAATGCGTTCAGCACGACGTCCACGCCGTGGCCGCGCGTCAGGGCGCGTACCTCGTCGGCGAAGTCGAGGGCGCGGGAGTTCATCGCCACGTCCACGCCCAATGTCTTGAGGAAGGCGCGTTTGGCGTCGCTGCCGGCCGTCCCGAAGACCTTTGCGCCGACATCACGCGCGACCTGAATGGCGGCGAGGCCGACACCGCCCGACGCCAGATGGATGAGGGCGGTCTCGTCCTCGGCCAGCCTGCCGACATGGGTGAGGGCATAGTGCGCGGTCAGGAAGGCGGTCGGCAGGGTCGCGGCGTCGATCAGGTCGATACCGTCCGGCACGCGCATGACGACATCCGCGCCGATCTTGGCGAAGCGCCTGAGATAGCCCTTGCCGATGCCCATGATGCGATCGCCGGGCTTGAGGTCGGTCACCTCATGGCCGACCTCGCGGACGGTGCCGGCGAATTCCAGGCCGAGATTGCGCCAATACGCCTCGTCATTCTCCAGTTCGTCCGGCAGGATGCTCGTCGCCGCCATGATGTCGCGGAAGTTCAGGCCGACCGCCGCGACCTCGACCATCACCTCGTCGGCCGCAAGAACCGGATCGGCGATTTCACGCAGCACGATGTTGTCGATGGTGCCGGGCGCCGTCATGGTGACGGCGAAGTTGGAGGGATCGCGCCGGGTCTCCAATGTCCGCCGCGACGGCGCCAGTTCCTGCAATGCCAGCCTTTCCAGGCGAGGCACGTAACGATCGGCGCCGCGCAGGACGAATTCCGTTTCCGCTGTATCCTCCAGGACAGCATCCGAGACCGAGCTTCCCGATTGCAGGGCGGCGCCGTCGGCGTCGACGAGGCGAAGGCTCAGGCCCTTGCATTCGTTGGCTATGGTGCGGGCGACGCCGATCAGGGCGCTCTCGCCCAGGCCGGAAAGGCTCATCGGCCCGTCGCCTTCCACCACCCGGCTTCCCGAGGTGACGACGACCAGTTCCGGACGGGGATCGGGCAGGGCCTGCAGGCGGTCGAAGACCTTCGCCAGGGTGATCAGTTGATGGACGACCGGGGTGATCGCCGCCATCAGCTCTTCGCCGCCGGTTCCCTCGGTGGGCGTCCCGCCGGCCGCCGCACTGAAGAGGATGCCTCCGCTCTGCTCGGACTTGGCCGTGAACGCGCGGACGATGGCGAGAGCTTCATCGGTGTCGAGGGTCAGGAACGGCGCGGCATCGGCGATCTCCACCGTCGCGCCGCGCCTGACGAGTTCGGCGAGGGTCGCTTCGAGGCGCTGCGTTCCATCGCCCACCACCAGCCAGTGCGCACACCGCACGGACGGCGCGGGGGGCTTTGGCTCCTGCTTCTGGAAATGCTCCTCGAACACGCTGGCGCCCGAGCCGGCGGCATGCTTCGTGCGGCCGCCCCCGATCTTGCCGAGCGCCTTCGTCTGCAGATTGTCGATGACGATCAGCGGCTTTCCTTCCGGAGAGAACACGCTGAACTGCATCGAGTCCTGGTCCAGGCCGGGCTGGATGCCGACGATCACCTCGGCCGTCAGCGGGGCTCCCAGCTGGATCTTGCGGGCGCCTGTCGGCAGGCGCAGCTGATACTGGGTCTTGTCCTCGTTCGCGGGCGGGAGCGGCTCCCCTGGCGTCCATGAGCCGTCCAGATGCGAAGCAAGGCCGATGCCTGCCTGCAGCACGGCGTCCAGCAATCCGGGGAAGGCGAAATAATGCTTGGCGGGTTCCGGCTCCCGGCTCGACAGCCTGGCGATCAGGCGGTGGCCGTCGATGTGGAGCGCA
This sequence comes from Labrys monachus, assembly GCF_030814655.1. Taxonomy (NCBI): domain Bacteria; kingdom Pseudomonadati; phylum Pseudomonadota; class Alphaproteobacteria; order Hyphomicrobiales; family Xanthobacteraceae; genus Labrys; species Labrys monachus. The sequence continues at coordinate 5,127,098 of NZ_JAUSVK010000001.1, forward strand.
TTCAGCGACTGGAAGGTCGGGCCGTATTCGAGGCCGTGCCGTTCCGCCAGGCGATAGAATTCCGTCTTGTCGGTCAGGGACGGCCAATCGTGGAGAATGTCGTCCGACGCCGGTGCGAGATCATATTTGTGGCTGAAACCATAGGCTTCGGCACGCGTCCGCCAGCCGTCTTCCGAACCGCGGTGGAGCGTCGAGATGCGCAGGCGGCTGCCGACCGGGTCGAACGTCGTCGTGAAGATGATGACGTCGTCTTCGGCGATCGACAGGGCTTCGTAAAGCTTGAAATCGCGCAATTCCACGGATTCGGAGCCGAAATACTCGCGCAGCGCGGCACCCATGGCTTCGATATAGCCGACGGCCGGAAATAGGCAGTCGCCGCTGACGCGATGGTCGGCCAGATATTTGAAGCCCCGGAGGGAGATCTCGTTCGTCCAGGACGGACCGGCCGTGAAATCACGCCGTCCGAGCAGGGGATGGCGGGGCGCATCGAAAAGGAAGCTCTTGGTTTCCTCGGAGAGGCTGAGCAGATGCTGGTTGTTCCAGGGCAGCTTGGGGGCGGCGACGTGGCCGCCTGGCGCCTTCGGCCGCTCGAACTCGACGCCGCTGACATACAGCCTGCCCTCGGCCCGTGCCAGCGTCCAGAAATCGTCCGCGGTGCGATCCAGCGAGTTCGCCGCGACGACGTCAGCGCCGCGTTCCTGCGAGATGCCCCGGATGAGCGGCGTCAGCGTGCGGTGCGGACCGACTTCCAGGAAGGTGTTGATGCCGAAATCGAGGGTAAAATCCAGGGCCTTGGTGAAGCTGACGGGCTGGCGCAGATTGTCCCACCAATAGGCAGCGTCGAACTTCGTTTCGAAGATGCCGGTGACGGTGGAGACGATCGGCAGGCTGCCGCCCTTCCAGGCCACCGGACCGAGTTCGCCGAGGAACCACTCCTTGCAGTCTTCCAGATGGGCGCTGTGCCATCCGAAATCCATGGTCATGCGGCGGGCCATCGCGTCGGGATAGGCTTCCGCGACCTTGGCCAGCACCTCGACGACGCCGTTCTCCATGCCCGAGATGGTCTGCGCGATCGGGCCGTTATAGGCCGCGATGACCACGCTGTCGTCGCCCGGCAGGAAGGGAGCGAGCTGCTGGACCGTCAGGCCGATCGTGGCCATCGCGCCGCGCCGCGTGCTCTTGAGCGGGATGAGCCCGCGCGTGGCGATGATGCGGGCCGCCGTCTCGATATCGATGATACCCGAAACATAGGTCGCCGCGACCTCGCCGAAACTATGGCCGATCAGGAGTTCCGGGCGGACGCCCATCTTCTTCCAGCGCTCGTAGAGCGAGATCTGCGTGGCGAAGATGGAGGCCTGGGTGACATCGGCGTCGTTGATGCGGGTCTTCGTCTCGTCCCGCAGCATCTCCTCGACGGTCGACCACCCGACCATCGGCCGGAGCACCTCGTCGAACATGTCGGCCGTCCGGCGGAACGCGGCGTCCTCCTTGAGGAGGCGGCGTGCCATGGCCCACCATTGACCGCCCTGGCCGGAGAACGCCACGGCGAGACGCCGATTGGAGGCCCGGCCGGTGATGATGGTCGGCCCGGTGGCATTCTGATCGAGGCTGCCTTTCGCCAGGGCGCGCAGCTGGGCCTGGACCGCCGAGCGCTCCGGCTCGACGACCAGCGCGGCGCGCTGGGCGAAATTGTCGCGCGCGCTGCGCATATGGGTGGCGAGGTCCTCGACGGAGGTGTCCTGCAGGGACCCGCCGTCCTCCAAGGCGTCCGCAAGGCTGCCGGCCCAAAGCTCCAAGGCCGCCGTGCTGCCGGCCGAGACCGGAAGGGCGATCGGATGGCCGACCTCTGCCGATCTCGGCATCCGGACCGCCGCAGCGGCGCGCCCCTGCCATTCTTCGACGACGATCGAGGCATTGGTGCCGCCGAAACCGAAAGAGTTGACCACTGCCAGGACGGGCCGCCCGCGATGATCAATCGGGACCGGCTTCGTCGCGACGGTCATGTTGAGCGCGTCGAAGGGGATATTGGGGTTCGGCCGCTCGAAATTCCGGTTGGGCAGCACGACGCCGTGCCCGACGGTCAGCAGGGTCTTGATGAACCCCGCGATGCCGGACGCCGATTCGAGATGGCCGAGATTGGGCTTGAACGATCCGACATGGATCGGCCCCGGCCGGGAGCTCGTACCGAACACACGGCCGATGGCCGTCGCCTCGATGGGGTCGCCGATCGGCGTGCCGGTACCATGCGCCTCGACATAGTCGACATCCGAGGGATCGACGGAAGCGCCGTCCATGAGCGCCTCCAGCATCGCCTGCTGCGCCACACCGCTCGGAGCCGTCAGCGTCGGCGTATAGCCGTCCTGGTTGACCATCGAATGGCGGATCACCCCATAGATGCGGTCACCATCCGCGATGGCGCGGTCGAGCAGCTTGAGCAGGACGAGCCCGCAGCCTTCGCCGCGGATGAAGCCGTCGGCCCTTTCGTCGAACGTATAGATGCCACCCGTCGGCGAGAGCATGTTGGCGCTGGAGAAGGCGACGAACGGGCCCGGATCGAGCATGCAGTTGACGCCGCCGGCCAAGGCCATGTCGCAAGTGCCCATGCTCATGTGGCGCACGGCCTGGTCGAGGGCGACGAGCGCCGACGAGCATGCGGTATCGACCGCGATGCTCGGCCCTCTCAGATTGAATCGGTGCGATATCCGATTGGCCGCGATCGAGAACGCAGAGCCCGTGCCGGCGAAGATATCGCCGCCGCTCGTGCGCCCCCGGCGCAGGTTCTGCGCAAAATCATTGGTGGATATGCCGATGAACACTCCCGTGCGGACCCGCTGCAGATCGGCCAGGGTGCGGTCGGCGTCCTGGACGGCCTCGTAGGCCACCTGCAGCGCCAGGCGCTGCTGCGGGTCCATCGATGTCACCTCCCGAGGCGACATGTCGAAGAAACTCGGGTCGAATCCGAAGACATCGTTGCCGAGAAAGCCGCCCCAGCGCGAGCGCATCTTTCCCGGCGCGTCAGGATCCGCATCGTAGAAGGCGTCGATGTTCCAGCGATCGGCCGGAATATCGACGATGCCGCATTTCTTCTCCAGAAGAAAATTCCAGTACGACTCAGCGTCATGGATCGCGCCGGGAAACCGACAACCTATCCCGATGACCGCTACAGCCTGCCGAGTGGACTCGACGATATTTTCAGCAATCTGGCCGCCACGATGGATATTCATGCATCCGCCCCCGCAGATCTACAGCCGCAGCCCGCTCCAGGCGGCAGCTCATCTCAAACATTTCAGAGTTTATCGAATGCCAGCTTTCGACAAAAATCATACGAAAGCAACTAAATTCAGCATCGAAGGCAATTCCGATTTTTGATTCTCTATCGCGGGGCTTTTTCTTCCCTGCCGCCCCGCCACCGAAGACACGAAGGATCTGCGCCACATAGATAGGGCCGTAAGCCTAGACGTTCCTTGACATATTTTTATGAATGGACGTGCAAGCGATGTGAAACACCGGGTACAGGCGATGTAACCCATACCGGCGGGGCTGTCGGGCCTGGTATTCTGGTAACCTTTCGCTACGGCATGTGGAGGATAGCGCGGCCGTGGTCGGGCAGAGCTTGAGCTCAGGCTCCGGAAAGGCTGCCTGCCGTCACCTGCGTGTCGCTTCAGAACGGTTCCGAGGCCGCCGACGTTCTTGCCGGAAACTGTTCGCTCAGGCCCCGGCGAGCAGGTCCGCAGGAGATACCGGGCGCCACTCGACGACGGCGTCGGCCGCGCCATACCAGGCAAGCGCCAGGAAATGCGCATCATCCGCAGCACGTTGGTGAAAGCACCATTTGCCGCTGTCACCCAGCGCCGGATCGCAGAACGATACGCGCAAGGGCTCGAAGAAGAAGGAAAAATCGGTGAGCTGCTGCGTCAGCCCTCGCCCGCTCGCCTTGACGAAGGCCTCCTTCAGCGTCCAGAGGCGACAGAACCCGCGCGGCCTCTCCGCTGCCGGCAGGTCCTGCAGCCAGCGCCGTTCGGAAGCGGAAAATACGCTCGGCGCGATCTCGAACGGAGGCGCGAGGCGCACCTGCTCGACGTCGACACCGACCTCCAATGTCTTTGCGACGGCGCAGCAGACCAGGCCGGGACAATGGGAGATGTTGAAGTGCAGATCCGGCACGGACCGCACCCGCGGCTTTCCCCAGGGACCCGGATCGAAGCGCCAATCGGCGGGCCGCCGCGGCTCCGCCATCGACAGGGCCAATCGCTTCAGCGCATGGGCCGCGATGTAGCTGCGCCGATGGATCTCGAAGGCGAACCGCGCAGCAGACGCCCGTTCGGCGTCGTCCAGCAGATCGAGCAGCCGCCCTTGCACGAGCTCCAGCCCGGGATCGATCCTCGCCGTGCAGACCAGGATTGTCTTCACCTTGCTCCCTGCCGGATGCCGCCGATCGGAGACATGTCCGAAAACCGTCCGGCCGCGGCGGCCCGCGTCCTCGAATGGACGGCCAGCAAGCGCAAAGCATCGTGCGAATGTCAATTCCCGGCGGGCATCCGGTCCCGGCCTCGCCGGCTCGGTTGGCGCATCGGCCCGGCCCACGCCACGCGCTACCCCTCGCAGACGTCCACCCACGCCGCTCCCACCAACGCCGCCAGGCGAAGGGGATCGATGCGCATGGCGGTGTGCGTCGAACCGCCCGCCGGCACCACGATGTCGAAAGCCTTCAGGCCGACATCGCAATAGATCGGCAGGGGAGTGGCAAGCCCGAACGGGCAGACGCCGCCGACCGGATGCCCGGTTATGGCCACGGTCTCCTCGGCGGGGAGCATCCTCGCCTTACCGCCGAGCGCGGCCTTGATCTTCTTGTTGTCCAGGCGGGAATCGCCGCATGCGACCAGCAGGAGCCTGCAGTCGCCGACCCTCAGCGACAATGTCTTGGCAATCTGCGCCGGCTTGATGTTCCAGGCCGCCGAGAGCGTCGCCGTCTCGCTGTTCCGATCCAGTTCGACAATCGCGATATCCGGTGCCTTTTCGGCCAGGAAGGCTCGAACCGATTCGACGCTCATGCCTGCTCACTCCCCACCATCCGATTGCACACAGGGGCGATCCATCGAGGACGCTCGTCGCTCGCCATGGCGAGCGGACCGCCCGCCGAATTCCTTCCGGGAAAGCGACGTTATTTCGAAGCGGCAGCGGCCGTCTTGAACGATCGTGCGGGCGGCCGGCCGCGATCCCTTCGATCGGCCGATCCGGATCTCCCGATGCCGCCTCGCGACGACGGGGACGGGCTGCCGGGACGTACGTTTCAGCCTTGCATGTCACGTGAATTTCGTTCTCTGCACTTGCGTAATACGCCGTTCCCTCTAAGTTTCCGCACATCAAAGGACAGGATGCGTATGGCAAAGACCAAAGACGCCGATGCGGTGCAGCTACATGTCGGCGTGCGTATCAGGCATGCTCGGGTGCTCAAAGGCATGCGCATGAAGGACCTTGCCGAGAAGGTCGGCTATGACGAAAGCATGATTTCCAAGATCGAGTCCGGCAAGGTCATGCCGTCGCTGCCGATGTTGAACAAGATCGTGACGGCCCTCGATCGTGACCTCGCCTCGTTCTTCGGGCTCGAGATCGACGAACACAAGCTGGTGCAGACGAGCGCCGACAGGGTGCTGGTGGCGGGGGACGCGCTACGCGGCGGCAAGGGCGTCAACTATGAGCGCATCGTACCGCTCGCAGCCGGGAACTTGCTGGAGGCCAATATTCATGTCGTGCAGCCCGGCGGCGAGAAGACCGACGACATCACCCATCACGGCGAGGCGACAGGCTATCTCATCGAAGGCGAGATCGAGCTGACCATCGACGGCACCGTCTATACGATGAGGAAGGGCGACACCTTCTTCTTCAAGGCCTATCTCAAGAACAGCTACCGCAACAACGGCTCGGAGGTCGCCCGCATCGTCTGGGTCAACACGCCTCAGATCCATTGAGACCGCCGGCGTCAATCCGCTCGCAAGCCTGACGATGGCGCCGCAGCCGTCGTTTCCTCGGCCCGGTGGCAGGCGACCCGGCGTCCGGACGGCATGTCGCGCAGGGCCGGCCGCTCCGCGAGGCAGCGTTCGATCGCCAGCGGACAGCGCGAATGGAAGAGGCAGGCATTCCCGGGCGGGGAGATCGGGCTCAGCGGCTCGCCCTGGAGCGCGGCGCCTGCCGGCTTCCCCGGGCTGGCGGCGATGAGCGCGCGGGTATAGGGGTGGGCGGGTCTCTCGAGCAGATCGGCAACCGGTCCATATTCGGCGACGCGTCCGAGATAGAGGACCATCACCCTGTTGCACATGAGGCGTATGACCTCGAGGTCGTGCGACACGAAGATCAGCGCCAGGTCCTTCTCCCGCCTGAGAGCATCGATCAGCTTCAGGACCGCCGCCTGGACGGAGACGTCGAGAGCCGCCGTCGGCTCGTCGAGAATGAGCAGGCTGGGCTCCGACATCAGCGCCCGGGCGATCCCGACCCGCGCCTGCTGGCCGCCGGAAAGCTGGTGCGGCCTTCGATCGAGCAATTCGCGCGCCAATCCCGCCTCGGCGGCTTTCGCGGCGATGCGGGCGGCGTCGACATTCCCGGTCCCCGCACCGATGGCGATGTTCCGGGCGGCGTTGAAGGCCGGATTGAGTGCATCGCCGGCGTTCTGGAACACCAGGCCGATCTTGCGCCTGGCGGGGTCGCCGGCGAACCGGCGGGGCGGGATCGGCCCGATGTCGCGGCCCTCGAAACGGATCGCGCCGCTGTCCGCGTCGACGAGCTTGGAAACCAGCCGGGCGATGGTGGATTTGCCGCTGCCGCTTTCGCCGACCAGCCCGAGGCTTTCGCCGGCATCGACTTCGAAACTCACATCGTCGACGGCATGGAGCATGCGCCGGCCGCCCACGGGGAATTTCTTGCTCAGTTGTTCGACTTCGAGAAGGGGCATCAGAGCGGGTTCCAGCACGCCGTTTGGTGGGAGGCGCCGGCAAGGCTCGGGCGATCGAGGCGGCACCGTGCGAGGACGCGCTCGCACCGGCCGGCGAAACGGCAGGCGGCGACCTCTTCGGCAAGGTTCGGAAAGCTGCCGGGGATGCCCGCAAGCTCGCCCACGGTGCGGGCGGCCGCGGGCGTGGCCCCGATAAGCGCCTGCGTGTAGGGGTGGGACGGTCGGTGGAGGAGCGTCGCCGCCGCGCCCTCCTCCACCACCTGGCCGGCATGCATCACGATCACGCGTTCGGCGCGTTGCATCGCCAAAGCGAGATCGTGGGTGATCAGGATGCAGGCCATGCGGCGGGTCCTCGCTTGCGCCAGGATCAGGTCGAGGATGGCGGCCTGCGTCGTGGTATCGAGCCCCGTCGTCGGCTCGTCGGCGATCAGCAGGGCGGGGTTGCCGGCCATCGCGATGGCGAGCATCACGCGCTGGCACATCCCGCCCGACAGCTCCCCGGGATAGGCATGCCAGCGGCGCTCGGCGTCGGGGATCCGGACGGCCTTGAGGGCCTCGATCGCAGCCTGGCGCAGAGCCTTGCCCCGCAGCTGCCGATGCTCGGCGAGCACGTCGGCGATCTGCCGCCCGACCTTGCGGACCGGATTGAGCGCCGCCCGCGCATTCTGGAAGACGATGCCGATCTCACGTCCCCGCAGATCCCGCCAGCCCGGAGCGCACCGGTCGCGCAGGTCGATGCCGCCGAAGGTGAAGGTCGAGGCCTCGATCCGCGCGGCGCCGGTCAGGATGCCGGCGATCGCATGGGCGAGGAGCGATTTCCCCGATCCGCTTTCCCCGACCAAAGCGAGGATCTCGCCCTTACCGATCGACAGCCTGACGCCGTCGACGGTGGCGTTTCCCGCCGGATTGCCGGGGAATGTGATGGAGAAGCCGTCGAGGGCCAGGAGCGTCGACATGCCTATGCCCTCCGCGGATCGAAATGGTCGCGCAGCGCGTCGCCGATCAGGGAGAATCCCAGCACGGCGAGCATCAATGTCACGCCCGGGAAGGCAAAGACCCACCATTCTCCCGAAATCATGTAGGACGCGCCGTCGGCGACCATGATGCCCCATTCGGGCTGCGGCGGCCGGATGCCGAGCCCGATGAAGGACAGGCCCGCCGCGTTGAGGATCGCCCAGCCCATGTTGAGCGAGGACTGGACCATGAGCGGCGGCAGCAGGTTCGGAAGGATGTGGCCGACCACGATCGTCACCGGCCCGATGCCGGCAAGCCGCGCGGCTTCGACGTAGCCGGCGCTGCGGCGCCGATTGACCTCGGTGCGCACCTGGCGTGCATAGAAGGGCAGGTTGACGACGGCGGTGGCGAGCACGACGCTCGACATCGAGTTGCCGAGCGCGGCGGCGATGCCGACCGCCAGCACGAAGAGCGGGAAGGCCATGATGGTATCGAGCAGGCGGGACATCAGGGCATCCGCCCAGCCGCCGGCCCAGCCGGCGAACGCCCCGATGGCGGTGCCGACCGCCAACGACGAGGCGACGGCGAGAAGCGCGGTCAGGAGGTCGATCTGCGTGGCGGCCAGCACCCGCGAGAAGATGTCCCTTCCGACCTGATCGATGCCGAACCAGTGGGACAGCGAGGGCGGGGCGAGCGCCACGGACGCGTCGATGCGCAAGGGGTCGTAGGGGGCGATCGCCGGACCGGCGGCGGCCAGAAAGAGAAAGATGCATGCGACCGCGATCGCGAGCCGTATCCGCGGGCGCGGCTTCGCCTGCGATCCGGGCTTGAGTACAACGAGCTCAGCCATCAAATCTTACCCGTGGATCGAGGAGAACGGCGACGATGTCGATGAGGAGGTTGATGAGGACGTAGAGCGCCGCCATCAGCAGCACGAAGCCCTGGATGGGCGCGAAGTCCGAGGCCAGGACCGAGTCGATGGCGTAGGCGCCGATTCCCGGCCAGCCGAAGACCTTCTCGACCAGGACATTCGCACCGAGCATGAACGAGAAGACCATGCCGATGGTATTCAGGACCGGTACCAGGACGGAGCGGAAGGCATAGACCCAGAGCACCTTCCAGGGCGGCAGGCCGGCGGCCCTCGCGGTCCTCACGAAGTCGCTGCCGAGCACTTCGATCATGCCGGCCCTCGTCATGCGGGCGATCGGTCCGATACCGAACAGGCCGAGCGTGACGACCGGCAGCACCAATTGCTTGAAGACCCCGACGAAGCCGTCGAAGTCGCCTTCGAGCAGCGTGTCGATCAGCCAGAAGCCCGTGATGTCGTCGGGCGACGGATAGCCGATGTCGAGCCGGCCGAGCGGCGCCGGCGCCCATCCGAGCAAATAATAGAAGACGAAGACGAGCAGCAGGCCGAGGAAGAAGGTCGGCATGGCCTGCCCCAGGGCGGACAGGAGGCCGCAGAGGTGGTCGACGACGCCCCCCGGCCTGACGGCAGCCCCGACCCCGAGCGAGATCCCCGCCAGGCTCGCCAGCAGCAAGGCGGCGACCGTCAATTCGAGCGAGGCCGGAAGACGGGCGACGAGATCGTCCAGCACGGTCTGGCCCGAGGTCAGGGATTTGCCGAGATCGCCCCGCGCCAGCTGCAGGACGTAGCCGTAGAACTGCTCGGGCGCGCTTCGGGCGAGGCCGAGCTGCTGGCGCACCTGCTCGATGGATTGGGGCGTGGCGGCCGGGCCGGCAAAATAGGCGGCCGGATCGCCCGGCAGCATCCGGGTCAAAATGAAGGTGAGCAGCACCACGCCGGCCAGATTGGGCAATGCGCTCAGGAGGCGGCTGAGGATGAGGCGGGTCATCGATCAAGAATCCGGATTCACTTGATTTTCATGCATGCAAGATGGGTGCCACATGAATTTTCACGGCTCGGAGCTATGCTCTCGGCCGGCCGCACGACGCGGAAGCCTAATTCGGTGGCGCCGGATACGAAAAACGGCATGGATGTGCATGATTTTTATGCATGTTCCGCTCGCCTTGTCGCCGAGCTTCGCTCCCATGCCGAATAATCAAGTTAGTGCGTGATTGGCATGTAGCTTGCATTAAAGTCACCTGCATATCGCTCGCACGCCCTCACCGCTTTCAGATTCGACCACAGGAGACGGAATTGGTACGCCCCGCTCAAAAAGCAGCCGGCTTTCTCCGGCCCGCACTTCAGGCCACGCTGATCAGCCTCGCCGCTACGGCCGCCTTTCCGGCGCTGGCGAAGAGTCCCGACAACACCCTCGTCGTCGTGACCGAGGAGGGTCCCGCCACGCTGGACATCCATGGCGGCACCGCCAACGTCCCGACCCACGAGGTCTCCTGGAACGTCTATGACCGGCTGATCACGCATCCGAGAATCAAGCTGCCCGACGGCACCTTCTCCTACGATTACACGCGGTTCGCGCCGGAACTCGCGGAAAGCTGGGATCTCGCCGCCGACAACAGCAGCGTCACCTTCCATCTCCGCAAGGACGCCACATTTCACGACGGCAAGCCGGTCACCGCCAAGGACGTGAAATGGTCCCTCGATCGCGCCATCGCGGCCGGCGGCTTTCCCGCCATCCAGATGGGGGCGAGCCAGATGACCTCGCCCGACCAGTTCGTCGTCGTCGACGACTACACGATCAAGGTCGACTTCCCCAAGCCCAACAAGCTCGTCCTGGCCAATCTCGCCGTCCCGGTGGCCCAGATCGTGAATTCGGAGCTGGCCAGGCAGCACGCGACCGCGGCGGATCCGTGGGCCATGGCGTGGGTCGGAAAGAACGACGCGGGTGGCGGCGCCTATGAGGTGGCGAAATGGAAGCCGGGCAGCGAGATCGACTTCAAGCGCTTCGACCAATGGAAGTCCGGGCCGCTTCCGGCCTTCGAGAAGATCGTCGAACGGCAGATCGCCTCGGCCGGCACGCGCCGGGCGCTGCTTGAAAAGGGCGATGCGGACCTTTCCTTCAACCTGCCGCCGAAGGATTTCTCGGAACTCGTCAAGGAAGGCAGACTGAAGGTGATCGGCACGCCCGTCGACAGCGAGCTCCTCTATGTCGACATGAACGTGACGCAGAAGCCCTTCGACAACCCGAAGGTCCGCCAGGCCATCGCCTATGCGATCCCGTATGGCGACATCATGAGCAACGCGCTCTACGGCCGCGGCACCGTCATGTCGGGCGGGTCGAAGCAGGTGACGACGACCGCCTGGCCGCAGCCGTCGCCCTATGTGACCGATATCGGGAAGGCCAAGGCGCTGCTCGCGGAGGCAGGCTATCCGGACGGCTTCAAGACGACGATCTCCTACGACGTCAGCACCGCATCCACGCGCGAGCCGATCGCCCTGCTCATTCAGGACAGCCTCAAGAAGATCGGCGTCGATGTGAGCATCGAGAAGGTGCCGGGCGCCGACTGGTATACCAGGCTCGGCCAGAAGAAGATGCCGTTCCTCATCATGAGCTTCAAGGCATGGCTCAACTATCCCGATTATTATTTCTACTGGACGTATGACGGCATCAACAATTCAGTCTTCAACGACATGAACTACGTCAACCCCGACATGGATGCCCTCATCGAGAAGGCTCGCTTCGAGACCGACAAGGCCGCCTATGACGCGGAGGTCAAGGGCTTCATCCAGAAGGCCTTCGACGACGTTCCGCGCATCCCGCTCGCCCAGGACTACCGCGACGTCGCCATGCAGCCGGCCATCGAAGGCTATACCTACTGGTTCCACCTGACCCTCGATTACCGCACGCTGTCTCGCAAGAAATAGGACAAAGCCGCCGCGGCGCCGGCCGTGGCGGCTTCCTGATCTCATTCCCGCCGAGGCATCATGCTGACCACAGCCGAACTTGCGTCGCTCGACGCACGGACGATCGCGACCGACGTCGCCGCACGGCGTCGCTCACCCGTCGAGGTGACCGAAGCCTCGCTCGCGGCAATCGAGGCCCTCAATCCGAGATTCCATGCCTTCGTCACCATCGCCGCCGACGAGGCCCTGGCGACGGCGAGGGCGATGGAGACGGCGATCATGCAGGGTGAGCGGGCCGGGCCGCTCGCCGGCGTGCCCGTCCCGGTCAAGGATCTCGTGCTGACGCGCGGCATGCGAACCGCATTCGGCTCGCGGCTCTACGAGCACTTCATCCCCGACGCGGACGATATCGTCGTCGAACGGCTGCGGGCCGCCGGCGCGATCATCATCGGCAAGACCAATGTCTCGGAATTCGGCTTCGGCGGATTCGGGCACAATCCCCTGTTCCCGACCACGCGCAACCCGTGGAATCCGGCCCTGACATCGGGCGGTTCGAGCGCCGGGTCCGCCGTTGCCGTCGCAACCGGCATCGCGCCGATGGCCGTCGGCAGCGATGGCGGCGGCTCCGTCCGATTGCCCGCGGCCTTCAACGGTCTCTTCGGCATGAAGGCGTCGATGGGCCGGGTGCCGCTCTGGCCCGGCTGCCGCGACGAGGGCTTGCCGGGCGTTTCCGGATGGGAAACGATCGAGCATATCGGCCCCATCACCCGGACCGTGGCGGATGCCGCCCTGATGCTCTCGGTCATCGCCGGCCCCGATCCCCGGGACCGCCATTCGATACCCGGCGGCGACGTCGACTGGGCATTGCCGGCGCCCGGCCGGCATCTCGGCCTGCGCATCGCCTATTGCGCCGATTGGGGCGGGCGGCCTCTCGACCGCGAAGTCCGCGACATCTGCGCAAGAGCGGCACGGGCGTTCGCCGACGATCTCGGCTGCACGGTCGAAGAGAAGCCGCCGCCGTTCGGATGGGAGATCGAAACGTTCCGGGCCGTCGTGGCGATGGATACCGACCTCGAAGGCCTGAGGAGGCTCCGGGCGGAACAGGGCAACCCGGCCCTGTCGGCCGGGCTCGCCCGCCTGCTGGGCGCGGCCTGGACGGCGGAGGCGTTCATCGCCGCCAATTTTCGCCGTAAGGCTGCGGCCAATGCCATGGCGCGCTTCATGGCCGGATATGACCTGCTCCTCACGCCCACCGTATCGACCCTGCCCTTCCCGATCGATCGCGACGGTCCGGGCGAGATCGACGGAAGGCCGGTCGATGACGATGCGTGGACGCCGACAGCCTTCCCCGCGAACCTGACCGGCCAGCCCGCCGCCAGCGTGCCGGCGGGCTGGTCCCGACAGGCCCTTCCCGTCGGGCTGCAGATCATGGGACGTCACCTGGACGACGCAACGGTCCTGAAGGCCGCGGCTGCGTTCGAAGCGGTCAGGCCCTGGAAGGATATCCGGCCGCCGATCTGACCGGCCGGGACGACCGCATGCTGCTGGGTCGCCGGTCTCGTCCCCTCCTGCCGCCGCCGAAATGTTCTCCGCACACCCCGCTTGCAAATCGGAACGACGTTCCGTATTAAATCGGAACATAGTTCCGCTTTGGCGTCACAGCAGCAGGGCCATGCGGCATCGGCCTATCGCTGCAATACTCTTGAAGGGACGCAGCAATTTTCCGGTCCATCCGTCGGATGGGCCCGAAAATTCTGCTGAGGAGAGACCATGCAGTATCGCGCATTGGGCCGGACAGGCATCAAGGTCAGCCCCTATTGCCTGGGCGCCATGATGTTCGGCGGGATCGGCAACCCGGATCACGACGAGTGCATCCGCATCATCCACAAGGCTCTGGACTTCGGCATCAACTTCATCGACACGGCCGACCGGTACAGCGCCGGCGAGTCCGAAGAGATCGTCGGCAAGGCGCTCAAGGGGCGTCGCGACAAGATCGTGCTCGCGACCAAGATATCCGGGCCGATGGGCGAGGATCCGAACCAGCAGGGTACGTCGCGGCGCTGGATCATGCAGGAAGTGGACAACTCGCTGCGCCGCCTGCAGACGGACTGCATCGACCTCTACCAGATCCATCGGCCGGCGCCGGACACCGACATCGAAGAGACCTTGTCGGCGCTCACCGATCTCATGCGTGCGGGCAAGGTTCGAGCGATCGGCTCCTCGACCTTCCCGGTGTCGGAGATCGTCGAAGCGCAGTGGTCCGCCGAGCGGCGCGGGCTCGCGCGTTTCCGGACCGAGCAGCCGCCCTACTCGATCCTCGATCGCGGCATCGAATTCGACATGCTGCCCACCTGCGAGCGCTACGGCATGGGCGTCCTGGTCTGGAGCCCGCTGTCGAAGGGGATGCTCACCGGCCGCTACCGCAAGGGGCAGCCGCTGCCCGACAGCCTGCGCGTGAGATACATGCCCCGGCAGATGTCCGATGCGCGCAGCCTGGAGGCGGTCGAGCAGCTCATCCCGGTGGCGGAAGAGGCGGGCGTGTCGCTCACCCATATGGCGATGGCTTTCGTGATGGCCCACCCGGGCGTCACCTCGGCCATTCTCGGGCCGCGCACGATGCAGCATCTCGACGATCTGCTCGCCGGCGCCGAGGTCCGCCTCGGCGACGACGTGCTGGACCGGATCGATGAGATCGTCCCGCCCGGAACCGATGCCGGATTGAACGAGGCCGCCTATCGTCCGCCCGCGATCCTGAAGAGCGATCTGCGCCGTCGGCCAGCCGGCGCCCGCGCCGCGGCATGATCCCGAAGGCCGGCGCCCGGAGCCACGCGAGTGGCGAGATTGCCGGGCGGACAATACCCATTCGAAGGAGATGACGATGCAGGACAAACCCGTCGCCCTGGTCACCGGGGCCAATCAGGGGATCGGCCTCCAGATCGCGAAGGATCTCGTGGCCCATGGCTTCACCGTGCTGGTGGGGTCGCGCAATCTCGAGCGCGGCGTGGCTGCGGCCGGGGAGGTCGGCCCGGACGCCCATGCGCTCCAGCTCGACGTGACGGATGCGGCCTCGATCGCCGCAGCGGCGGAGCGGGTCCGCAGCGCGTTCGGGCGCCTCGACGTGCTCATCCAGAACGCGGCGATCTCGAACACCAGCAAGCGGCCCGGCCAGACCGTCGAGGACTATGCGAGGACGACGCGTCCGAGCAACGTGTCGCTCGATGAAATGCGCGCGGTGTGGGAGACCAACGTGTTCGGTGTCCTCGCCGTCTACCAGGCGATGCTGCCGCTGCTGCGCCAGACGCCGGGTGCCCGCATCGTCAACGTGTCGAGCGGCGTCGGCTCGCTGACGACGAATTCGGACCCCGCCTTCGCCTACCGCTCCATCTTCGGCCCGGTCTATCCCGCGTCCAAGACGGCGCTCAACGCCTTGACGGTCGCCATGGCGATCGAGCTGGAGCCGGAGGGGATCAGGGTCAACGCCGTCTCCCCGGGATTCACCCGGACGAACCTCAACGGCTATGCCGGCACCGAGACCGTCGAGGAGGGGGCCCGCGAGGCGGTGCGCGTCGCGCTGCTGGGCAAGGACGGTCCGACGGGGACGTTCACGCGCTGGGAAAACAGCACGATTGCCTGGTGATGCGGGACGTTCGCCCTGCGGCTTCTCCCAACGTCACCTCGGGGGATAGGCCGTCCGGCAGACCGACATCACCATGTTCCGCAGCCAGCGATGTGCCGGGTCGGCATCCATGCGGGGATGCCACATCGCCGATATCCTGAACGACGGCAGGGGAAGCGGAGGCTCGAAGCTCGCAAGACCGGACATGGCCGGGTGGTCGTTCGCCATGGCATTGCCGAGGCAGGATCGGGGTACGAGCGCAACGAGGTCCGATTGGCGGGCGATCCGCATCGCATCGGGATAGCCGGGTACGATGACCATGACCGCCCGCCTGAGGCCGAGCGTCGCCAGGGCGCCGTCGATCGGCTCGACGACATCTCCCTCCCGCGATGCCACGACATGTCTGCAGGCGGCATAGCGCTCGGGCGTAACGCCTTCGCCGGCCAGAAGCGGATGCCCGACACGGGCCACGCCGACGCGTCTGTCATGGAACAGGAACTGGGTGCGTATCTCGGGCGCGGACGTCCCGAGCAGGCCGATTTCGAGATCGACCAGACCTTCGCGAAGCGGACGCGCGTCCTTGTCGGGCTTGGGCGCGAACCGCAGGCGGACGCCCGGCGCCGCTTGCGCCACGGCGGTGACGACCGGGCCTGACAGGAATTCCAGAAACGCCTCGCTGACGCGGATGGTGAACGTCATTTCGAGCGCTGCCGCGTCCACCTGCGTGTTGTGCGGCCGGAGAACCGCGCGCGCCTCCCGGCTGAGTTCATGGACGCGATCGCGCAATTCGGCGGCGCGCGGCGTGGGCACGAGCCCGCGCCCGGCCCGCACCAGCAGGGGGTCTCCGATTGCCGACCGAAGCCGCGCGAGCGTCCGGCTCATGGCGGAGGCGCTCAAGCCGAGACGGCGGGCCGCGCCGGTGACGCTGCCTTCGGCGAGCAATATGTCCAGCGCGAGGAGGAGGTTCAGGTCCACATCCGAATTGTGCATGGACCGACCCTATGCCATCCGCGCCGTCTGACATAGCGTCTGATGCAAGGATATCTTGACCTCGATGCGTCTGGCGCCTTTCGCCCGGCCGGTCATAATCCCGAACACCCTAGCCCGCGAAAGAGATCGACCCATGCCGGCAAGCGTTTCGACTGCACCCTCCCCTACAATCCTGCTCATCGGCGCATCCCGCGGTCTCGGCCACGCGATGGCTGCCGAATTCCTGAACAAGGGATGGAACGTCCTCGGCACGGTCCGAGGCGGCGGAAGCCGAACCAGGCTGCACGACCTCGCGGACGACAATGAAGGCCGGGTCGAGATCGAGATCCTGGACATCTGCGAGCCCGATCAGGTCGCGGCGTTGCGCGACCGGCTGTCGGGCAGGATATTCGATATGCTGTTCGTCAATGCGGGCGTGACCAACAACCCGGCCGAAACGATCGCGGATGTGACGACCGACGAGTTCATAAGAATCATGGTCACCAATGCGCTGAGCCCGATGCGCGTCATCGAGAGCCTGGAGCGATACGTCCCTGCGACGGGGCTGATCGGCGTGATGTCGTCCGGACAGGGCAGCATCGCCAACAACGAGACCGGCCAGCGCGAGGTCTACCGCGGCAGCAAGGCGGCCCTGAACATGTTCATGCGCAGTTTCGCCGCCCGTCACGCCGGAACATCGCGGGCCATGGCGATTATGGCCCCCGGCTGGGTCCGGACCGACATGGGGGGACCGGACGCAAGGCTGAGCATCGAGGAAAGCATCCCGAGTCTGGTGAACGTTCTCCTGTCGAAGCGGGAAAGGCCGGGCCTGGAATATCTCGATTATCTCGGCCGCACCGTGCCCTGGTGAGAGCGTGATCGTGATGAAGCTGATCGGTATCGAAGAGCATTTTCTCACGGCTGAGATTCGCGACGCCTGGCATGCGATCGGCCTGGACGCGTCGGACCCGAGCGTCGCTTTTCATTCCGGCACGCTGGAGCGGCGTCTCCTCGACCTCGCCGAGCAACGCCTCGCCCTCATGGATGAGAGCGGGGTGGACGTTCAGGTCCTGTCTCTCACCACGCCGGCGCTCCACGACCTCGGACCGCAAGCCGTCGATCTGGCGCGGCGCGTCAACGATGCCGTCGCGGAGGCCGTCGCGAGACATCCCGATCGCTTCCAGGCGCTGGCGACGCTGCCGGTGGCGATGCCCGACGAAGCCGCGCTCGAACTCCAGCGCTGCATCACGGCGCTCGGCTTCAAGGGGACGATGCTGTGCGGGCGGGTCGGCACCCGCAACCTGGACCATCCCGACCTCCTGCCCGTTTTGCGCAGCGCGGCTTGCCTGAATGCGCCGATCCTGCTTCATCCCCGGGTGCCGGAGATGGCGGTGAGAACGGCGTATTATTCGGGCTTCAGCCCGCAGGTCGACGCCGCCTTCGCCACCTATGGGCTTGGCTGGCACTATGACGCGGGCGTGCAGTTTCTGCGTCTGGTCCTGGCCGGCACCTTCGACCGCATGCCGGGCCTTCAGGTGATCCTCGGCCATTGGGGCGAACTGGTGCTGTTCTATGCCGAACGCCTCGCCGCGCTGGACCGGGTGGCCGGCCTCGCTCATCCCATCGCCACCTATCTGCGCAGGAACCTCTACGTCACGGCCAGCGGCATGTTCCTTCCCCACTATCTGGAACGGGCGCTGGCGACGGTCGGCGCCGATCGCCTGCTCTTTTCCACCGACTTCCCCTATCAATACCGGACCGGCCGCGACGCCCGGCGCTTCCTGGAGAATTGCGGCCTCGGCGAGGCGGCGAAAGCCGGCTTTGCCCATGGCAACTGGATGCGGCTGATTTCCGACCAAATTCGCGCTTGAGCGCGTCGGCCTGCCCGATATCGCGCTCCCTCAGGCAAAGACGTCGGCGACGTAGCGGCTATACGCACGCTCCATCTTGTCGGCCCATGCCTCGGCCTCCTCGGCGCTGGCCTTGGTGGCTTCTCTGTAGATGCGCAAGAATGTCGCCCGGACATTGGGAGCCATATGCTCGCCGTCTCCACACACGAAGACCGTTGCGCCCTGCCGGAACAGGTCGGCGATCTCGTTTCGACGCTCCCATACCTGATGCTGCACATAGCAAACATCGCCGTCGGGGGCCTTTGAGAAAGCCGGATGGACCTCGACCACGCCGTTCCTCTGCCACGCGGCCATCTCGTCACGATAGAGATAGTCGACATCCGGATGCGTGACGCCGAAGAACAGCAATGCCGGACCGACGTCGCGCCCGGCCGCCTTCTGGATCGCCCGCTCCTGCAAGAAACCGTGGAACGGCGCAATCCCGCTGCCGGCGCAGACCAGGATGATCGGCGTGGAGGGATCTTCCGGCGGGTGGAAGGCCGCCTGGGAGGGACGTACCGCGACCGAGAGGCGGCTGCCGGATTCGAGGCCGGCGAGATAGGTCGATGCCACGCCAAGATGGCGGCGCGCGCCGCTCAGGTGAGGTGCATCGAGGATCGAAATCGTCAGGGAGCACCGCGCCGGGTCGCGCAGCGGCGAGGAGGAAATGGAATATTGCCGCGCCCGCATGGGCGGGAGGGCTGCAAGAAAGGCGCCCAGCCCGAACTCGCAGGCCGGAAACCGCTCCAGCAGATCGAGAACGCTCGCTCGTTGTGCCAGCACCTCCGTTTCATATCGCTCGGGCTGGGCGAGCGAATCGAGAGCCTTGCGATCCGGGGGGCAACGGGTCGCTTCCGCGAGTTGCCTGACCTGAACTCGGGTGGCGGGCTGAGCCAGTTCCACATAGGCGGACAGCACCTCGCCGATCGCGATCGGATAGTCGCCGGGCAGCGCGCTCGATATCCCCGGCCCCTTGTGAATGACGACCTGCGTATCCGGCGCGAGGCTGAAGCGGCGCAGGGCGCGTGCGACGTCCTGGGAAGGATTGCGCGGCAGCACGGCAAGATAATCGCCGGCGCGGTAGGTCATGCCCTCGGGCAGCACGATCTCGATATGGCGCTTGGAGCGCGCCAGCGGCGAGGACATGTCGACCAGTTCACGGTTCTCGACGATGCGGCCCTGGTCGAGATCGCTCAGGCGCAGCGACGCTTCCCGGCCGGAACGAATGATCTCGACGTCCAGGCCCGCTGCGGCCGGCGCCGCAGTCTCCTTGCCGAGCGCCCTCCCGAGGGCGGCCCACAGATCGGTCGACCAAGCCTCGAACCCGCCGAAGAAATCACCGCCGGCATCGGTTTCTCCGCGTGCCTTGACGCGGGTGGCGCCGGCCTTTTCCAAGGCGGCGTCCGTCCGCTTCGGGATCGCCTGATAGGTGCGAGCCCATTGGCGGTTGCCGCAGCCGAACACCGCGAACCGCACACCCGCAAGCGCATCCGGCCCCAGACTCTCGATCCAGGCCAGGAAGCCCCGGGCATTATCGGGCGGCTGGCCTTCATAGGAGGCGGTGACGACAATGACAGCACCATCCTTGGGAAGGCGCTCGACATAGTCGTCCATCGGCGCAGCCTGCGCCGCATAGCCCTGGGCTGCGGCCTCGCCGGCAATCCGCTCGGCGAAGGCCCGGCACGAGCCCGTGTTGCTGCCATAGAGCACCAGCAAGGGTGTGGTCGCCTCCGAGGAGTTCTGCGCGGGTGAGCGGGGTGCGAGCTTGCGCGGCGGTGCGGAAGGGGTGGCGGTGCGCGGCCTAACCGCGACGTCGCTGCGACGGCGCGCATGGATGCGGAACCCGTGCGGCTTCAGGGTGAGCGTCTCCGCCACCTCCAGCTTGTAGCCGGGATCGGCCTCGGTCAGATCGAAGCGCTGCAGGATCATCGAGAGGACCAGATGCGCCTCCTGCAGCGCAAAGCCGCGCCCGATGCAGGATCGCATGCCGTTGCCGAACGGCTTCCAGGCATTAGGAGGCAATGCCGCCGCGACGGCGGGATCGAAACGTTCGGGGCGAAACGCCTCGGCATCCTCGCCCCACGCCTTGGGATCTCGATGCAGGATCGGCGTGAGCACGAACAGCGTGTCGTCGGGTGTGACCGGGTAGCGGCCCGCAAGCAGGGTGGGTGCCTTCGGCGCGACCGCGAAGGCGGGCGCCGTCGGCCAGAGCCGCAGGCTTTCCTGCAGGATCTGCTCGATATAGCGCAGCCTGGCCAGATGTTCGATCCGGGGCGTCTCGTCGCCGA
Source organism: Labrys monachus (assembly GCF_030814655.1). Classification (NCBI taxonomy): domain Bacteria; kingdom Pseudomonadati; phylum Pseudomonadota; class Alphaproteobacteria; order Hyphomicrobiales; family Xanthobacteraceae; genus Labrys; species Labrys monachus. The sequence continues at coordinate 5,147,529 of NZ_JAUSVK010000001.1, forward strand.
GCACCCCGTCGACCTGCATTCTCGCCTTCTGAAGAACCTCGGGATTGCGCAGGAGAAGATAGAGGGCGAACGACAGGAGGCCGCTCGTTGTCTCGTGGCCGGCCACCAGGAATGTCAGCATCTGATAGCGGACATTTTCTTCCGACAGCCCTTCGCCGGTTTCCGGATCGCGGCCTTCGAGCATCAAGTTCAGCAGGTCATGGCGCGTCTTCCCCTCGGGATCGCGTTTGCGCTCGGCGATGAGGGTGTCGGCGACCCGATTCAGGAGGGTCCTATCGGCTTCGTAGCGGCGTGTCGTCTGGAGCATGAGCTTCGAGACGAGGTCGGGGCGGCGAGCCCGGGCGCCGGCCTCGTCGAGGGCACCCACCATCGCGTGTACGAAGGGGTGCATCTGGTCCTGATAGAAGCTGTTGAAACGATAGTCGAACGCGCACAGCGCGATGGTGTCGAGCGTGAGGCGGGTCATGTTGTCGGCGACGTCGATGGTGGCGTCCGGTCCGAACCGTTCCCATCGAAGCATCATCTGCCCGGCGATGTCCTCCATCTTGTCGAACATCGAGCGGATGCCGAGGGGACCGAAGGCCGGCATCAGCAGCCGGTGCGCCTTGGCCCAATTCGGTTCCTCATTATAGGCGGTGAAAAGGCCGTCTCCTCCGAGGTCGCGGAGCACTTGCAGAGGCCGGTGGACCTTCTTGGCAAAACGGCTCTCGTCGCAGACATCGTTCACGAATTCCTGCGAACCGAGAATGGTGACGGTCGTGCCGGCCACAGTGAGACGGAAAATAGATCCGTGAACCCTGGCAAGCCGCATCAGGCTCTGCACCGGCGCCTTGGCGTCGATGTCAGGCAGATTGCCGATGAGAGGCATCGGCCTGGGCTGGGGAATGGCGGTTGGCTGTTCGATCATGAGGACCGTCCTTTCGCACCAATTACTGCTGCGGGGCCCTGGACGCCGCCCGGGCTCTCAGGCCCGCATCGACGACGGCGCGGCATGGAGGGCTGAGCTGGTCGTGCTGAGATATGATGCAGCTCCTGATCCGATCCATGTTGGGGATGTCGGCGGCGCACAGGCGCATGGCATCGCCCTTACAGGCCTGCCGCTGCTGGGCCTCGGTCGGGATCGACTGTGCGAGTGCCGGCGTCACGGTCGCAGCCAGCAGGACAAGAGCAAGTCGCGTTTTCATCAGGGAACTCCCAAGCCGGTTTCGGAATCATCGGTTGCGGGCGCGGTCGGCCGGTTCCGTCATGCCCCTCCCCTGCATGCGGCGAGCGAAGCCGGAGGAATCGGGTGAGGAGGGACGTCGATCCGGTTGTCGGTGTCCGTCATGCGCGGCTCCGTTGCTGCGGTTGATCGGACGGATCGACAGGCGAAAGATGGAGAAGGGTGGCGACGACGGTCTCGATCATCCGGTCCCGCGCCGAGGCGATATCGATCTCCGGGGCCAGGCGGTTCAGCAGCGCGGGAAAGGCTGGCGGCTGGTTGAGGGCGGCCGTCACTAGCGCGAAGAACAGCGCCGGGTGGCTGCTGCGGATGATGCCCGCTTCGATCCCGGCCGCGAACAGCTCCCGGCTCGATTCATAGGCGGGCGTCAACAGAAGCGTGTTGAGCCGCTCGGCACGTTCGGGCATGTCGGTCGAACTGCGGGTGACGAAATCCCGGACATCGGGGTGTGCCGCATAGAATTCGCCGCCCCTCAAGATCGTCTCGCGCAACCGCTCGGCCAGAGCGCGGGACGGGTCCGTGGCGATGCGACGGATCGCCTCCATGACGGGCCGCGACTCCGAGACGATCGCATCGAGGCAGGCCTCCCAGAGCGCCGCCTTGTTGCCGAAATGAACGCGGACGAGGTTCGGGCTGACGTTCGCCTCCGCCGCGATGCTGCGCACATCGGCCGCGTCGAAGCCCTGGGAGGCGAAGGCGCGCCTTGCGGCAGCCAGCAGGGCCTCGCGGCCGGCCGGCATGTCCTTCGTTCGGCGGCCTCTCGGCCGGGGCCTCTGCGAGTTTTCACGCATGCGGCGATCCGCTTCCAATATATATGTTCACATGTACATTTATTCCGACGATACGGTTTGGCAAGGCCTCCGATGCATTTTTGGCCGGATCCCTCCCTCAGCTCTTCGGCAGGCCGTCAAAACCGGCCGACGCCGGGCGAGGAAGATGGATTGCTCCTTGGGGGGATTCGTCGCGAAAAGAGGGATGCGCCGCGTTCCGCTTGCCTCGGTTCCGCCGTCGAACCAGCGGCTTCAAGCGATGTCGATGGGCGACGTCTGCCCGGTCGAACACGGGACGTCGCACTGCCGCGCCGATTTCATCCCATTCGCTCGACCCATTGCGCGCGCGAGGGCCCGGGCTCGAACGGATCGGCGAAATATTGGGTCTCGCGGGCCACCTTACCGTCCACGAACTCCATGACGCTCACGCAATAGGATGGCCGACCGTCATAGGTGAGGATGAATTCCGTGATCCAGAGATCCTTCGCGCCGACGATGCGGCGCACCGTGAAGCGCTTCGCGCTCGGCTGCGCGACGCGTGAGGCCTGGATGTTGTGCCGGCCCCTGATGCGTTCGCCCGATTGCGGATATTCGAGCACGGCGTCCTCCCGGTAGATCTCGTGCTCGACATCGACATCATTGGTGTCCGAGGTGGCCCAGTGGCGATCCAGCGCCGCTCGAATCCCGTTCTCGTCCATGCCGCCACTCCCGCTCCCGTCGTTGAGGCCGGGCTGCTCCGTGCCGGGGCACTCTGGCCGTCCATGCCGCCCCGATCACGAACGCTCGGCAAGGGAAAATATGGCAGGCCGCCATTTTGCGGACCTGCGTCCCAGCCAGCCTTGTGTACTATGGCGGCTGGCGGGTCGTAAGATCCCGATGCCGTCGGCCCTTGTGGATTTGCCGGGGAGCACCGAAAGCTTCATCTGGGCTCTCTCTGGATCTGTGAAGCATCATGGCCGACGCGCTCCCGGACATCCTCGCCGAACACCTCGCGGTGGTCTTCTGCGGGATCAATCCCGGAATGACCGCGGCCGCCGCGGGGCATCATTTTGCCGGCAGGAGCAACCGGTTCTGGCGCGTGATCCGCCTCGCCGGCTTCACTCCGGAGGAAATCCTTCCCGAGAACGATCGCACCATCCTGCAGCACGGATATGGGCTGACGACGGTGGTCGACCGCCCGACGGCGCGGGCGGATCAATTGTCGGCACAGGACTTCATCGCGGCTGCTGCGCATTTCGAGCAGAAGATCGCGCATTATGCGCCGCGCTACGTCGGCTTTCTCGGCAAGGCCGCCTATTCCGTATTATCCGGTCAAAGAGAGATCGGCTGGGGGCCTCAGCCGACCGCCTTCGGCGGTGCCGCCGTTTGGGTCCTGCCCAATCCCAGCGGACGAAACCGCGCCTTCTCTCTCGATCAACTGGTCGGCGCCTACCGCCAACTCTACCTGGCGGCAGCCCGGAGCCGCCTTCCGGCATAGTCTCGCGATTGCCGCCGCCGGGCATCGGGATCATGTCGACAGGTCCGCCGCCACACCCCGACCGCCCGCCGGCGTCGGTCGCGGCCATCACAGGACCTTCGTTTCTCCGCCGTCGATCCGCATCGCCGCGCCCGTAACCCATTGGCTGTCGGGCGCGAACAGGAAGGCGATGGCGTTGGCGATATCGTCGGGTTGCCCATAGCGGGCGATTCCGACCTCGGTGGCGAACCGCTCGGTCGCCGCATCGAGCGCCAGCGCGTGAGCGTCGGCATAGCCCTGCAGCATGGAGCGGCGCCGGTCCGTCATGACCGATCCCGGCAGGATCGTGTTGACCTGCACGCCATCCTTGATGCCGCGGTCCGCGAAAGCCTTTGCCAGCGCCAGGATCGCCGCATTGATGGTGCCGACGGCCGCCAGCGATGCCTTGGGCGCATAGGCAGAGGTCCCCGAGGTGATCGCGACCGAGCCGCGGGAGACCTTGAGCGCCTCCCAGGCGGCGATCGTCAGGCGCCGCGCCGAATGGAACTTCAAGGCCAGGCCATCGTCCCATTGCTCGTCGGTCAGCTCGAACAGGTCGAGCTGCGGCACGGCGCCGGCAATGCAGGCCAGCGCATCGATGCGGCCGAACCGGTCGAGCGTGGCCCGGACGACCGCCTCGCCGGCCTCCGGCTCGCGCAGGTCCCGTGCGAGGACCAAAGGCTCCGCTCCCACCGCTCGTACCGCGTCGGCGGTTACAGCCAGCGCTTCTGCGCTGCGTGCCACCACCACCACGGCACCGAAGTCTCGGGCCAGGCGGATGGCCGTTGCGCGTCCGATCCCTCGGCTCGCGCCCGTGACGATGGCGACGCGGCTCATGACCGGCGCGCCTCGGCAACGGCCCGCGTATCGATATACTGGCGGAAGCGGGCGATCTTGCCGTCCCCGACAGTCCAGACGTGAGCATAGCGGGCGTCGGCTTTCTTGCCCGTCATGGCATGGACGCCGGTGAACTCGCCGAGCGACACCACGGTGTCGCCTTCGGTGATGAACTCCGTCGGGACGAAAGCGAAGCTCGACCACTCCGCCATCAGCGGCTTGAACAGGTCCTCAGCCACGCGCTCGGGGCCGCGGCCGTTGACCTGATAGTGCCACATCGTGATCCACTCGATGTCGGGCGCCATCAGGCCCAAGGCTCCGCGAGCGTCGCCGGACGCGAGCTTGTCGTAGAAGCTGCGAATGATTTCGGTGGGCGTGTTCATTGTCGGTCTCCTTCAGGGGTGATGGCGGGCGGGCGACCGCCCGGGGCAAACAGAGAAATCCGGGCGCCGCCGGCGCCCGGACAGGGCATCAGCCGATATGCCTGGCGAGAAACGCGCGCATCGCCGCGCCGATCTCGTGCGCATGGGTCTCCAGCGCGAAGTGGCCGCTCTCGACGAAACGGATTTCGGCCGAGGGCACGTCCCGCTTGAACGCCTCCGCGCCGGGCGGAATGAAGAACGGGTCGTTCTTGCCCCACATGGCCAGGACAGGCGGCTGATGCCGGCGCAGATAGGCCTGGATCGTGTCGTAGAGCGCGACATTCGATTGGTAGTCGAGCAGGAGGTCGAGCTGGATCTCGTCATTGCCCGGCCGCGCCAGATAGAAGTCGTCGAGATTGCGCCCGTCGGGCGAGACCAGGCTGGGATCGGCGACGCCATGCGTGTACTGGAACAGCGTCGTCTGCGGCGTCAGGAAGCCGCGCAGCGCGTCGCGATTGGCCTGCGTCGGCGCCTTCCAGTAGGCCTGAACCGGCGCGAAGGCATCCGAGACGCCCTCAAGATAGGTGTTGCCGTTCTGGGTGACGATGGCGCTGATCCACTCGGGATGCTTCACTGCCAGGCGGAAGCCGACCGGCGCGCCATAGTCGAAGACGTAGAGCGCAAACTTGCCGAGGCAGAGGACTTCGGTGAAACGGCCGACCACGTTGGCGATGTTCTCGAAGGTGTAGGCGAACCGGTCCCGCGCCGGCTGCTCGGTCATGCCGAAGCCCGGAAGGTCGGGCGCCACCACATGGTAGCGGTCGGCCAGCTGCGGGATCAGGTCGCGGAACATATGGCTTGCGCTGGGGAAGCCGTGAAGCAGAAGCACGACGGGTCGCGCGGGATCACCGGCCTCGCGGTAGAAGACTTCGAGGCCGTCGACATCGGCGGTCTTGAAATGAACGGACATGGCAGGTCTCCTGGGTTGAGGGCGTGGGAAAGGGTTCGCCGACGCGCGCAGACGCGCCTTCGTTGCTGTGCTTGAACTGCAGCGGATCAGGCGGCTCTGCGGGCGCTTATGCGCGGGAAGTCGATGTCGGTCTTCAGCGCTTCGTTGATGATGTTTGCGAATACATTGATGGCGACGGTGGCGATGACCTCGACGATATCCGCGTCGGAGTAGCCGGCTCGCTTCATCGCCTCGACGTCCGCTTCGCCGACCTGCCCCCGTTCGCGGGCGAGCCTTGCGGCGAAGCGGACCGCCGCATCCGCCTTGATGTCATTCGACGCGCCATTCCGATTGGCCGTGATCTCCGCGTCATCGAGTATCGCGGCCTTGCGGACGCGGTAGGTCTGCGCCGACAGGCAATAGTCGCTGCCGTTCGCCTCGGCGACGGCCAGCGCGACGCGCTCGCGGGTAAGCCGGTCCACGCCGCCCTTGTCGAGCGCATTGCAGAAGCCGAGAAAGGCCTCCAGCGCCGCAGGGCTGTTCGCGATGATGCGGTACATGTTCGGCACGGCGCCGAGCCGGCTCCTCACGCCGGCGAGCAGCGCCTGCGATTCGGCAGATACGTGCTCGACGGCGGGGACCGGAATTCGTGACATGGGCCTTCGCTCCTGGTCGGCTGAGCCGCGATCGGCTGCTGCACAAAGGGATATTGCCTTCCGCAAAGCGGCAGTAGGCGTTATCGCTGGAAGTCAGACTTCCATAATATGAGAGGCGGGATGGATCGGTTTGAGGCGATGCGCACGCTGGTGGCCGCGGTCGACGGCGGCAGCCTCTCCGCCGCGTCGCGAACCTTGGCGGTGCCGCTGCCGACGGTGAGCCGCCGGGTGTCCGACCTCGAAGCCCATCTGGGATCGCAATTGGTGGTGCGCACCAGCCGCAGGCTCCTGCTGACCGAAGCCGGCGCGGCTTTCGTCGCATCGTCGCGTCGCGTGCTGGAGGAACTGGCCGAGGCGGAGCGGGCGGCGTCGGGAGAATATCGCGCGCCGCGTGGCGAAGTCCTGGTTACGGCGCCAATCGCGTTCGGCGTGCTGAACGTGGCGCCGGTCGTTCACGACTTCCTTGCGGCCTATCCGGAGGTCACCGTGCGGCTCGTCCTGTCCGACGGGGTCATCGATCTCATCGAGAACCACATCGACGTCGCGGTGAGGATTGGACGGTTGCCGGACAGCGCTTTGCTCGCGCGGCGTGTCGGCGAGGTCCGATGGGTGGTATGCGCCAGCTCGGACTATCTCCGCCGGCGGGGCGAGCCGCGGGCGCTCGCCGACCTCCAAGGTCATGACTTCATCGCGCTCGAAGGGCTGCAACGCTATCGCGACTGGAGTTTTGCGAGCGAAGGGACAATCCACCAGCTCGCGGTCACCCCCCGCTTTTCGGTCAACACGGCGGAAGGGGTGATCGGCGGGGCCGTGGCCGGTCTCGGAATCGCGCGTGTGATGTCGTATCAGGCAGCGGCAGGCATCCGCGATGGAACGCTGGTGCCCCTCTTATCCGACTGGGCGCCGCCGCCCTTTCCCGTGCACCTCGTGCATGCCGCACAGCAGCAGCAGCCGCTGAAGCTGCGCGCCTTCCTGGATTTCGTCGCGCCACGGCTCCAGGAGAGACTGCGCATCATCGCGGAGCAGACGCCGCATGCCAATGCTGTACGGCGATCCTGAACGCTGTCTCGATACGGGAAGGTCCAACACCCTGGAGCAGCAAGAGGGGCGGCCGATCAGACAGCACCCAAACGAGCCCCAAACGCAAAAACGGCCCCGAAGGACCGTTTTTTGGCTTCAACCCCTCTTTCGAAGGATTGGAGCGGGAGAAGGGATTCGAACCCTCGACCCCAACCTTGGCAAGGTTGTGCTCTACCCCTGAGCTACTCCCGCATCACATCGTCCGATGCGTGTCGGCAGCGCCGACGGCCGCTCCTATGCCAAACGCAGCCGCGGATTGCAACAGGCAAATGGCAGAAATTTTACGGGACGGCCTTTCATCCCCGTCGCTGTTTGCAATCGTTGGGTGACGCGGCAGCGGTTTCGTGGCAAAAGCGCGCCAAATCTCCATGCTGCCGGCGCGTTTCGGCTTTTAGAACGGTTTCGCCTTGAACGACCTTTCCCATGCCTCCACGTCCAGCCCCCTCGCACGCGAGGTGGAGCGCCGGCGCACCTTCGCCATCATCTCCCATCCGGATGCGGGCAAGACGACACTGACGGAGAAGCTGCTGCTGTTCGGCGGCGCGATCCAGCTCGCCGGCCAGGTCAAGGCCAAGGCGGACCGGCGCAACACGCGTTCGGACTGGATGTCGATCGAGCGCGAGCGCGGCATTTCGGTCGTCACCTCGGTGATGACGTTCGAATATCAGGGCCTCGTCTTCAACCTGCTCGACACGCCGGGCCATGAGGACTTCTCCGAGGACACCTACCGCACGCTGACGGCCGTCGATTCGGCCGTCATGGTGATCGACGCCGCCAAGGGCATCGAGGCGCGGACGCGCAAGCTGTTCGAGGTCTGCCGCCTGCGGGACATTCCGATCGTCACCTTCATCAACAAGATGGACCGCGAGGGCCGCGACCCCTTCGATCTCCTCGACGAGATCGAGAAGACCCTGGCGCTCTCCACCGTGCCGATGACCTGGCCGCTCGGGCGCGGGCGCGATTTCGCCGGCACCTATGATCTGCAGGCCGGCCATGTCCGCCTGCTCGACCGCGACACCGCGCCGATTCCGGTCACGGCCGGCGACAGCGCCGCGCTCGCCGCCGCGGTGCCCTCGATCGATGCCGATACGGCGGCGGAGGAGATCGCGCTGGTGCGCGAGGCCTGCGGCGAATTCGATCTCGCCGCCTTCCGCGAAGGCCATATGACGCCGGTGTTCTTCGGCTCGGCGATCAAGAATTTCGGCGTCGGCGACCTGCTGAAGGGGCTGGGCGACTATGCTCCGCCGCCGCGCGACCAGGCCGCAGCCACCCGCATGGTGGCCGCGACCGAGGACAACCTCTCCGCCTTCGTCTTCAAGATCCAGGCGAACATGGATCCCAACCACCGCGACCGCATCGCCTTCGTGCGCCTGTGCTCGGGCAAGCTGACGCGCGGCATGAAGGTGAAGCAGGTGCGGACGGGCAAGTCGATGAGCCTGAACGCCCCGCAATTCTTCTTCGCGCAGGACCGCGCGCTGGCCGAGGAAGCCTATGCCGGCGACGTCGTCGGCATTCCCAACCACGGCGCGCTGCGCATCGGCGACACGCTGACCGAGCGCGAGGACATCGCCTTCCTCGGCGTGCCCAGCTTCGCGCCGGAAATCCTGCGCCGCGTGCGCCTGCCCGACGCGATGAAGGCCAAGAAGCTCAGGGATGCGCTGCAGGACCTGGCGGAGGAAGGCGTGGTGCAGGTGTTCCGGCCGCGCGACGGCTCGCCGGCGCTGGTCGGCGTCGTCGGCGCGCTGCAGCTCGACGTGCTGCAGAACCGGCTCGAGGCCGAATATGGCCTGGAGATCCGCTTCGAGCCTTCGGAATTCGCGTTGGCACGCTGGATTTCGGCGCCGACCAAGCAGGAACTCGAGAGCTTCGTGACCTCGCACAGCTTCTCGATCGCCGAGGATCTCGACGGCGATCCCGTGTTCATGGCGAAATCGGCCTTCGACCTGCGCTACCAGGGCGAGCGCTCGCCGGCGATCGTCTTCGCCGACATCAAGGATGTGAAGAAGCCGAAATAGGCCCGGTCCGTCCTATATCGGCAGTTCGACGCGGACCCGGCCGGTCTTGCCGGACTGGATGATCTCGAACCCGACGTCGACGGCCTGGACCTGATTGGTCGTTGTCATTTCCGGTTCGATGTCCTGCACCGTGATTCCCGGCACGCAGCGCAGGATCGCGTCTCGCGCCGCCTCGATCACCTCGCTGCGGTCAAAGCCGGAACGCGAGCGGCTGCGGCCATCGGCCACTTCGAGAATGGGAAAACCGTAGTCGGGCTCGGACTCTTTTTCGCCCGGGCGCGTCAGCAGGAGGACGCGGATGGCCTCGTCGGCTGCAGGAATATCCTCGATAATCGCGGCGTCGGGCTGGGTCGGATCGATATCCTTCAAGGCAACTTCCCTCCGCGGACGGGGTCGACACGCCGCGGCGCGACTCTCGCCGTTCTCGCCTCCCGCCGCAAGGGGGCTATCGCGCTGAGCTGCGCGATAGCGATCGGCCGACGACAGGCATGAAAGGCCCGCCGCGGCTGCGGGTCAGACCGTCTCGGGGGTGAGGGCCGGATAGTCCGTGTAGCCTTCCGTGCCCTTGGCGTAGAAGGTGGCGGCGTTCCAGGCGTTAAGTTCGGCCCTCTCGGCGAAGCGCCGCGGCAGGTCCGGATTGGCGATGAAGAGCTTGCCGAAGGCAACGGCGTCCGCCCCGCCGCTTTCCACCAGCTGCTCGGCGCTTTCGAGGGTGAACTTCTCGTTGGCGATGAACGCGCCGCCGAACGCCTTGCGGATCAGGGGGGAAATCGCCGGCTTGTCGGTCGATTCGCGGGTGCAGATGAAGGCGAGCTTGCGGGCGTCCAGCTCCCTCGCCACATAGGTGAACAGGGCCGGCGCATCCGAATCGCCCATGCTATGGCTATCGCCGCGCGGCGCCAGATGCATGCCGACGCGGTCGGCGCCCCAGACCGACACCACCGCGTCTGTCGCTTCCATCATCAGGCGGGCGCGATTCTCGATCGAGCCGCCATAGTCGTCGGTGCGCCGGTTGGTCGAGTCCTGCAGGAACTGGTCGAGCAGATAGCCGTTGGCGCCGTGCAGCTCGACGCCGTCGAAGCCGGCCTCCAGCGCGTTGGCGGCGCCGAGGCGATAGGCCTCGACGATGCCGGGAAGTTCCTCGCGGTCGAGCGCCCGCGGCGTCACATAGGGCTTCTCCGGCCGGATGAGGCTGACATGGCCGGCGGCCGCGATGGCGCTCGGCGCCACCGGCAGCGCCCCGCCGAGATAGACCGGGTCGGAAATGCGGCCGACATGCCACAGCTGCAGCGCGATGCGGCCGCCGGCGTCGTGAACGGCCCGGGTGATGGCCTTCCAGCCCTCGACCTGCTCCCTGGACCAGATGCCGGGCGTGTCGGGATAGCCGACGCCCATCGGCGTCACGGAGGTCGCCTCGGTGATGATGAGGCCGGCGGAGGCACGCTGTACGTAATAGTCGCGCATCAGTGCGTTGGGGACGCGTCCTTCGCTGGCGCGCGTGCGCGTCAGCGGGGCCATGATGATACGGTTGGGAAGATCGAGCGCACCGATCCGGATCGGATCCTGCAGGGTCGGCATCGGAAAAACCTCATCTTTGTTCAATCGATCGGAGTTCGCGCCACGGCATCGTTTGCCATTCCGCCACATTTGCGGTTCTGATGCCCTGACACTCAATTCTCAAAGTTCGATGGAAATCGAATATAGGCAAGCGGGCGCATGAAGCAACACCCTCACCCCGACGTGAAGGAGATCCACCTGATCGGCGTGCTCGCCGCCCTGGGCGATCCCGTGCGTCTCAATATCGTCGCCACCCTGATCCGGGAAGGCGAGAAGGGGTCGACCGAATTCGACTGCAACATCGCCAATTCGACCTTGAGCCATCACATCAAGCAATTGCGGGAAGCCGGCCTCGTCGTCCACCGCAAGGAGGGCACGCGCTGCTTCGTGGCGCTGCGCCCGGAAATCGAGGAGAAATTCCCGGGATTGCTGCAATCCGTCCTGCAATTCGCGGAGTAGCACCCCGGTCACGCCGCGAACCGCGCCCGATAGGCCGCCGGGCTGACACCGACCCGCCGCCGGAAATGATGCCGCATCGTCTCCACGGTGCCGAAGCCGCAGGCCAAGGCGATATCCGCCACCGTCGCGCCGCCGTTCCGCTCCAGCTGCTCGCGCGCCAGGCCGACGCGTTCGGCCACCAGCCATTCGCCGGGCGGCAGTCCGGTCGCCTCCTCGAAGCGGCGCTGCAAGGTCCTGGCGCTCATGCCGGAGCGGGCGGCGATCGTCTCGATGCTGTGCGGGGCGGCGAGATTGGCCCGCAGCCAGTCGATCAGCGGCCCGAGGCGCGTCCCTGCCCGCTCGCGCGGCATCGGCCGTTCGATGAACTGGGCCTGGCCGCCCTCCCGGTGCGGCGGCACCACCAGGCGCCTGGCCACCGAATTGGCGGCGTCGGGGCCGAAGTCCCGCCTGACCACATGCAGGCACAGATCGATCCCGGCGGCGCTGCCGGCCGCCGTCAGCACATCCCCCTCGTCGACATAGAGCCGCGCCGGATCGAGGTCTATCGCCGGATAGCGGGCACGGATCGCCTCGGCATAGCGCCAATGGGTGGTCGCCCGCCGGCCGTCGAGAAACCCCGCCGCCGCCAGGACGGCGATGCCGGAGCACAGCGACAGGATGCGGGCACCGCTGGCATGCGCCTGCCGCAGAGCCGCGACCAGGTCGGGCGGCACCGGCGCATCGATGCCGCGCCAGCCCGGCGCGACGATCAGGTCCGCCCCGGCCAGCCTGTCGAGGCCGGCATCGACCACCACCGTCAGTCCGCCGGCGGCATGCAGCGGCCCGGCTTCGATCGCGCAGGCGACGTAGCCGTACCAGCCCGGCCCCATCTCGGGGCGCGGCAGGCCGAAAACCTCATAGGCCACCCCGAACTCGAAAGTGCAGAGCCCGTCATAGGCGAGGACCGCAACGAGCGGGCCGGTCGTGGAAGCGGTGTCTGGCATGATCTTGACGGAGATTGGCATTCCCGCCACTTCCGCGCAAGGGGCGCGTCGGCATAGTGGCACCCGTCCGGAAGCGCCGCGATATCCGCGGACGCCGCAGCCCCATGGGAGAGAGCCATGCCGAGTGCCGTCGCCGAGTTCGAAGCCGCACCGCCCGAGGAGGTCGCGGCCCATTACGCCCGCCGCCTCGCCTTCGAGACCGATTGCGCCGACGTGCACGGAGCGCTGCGCGGCGCTGCCGACGATTTCGTGCTGCTCGACGTGCGCGGGCCGAAGCTCTACGAGAGGGGGCATGTCCCCGGCGCGATCAACCTGCCTCACGGCAAGATGACGGCCTCGAAGATGGAAAACTGGCCGCAGGACACGCTCTTCGTCGTCTATTGCGCCGGCCCGCATTGCAACGGCACCGACAGGGCGGCTTTGCGGCTCGCCCGTCTCGGGCGCCGCGTCAAGGTGATGATCGGCGGCATGACGGGCTGGGCCGATGAGGGGTTCCCCCTTATGGTGGGGCCGGCGGCGGGAAGCCTGGCGCCGCCGGATCCGGGACACTCGCCATGAATGCCATCAATGTCATCGCGCCCTATCGCTATCTCGGCATGTGGGTCTTCGACGATCCCAAGGTGGGGCTGGTGCAGGAGCCCTTCGTCGGCGGCGCCGATCTCCTGATCGACCAGGCGGTCGCCGCGCTGCCGGACGCCGCAGCGGGCTTCATCATGGTTTTCTCGGGGGCGCCCTTTCCCGGCAGCCGTTTCCACCTGAAATGGCAGCGGGAGGACGGCTCGGGAAACATCTATCTTTCCTCCGAATTCGGCAGCGAGGGCTGGCTTTGTCCGGCCCTGCTGCGCTATTTCGAGCGCCCGCCGATGGACATTCACATCCAGGTCAAGGCCAGGGACGGCGCCACGGCCGCGGCATGAGTGCGTCGGGCCGTCGACGCACAGCCGGTAGCCGCAGACTTCCTCAAATCTTCTCGTTGCGGCGCATGCGGCTTTCGAGCCGGCGCACGAGCAGCGTCAGGCCGATGGTCATAACGAGATAGAGGAAGGCGACGACCGTATAGGTCTGGAAGAACAGGAAGGTCGAGGCCGTGAAGGTCTTGCCGTTCTGCGTGATGTCGGCGATGCCGAGCACGGAGACGAGCGAGGAATCCTTGAGCATCGAGACGAGGTCGTTGCCGAGCGGCGGCGTCATCGTCTTGAAGGCCTGCGGCAGCACGACGAGGCTCAGCGTCTTGAAGCGCGACAGGCCGAGGGCCTGCGCCGCCTCCCACTGCCCGATCGGCACCGAGAGGATGCCGCCGCGCACGATCTCGGCGATGAAGGCCGAATAGGCCAGCGTCAGCGCGAAGATCGCCCGCCATTCGAAGCTGAAGTCGCGGATGGTGATCGCCGGCAGCAGGCCGGCCGCGACCGCCCCGCCGAACGCGGCCGAATAGAAGTCGATCAGCGCCGGCCCGATGGCGAAGGCGATGTAATAGAGCAGCACGATCATCGGCACGCCCCGCATCACCTCGACATAGGCGCGGATCGCCTCGGCGAGCCAGCGCAGCCGCGAGACGAGGCCGAGGGCGATCGCGGTGCCGAGCAGAAGCGCCGCGGCGAAGGCGATCACCGTCACGCGGACGGTGACGAACAGCCCGCGTCCGACCACGACGAAGATGGCGCGGTATTGCTCGTCCCACAGGCCGAGCAGAGCGAGGAGGAAACCGAGCGTGCCGAGGATGACCAGCCACCATGGCAGGCGCGACAGGACGGATGGCGGCGGCGGCGACGGCATGGTCAGGACGTGGAAGCTCCCGGGCGGATTGGAGGGCGTGTCTGCGGGCACAGGCACGAGAATGAGCGGAAGAATGCGATCTTGTGTGGCCCGGGCCTGTCCCGGGCATCCAGCTTCCCGTCAGTACCCGCGATGGCGGTCTGCCTGGCTCGCCGGGGGCAGGCCCGGCAAGACGCGTCGAACCGTCATGGCCCTGCGCCCGTTCAGTGCGCGGCCCTGTAGTCGTAGAACCATTTCTTGTCGAGCGCCTTCAGCGTACCGTCGGCCTTCATCGCCGCCAGCGCGGCGTCGACGGGAGCGAGCAGGTCCGATCCCTTCTTCAGGATGAAGCCGAACTCGTCATGGCCGAGGCCGTTGCCGATGATCTTGAACCTGTCCGGCGAGGCGGCGATATTGCCCTCGGCGCCGGCCTTGTCCATCAGCACCGTGTCGACGTCACCCACCTTGAGCGCCTGGACCGAGGCGCCGAAGGTCTCGAACAGCCTCAGGCGCGGGCTCTTGTCGTCGCCGCCGAGCAGGTCCGACACCGAGACGAAATAATTGGTGGTCCCCGCTTGCGCGCCGACGAAGAGCTTGGGGTCGGCGGCAAAGCTCTTGGCATCGGTGAAGCGGTTCTCGTTGGCGCGCACCAGCATGAACTGCTCGGACACCATGTAGGGATCGGAAAAATCGACCTGCTTCTTGCGTTCGTCGGTGATGGAGATGCCGTCCATGCCGATATCGAACTGCCCGGCCTGCACCGCCTGGATCATGGCGTCCCAGGAGGAGGTCTTCCATTCGACCTTGGCGTCGAGCCGCCTGGCGATCTCGTTCATCGCGTCATATTCCCAGCCGATGCCCTCGCCGGTCTTGGGATCGGTGAAGTTGAGCGGGAAATAGGCGTTCTCGGTGACGGCGACGATGGTGCGTCCCTTGAGGTCCGGCAGGGGGTCGGCGCCCGCCGTTCCGCAAAGCGAGAGGCCGAAGGCGAGGACGGCGGCACCGAGTCCGAGGAACTGGCGGCGAAACATCGGGAAGCTCCGTGGCGGATGGAAGAGGCCCGACATTGCCATGCGTGCCGGCCGGCGAACAGGCAAAAAAGGCCGGTCGCGAGACCGGCCTCCCAGAAAATCTCACCCCTTCGGGAAAACCTATTTGCCGGCGATCCGGGTCGCCAGCAGGGCGACCGTCTTGCGATAGAGCTCGCTGTTGTTCCAGGCCTGCAGCACGGTGAAATTGGGCTCGCCCTGCTCCCAGCCGGCGCCGCGCTGCCAGCCCGCCGCCTGCAGCAGGCGGGCGATGGAGGCGATGACGTCCGGCGCGCTCCTGAGCAGGTCCTTGCGGCCGTCGCCGTCAAAATCCACGGCATATTTCAGGTAGTTGGACGGCATGAACTGGGCCTGGCCGAGTTCGCCCGCCCAGGCCCCGTGCATTTCCGAGGCCGGAATGTCGCCCTGGTCGACGATGCGCAGCGCGTCGATCAGTTCGGGATGGAATTTCTCCGGACGCCGGCAGTCATAGGAGAGCGTCGCCAGAGAACGGATCGTCTGGAAATTGCCGATATTGGCACCGAAATCGGTCTCCAGCCCCCAGAGGGAGGCGATCACCGGCGCCTGGACGCCGGTATCGGCCTCCACCTTGCTGAACACCGCCTGGTATTTCTTGATCAGCGCCCGGCCGCGATTGATGCGGAAAGTGTTGACCATGCGGCCCGAGAACTCCTCGAAGCTCTGCTTGAACACCTTCTGGCCGCGGTCATGCGAGATGGTGTTCTGGTCGTAGGTGATGCCGTCGAGCGCCGCCAATCCCTTCGAGCCGATACCATCGGCAGCCGCTTCCTTCCTGATGCCGTCGAGCCAGGCCGGAAAGCCGGACGGGTCTTTGCAGGACTGGGCCAGGGCCGGCGCAGCGGCGAACATCATCAGGGCGGCGAGAAGGGGGGCGGTGCGCATGGAGGGTTCTCGAAGGGGAGGATGGCCACACTAGGCAAAGAAGAGTGCGCAAAATGTGGCGGCGGCGTTTCGGGCGAAGACTTCACGGGGGGAACTGCGGCTGTATTGCTGCAAACGTGTTGAGAAACAAGCGGAATCGAGGGCAAATCGGACCGCGTATTGTTGCCCCGGAAAATCTGTGCCAGGGATGCGCCCCGCAAGGTGAGGACGCATGCGGTATCGTTCGGTTCTGTGCATGGGCGGATGCGTGGTCGACCGCATCGGCGAAACGACGGAGGCTCGCGAGCGCCTGCATACGTCGAATATCGGCCGCATGCGCAGCGGCATCGGCGGCGTCGCCCGCAATGTGGCGGAGAATCTCGCCCGGCTCGGCGTCCCCGTCGGCCTGGTGTCAGCGGTGGGCGAGGATGCGGACGGGCGGCGGGCCGTCGCGGCGAGCCGGGCGGCGGGCATCGACACGCAGGGCGTCGTCGTCATGACGGGCGCTGCGACGGCATCCTACACCGCCATCTTCAACGGCGCCGGCGAACTCGTGATCGGTCTCGCCGACATGGCGATCTTCGACGCCATCGCCCCTTCCGCGGCCGAGGCCGCGCTCGCGGCCGCATCGGACGACACGCTCCTCTTCGTCGACGCCAACCTGCCGGCCGCCACGCTCGAAGCCGTCGCGAGGGCCAAGCGGGGCCGCATGCTCGCGGCGGTGCCGGTCTCCCGCCAGAAGCTCGCGCGGTTCGCGGCGATCCTGCCGGACCTCGACATCCTCTTCCTCAACCGCTACGAGGCGGCGACGCTGCTCGGCCGGGAGGGCGGCGAGCCAGCGACGCTCGCGCAGGGCCTCGCCGCCGGGCCGGTGAAGAAGGGCCTGCTCACGCTCGGCCCGGACGGCGCGCTGGCATGGGAGGAGGACCGCGTGACGCAGATCCCCGCTTTGCCGTCGCGCCCCGTCAACGTCAACGGGGCGGGCGACGCCCTGGCGGCCGGCACGCTGGCGCGCCTGGCGGCCGGCGACGATTTCATCGCCGCGGCGTCACGGGCGATGGCCGCCGCCGCTCTCACGGTGGAAGCCATGGAAACCGTGCGCCGGGACTTGAGCATGGAGGCCATGCTGGCCCGCTTCGACCTTTCCCTCCGAACCGAAACGATATCCCGATGATCCCTGTCACCCATTCTCCGGCCGTCGCGGCCGCCCTGAAGGCCGGAAGGCCGGTCGTCGCGCTCGAATCGACGATCATCACGCATGGCATGCCCTGGCCCCACAATGTCGAGACCGCGCGGCGCGTCGAGGCGGCGGTGCGGGCGGAAGGCGCCGAGCCCGCCACCATCGCCGTGCTGCAGGGCGTCATCCATGCCGGGCTCGAGGACGACCAGCTCGAGGCGATGGGCGCCGCATCGGGCTTCCTCAAGCTCAGCCGGGCCGATCTCGGCTATGCCGTCGCCCGGCGCATGAACGGCTCGACCACCGTCGCCGCCACGATGATCGCGGCGGACCGGGCCGGCATCCGCGTCTTCGCCACCGGCGGCATCGGGGGCGTCCATCGCGGCGCGGAGAAGACCTACGACATCTCGGCCGACCTCCACGAGCTCGCGCGCACGCCGGTCTGCGTGGTATGCGCGGGCGCCAAGGCCATTCTCGACCTGCCCAAGACCCTGGAGACGCTGGAGACGCTGGGCGTCCCCGTCGTCGGCTTCGGCACCGACGAGTTTCCCGCCTTCTGGAGCCGCAGCAGCGGCCTGCCCGCTCCGCTGCGCCTCGACGAGCCCGCCGATATCGCCGCCCTGATCCGCGCCCGGCAGGATCTGCGGCTCGACGGCGGCGTGCTGGTCGGCAACCCCATCCCGCCCGGCGACGAGATCGCGGCCGGCGAGATCAACCCGGCGATCGCAGCCGCCATCGCCGAGGCCGACGCGCTCGGGGTCTCCGGCAAGGCGCTGACGCCCTTCCTGCTCTCGCGCATGCTCGAATTGACCGAAGGGCGCAGCCTGGTGGCGAATATCGCCCTGGTGGAGAACAATGCCCGCCTCGCCGCCAGGATCGCGGCCGCGCTGTAGTCGCCGGATCCTTTTGTCCCGGCGCCATGGCGCGGTGCCGACGGGAAAGAAGAGGCGGACAGGGATGTCCGCGTTCCCGGCTATCCGCGCGGCAGGGCCGCGGGGGATGCGGCCTGGTCGTTGGCGGCGACGCGCTCCGTCCCATGCGCCGCCGCCCCCGACTGTCGGCTGGCGACCTCGCGGGCGATGTCGGCGGCGATCTGCGCCATCTCGCGGCGCAGCAGGCGATTGTCCGCCTCGATGGCGAGCCAGGAATCATGCGCCTCCTGGCGGAGCGCGGCGAGTTCGGCCTGCAGGCGGGCCCTCGTCGCCTTGAGCGCGGTGATCTCGTTGTCGACCGCACCCGACCGCGGCGCCTCCCGCTTGAGGCGGTTGAGTTCGGCGACGAGTTCAGCCTCGCGGCCGGACATGATGGCGAGCCGGGCGTCACGTTCGGCCAGCGCCGCGTCCTTCCGGCGCAGCTCGCCGGAAAGGACGGAAAGGCGCGTCTCCAGATCCGACTTCGCCATCGCGGCGGCCTCCTCCTTGCGGGTCATCGCCTGCAGCCTGTCGCCGAGCGAGGCCACCCGCGCTTCGAGGGCGGCGATCGCAGTCCCGGCGCGCTCCAGCTCGGCGGCCTGGGCGGCGAGGCGCTCTTCCCGTTCCGCGGTCTTTTCCTGCACCAGGCGCAGTTCGCGCCGATGCATCTGCGCGCTGTCCTCGGCCGCACCCAGCTTGGTGCGCAGCGCCACCAGCTCGACGCGAAGATTGTCGTTGTCCATGACGGCGGCGTTGATGTCGCGCTCGAACTCGTCCGCCATGTCTTCGCGCAGCGCGATGGTCACGCGGGCGGCAGCGAGTTCAGCCTTGAGGGAAGCGATATCCTGCTGGCCGGCGAGGACCTGCCTCTGCGCGGACGCGGCGCTCTCTTCGGCCGCCGCCAGCCGTTCGGCATCGACGCCGAGCATCGCCTCGGTCCGTCTCAGCCTCTCGCTCTGCCGGCCGTAATCGGCCATCAGCCGATGGTGCCGCTCGCGGTCGCGCTCGATCCGCTGTTCGAGCCGCCGCCGCGCAACCGCAGCCGCCGCGCGCATGTGATCCTGCGCGGCGCGGACTTCCGTCATCGACAGCGGGAGGGCCACTTCCATCTGCCGCCGGATCAGCCGGCGCGCACGCGCCCACACCGCCGGCAGCATGGCCAGAGCGGCCAGGGCTGCGAAGACCAACCCCAGGAAAAAGGCGATGGCGTAATCGAGCAACGGTCCAGACCTGCCCCTGACCAAGAGAAAGCAGACTTATCCCGGATTGCCGGCAATATTGCGACCAAATCCAAGGGGATGTCCAGCGGCGCGGCGCTGGTGCCGTCCACCGCGGGCAGCGTTTCAGAAGGGGTTCCAGGTCGCGGTCGGCGTGAATTTGAGATAGCCCAGATTGATGCCGAGCCTCGCCCCGACACCGGACTTGATCGGCACCACCATCATGTCGCCGTCGCCGAGCGCGGTGACGCCGAAGCCGCCGACGATATAGGCCGACCCGGCGACGCCGCCGAAACGGCTGAAGACGCCGTCGACACGCGAGAGATTATAGACCAGCATCATGGTGCGGGCGCCGTCGCCGCCGAAATCCCAGCCGACCGAGGGGCCCTGCCAGAAGACCTTGCGGTCGCCGACATTGCGGGTGAACAGCGTGCCCTCGCCATAGCGCAACCCGCCGATGAAGGCGCCGGACCCCTCCTGGCCGAGGATATAGCCGTTGGGCTCTCCCCAGCGGCTGACGGCTTTCTGGATCGCCAGCGCCAAATCGCGCGACACGCTGCCGAAGAAGCGGTGGCCGGAATCGATCAGCTCGTTCGACGAAATGCGCTGCGGCCTTTCCTCCTGCTGCGCAAAGGCGAGACCTGGAGCGAGGGAAGCGGCGGCGCAGATCGCAAGACCTGCCAGGGTGGCCATGGCCCTGCGACGGCGGATGGGAGCATTCATGTCGAGCCTCTCTGGCAGATGGTCCGCTACGGCAGCGATCGACCGGCTGCGGACCACGAATTACTCTTTTGTGGCCTGAATCTGACGGTTCTTCGCCGAAAGTCAGATTCGAGCCGTCGACCCTCACCCGGCCCCAATCTGTGCCGCAACAGCGTTAACAAAGTCCTTCGATTTGCCTGCGGACCGGATATCTGCCGCATCGGTGGGCCATCAGGGGCTCGCCGGCGCCCGCTGCCCCCAGGCGATGAAAGCCTCGTTGCGAAAGCCGGCTGCCGTCTTGCCATAGGCGAAGGGTGCGCCATCGGGTGCCAGCACGGCGCCCCCGGCGGCGGCGAGCACGGCGTGACCGGCCGCCACGTCCCATTCCATGGTCGGGCCGAAGCGCGGATAGACGTCGGCTTGGCCTTCGGCGAGGCGGCAGAATTTCAACGAGGATCCGGCCTCCCGGCGGTCGGCGATCCGGTAGCCGGCGAGAAACGCCTCGCTCTTCGCGTCGGGATGAGAGCGGCTGCACAAGGCCGTCAGCCCCTCGGCGGGATAGGGCCGCGTGCGGATCGGAGCCTCGTCGGCGCCGATGATGCGCCAGGCCGTCTCTCCGCCCGCATAGAGCGCGTCGACCGCCGGCGCGAAGACGCAGCCGGCAACCGGCGCCATGGCGTCGATCAATGCGATGTTGACGGTGAACTCGCCGTTGCGGTTGAGGAATTCCTTGGTGCCGTCGAGCGGATCGACCAGGATGAAGCGCGAGCCGACCTGCGGCACCATGCCCCTGGAGCAGCTCTCTTCCGCCACCACGGGGACATCCGGCAGCAGCGCCGCCAGACGGTCGAGAATGATCGCCTCGGCGATCTCGTCGGCCTCGGTCACCGGCGAGCGATCCTCCTTGAACCGCGCCGCCGTGCCGGTGGCATAGACCGCCATGATCGCTGCGCCCGCCTGCCGGGCTATGCTGGAAAATTCGCGGGCGAGGACGTCGTTCTCGTGTGGCAAGGTCGATTCTCGTTCTGCAGTGGCCGTCGGCAGGCCGTTGAGGGGCAGGTTCCAGGCGGCGCCGGTCGGCCGGCGCCGCCGAGCAAGCGCTTCACATCGAAAGCGGCAGCGTCTATCTGGAACCTCGTATGATGGACGTGATTCTTTTACGGAACTGCGGGGACGCTGCGATGACCGCCGGATTTCAACTCGACGCGCTCGATCTTGCCGCCCTGCTGTGCTCGCGCGTGTGCCATGACGTGATCAATCCCGTCGGGGCCATTGTCAATGGGCTCGAGGTCCTCGAGGACGAGGACGACGCCTCGATGAAGGCCTTTGCCCTCGACCTCATTAAGAAGAGTTCCCGTACGGCTTCGGCCAGGCTCCAGTTCGCCCGCATCGCCTTCGGCGCCGCCGGCTCGGCCGGCTCCTCCATCGACCTCGGCGATGCCGAGAATGTCGCGCGCGGCTTCATCCAGGACGACAAGGTCACGCTCAAATGGTCGGCCCCGCGGGTGTTCATGCCCAAGAACAAGGTCAAGCTGCTGCTGAACCTCCTCGTCGTCGCGGGCTCCACCATTCCGCGCGGCGGCTCCATCGACGCCAGGGTGACCGGTGATGCCGAGGCGCCGACCTTCGACATCCTGGCGCTCGGCAGCCATTCGCGCATTCCGGCCGGGCTCACGAGCCTGCTGGCGGGCGAGCCGGAAAGCGGCACGCTCGACAGCCACGCGATCCAGCCCTACTACGCTGGCCTGATATCGCGCGCCGCATCGATGGCCGTCCGCGTCCAGGCCGTCGACGGCGGCGTGAGGATCGGCGCGACGCCGGCCTGACGCAGGCCTGCCGGCGTTGCGGGTTTTTCAAACAGGCTTATACAGAGCGGCGAAACGGAGCGCGGCCCGACCGGCACGGCACGGCCGAGGCCGCTCCCGGACCGTCCGCAAGCGGCCGGCGAGCCTGATTGCAGAGGATCGAACATGAAGCGCAGGCTGATCTCGACAGGGTCTCCCTTCGAACGCGCGGCCGGCTATTCGCGCGCCGTCGTCCAGGGCGACTGGTGCTTCGTCGCGGGCACCACCGGCTACGACTATGCCCGCATGATCATGCCGGACGACATCGCGGCGCAGGCGGAAAACGCGCTCGCGACCATCGAGAAGGCGCTCGTCGAGGCGGGCTTCGCCCTGACGGACATCGTGCGGGTGCACTACTACATCACGCGGGCCGACCTGGCGGACGACGTGTTCGCCGTCACGGGACGGGTTTTCGGCGATATAAGGCCGGCAGCCACCATGCTCGTCTGCGACCTGATCAAGCCCGAGATGAAGGTGGAGATCGAAGCGACCGCCTTTCGCGGCTGATCCGTGTGGACCGGCGCCTATGCGGGCGCCACATCTGAAAGAGGGCGCCATGCGCGGCATTCTTCCCGGCATCGTCTCGAGCGTGGTTCTCGGCCTCGTCCTCGGCCTCTCTCCCGCGCTGGCGCAGGACAAGCCGGCCCCGCCGCTGCCCACGCCCTCCACGCCGGTGGCGCCGGACACCTCGATCCTCTCCTTCCTGCAGGCCCACCCCGACTGCACCGAACTCACCGACGAATGCCTCATCTGCGCCGTGGTGGGCGGCAAGGCGATGTGCTCGACGCCCGGCATCGCCTGCGTCCGCAAGGATCTGCGCTGCGTGACGACGAAGCCGCCGACACCGAAGCAGTGACGCCGCCGGCGGCGAAATCTCAGCTCTGCGGGGCGAGGCCGCGCTCCGTCGCCCTTTCGCGGTCTTCGAGAATTTCCACCATTTTGAGATCCTCGACGGCGTCGGCCAGGGCCGTCCTCGCATCCTCCAGCTTGATCCTCAGGTCTTCGGCCGAACCGAGCAGGTTGTCGCGCCGCGCCGTCGCCGCCCTCGCATAGGTCGGGTAGGCGAAATGGCTGGTGTCGGTGATGCCGGCCTTCACCTCCTCGGTCTTGATCTCCCGGTCCAGATCGGCCGCCATCCGCTCGAATTCGGCGACCATGGTTTCGATCTGGACGACTTGACGGCGCTTCTCGTCCACCTGGAAACGCTTCAGACGAATGAGGGTGTCGCGCGACTTCATTACTCGTTACTCCATCAGCCGCATCGGCCGGGGAAGACCCGGCCGCCTAGGACAGGACCGCCACGGAACATTCCGGCGGAGACACAACCATCCTGCATGGCGGTGAATTCTTCCTTACCTGCCGCAGAAAAGCCGCGAAGCGGGCCCCGAACGCAGGACGAGGCGCCGGAAGCGCGCCGCTTCCGCGGCCGCCATGGGGCGAAACATGGCCGGGGGCGTCGCTCCTTAATATATTCGGCGTCGCCTGCGCGGTGCGCCGGGTCGACCAGGCTCTCCTCTCCACGGGGCCGAGAACCGTGGCCGGAGCGGGCAGCCGGCGCGTCCGCAGCCATGGGATTTTCTCCATATCCAATTGATTTTAAGTAACAAACTCCTCGGATCCTGGTCCCCTCCCGGCTGGCATGCGGGCTCGGCAAAGACGCCGCGGCCGCCGGATGCCCGGCTGTGCCGCCGCCCCGCGACCGCCGATGATTCGGCCAAATTCGCTAAGAGGACCGCCGGCTCGTAACCTTTAATTTACCCGGCTCGTTAATGATCCCTAACGCGATTGATGAACCCGCACACAGCCTGGAGCCTCCTCCTGGCGAATGCGTGAGTCCGGAGAGTCGCTTATCTGGATTTCTTCATGTTTATGTTGATGTCCGTTCCACGGCAATTTTGTCTTTCGGGCAATGTGTTACAGAGAGTTTCACACCTCCCTTCAGGTTTCGCTTGCATGAGAGAATCACAATTTGTTAACCATTCCTGCGTAGCGTCACGAGCGATCATCGATGAGGTGAATTTACCGTGCTGCCTGCGCATTCGCGACGGCGGTCGACCCTCTGAGGCCGCAGTGGGGGATTGATATGCGCGTACTTCTTGTCGAAGACGATAGCGCCACGGCGCAAAGCATCGAGCTGATGCTCAAGTCGGAGAGCTTCAACGTCTATACGACGGACCTCGGAGAAGAGGGCGTCGATCTAGGCAAGCTCTACGACTACGACATCATCCTGCTCGATCTGAATCTGCCCGACATGTCGGGCTACGAAGTGCTCAGGTCCCTGCGGGTGGCGAAGGTCAAGACGCCGATCCTGATCCTGTCGGGTCTCGCCGGCATCGAGGACAAGGTGAAGGGACTCGGCTTCGGCGCCGACGACTATCTCACCAAGCCCTTCCACAAGGACGAGCTGGTCGCCCGTATCCATGCGATCGTGCGCCGTTCCAAGGGCCATGCCCAGTCGGTGATCGCCACCGGCGACCTCATCGTCAATCTCGATACCAAGACGGTGGAGGTGCACAACACGCGCGTGCACCTGACGGGCAAGGAATACCAGATGCTGGAGCTGCTCTCGCTCCGCAAGGGCACCACGCTCACCAAGGAAATGTTCCTGAACCACCTTTATGGCGGCATGGACGAGCCGGAGCTGAAGATCATCGACGTCTTCATCTGCAAGCTGCGCAAGAAGCTTGCGAACGCCACCGGCGGCACGAACTACATCGAGACCGTCTGGGGCCGCGGCTATGTGCTGCGCGAGCCCAGCGAGATCGACGAACGCATCGCGGTGTGAGCCCCTGATCCTTCTCGGGCAACGAAGAGGCCGGGCTCGTCCCGGCCTTTCTTTTGCGCATGGCCTGCGGCCGTGAGCGCCTGCCGCCGTCCGGGCCGGACGAGGTGCCGGGATGCGGGCTGGAAGCCGGCGGCTTCACGAGCTAGGGTCGCCCGGCGCAAACTGCGATTCCATCGAATCACGGTTTTCTCCAACCTGTTGTTTTGACGCATTTTCCAATCGGAAAGCCGATCGGCTTTTCTGTAAAATGCTTTGGGAATCAACCGATGACAGCCCTGCCCTCCCCGCCGCTCGGCATCCTCGTTCCCCTGGCCGAGGAGGCGGAGGCCTTGTTCGCGCTCATGCGGCAGGACGGGGCCACGCAGACCAGGCGCCTCGGCGGTCGGGACTATCACAGCGGAAGCCTGTTCGGGCGGGACTGCGTCCTCACTCTGTCGCGCGTCGGCAAGGTCGCCGCCGCGACGGCGACCGCCGGTCTCGTCCACGAATTCGGGGTCGGCGCCGTGCTCAACGCCGGCGTGGCCGGCGGGGCGGCGGCATCCGTGCATGTCGGCGACATCGTCGTGGGCGACGCCATGCTGCAGCACGACCTCGATGCACGGCCGATCTTTCCCCGTTTCGAGGTGCCGCTGACGGGCATGTCGCGATTCGCGGCCGACGCCGTCCTCGGCGCCAGCCTGGCCCGGGCGACGCAGGCCTTCCTGGCCGAGGACCTGCCGGCACTGGCGCCGGACATCCGCGCCCAGTTCAGCCTCGCCTCGCCGGCCCTGCATCGCGGCCTCGTCATCAGCGGCGACCGCTTCGTCAACGGCCATGCCGACGTCGCCGCCCTGCGCGCCGATGTTCCGGATGCGCTCGCCATCGAGATGGAGAGCGGCGCGGTGGCGCAGGTCTGCCACGATTACGGCGTGCCCTTCGCCGTCCTGCGCATCATTTCCGACAGCGCGGACGACAATGCCCATGTCGATTTTCCGCGTTTCCTCGGCCTCGTCGCCAGCTTCTATTCCCACCACATCATCCGCCGCTTCCTGCAGGACGATTGGTCGCTCGGCAGGGCGACGATTTCGGCCTGAAATCCCCTGTGCACAAGGTCCGAACGCCTCCGTCGGACTGGCCGAAGACGTGCCGCATGCTATAAGGGCGCTCGGCGCCACATGCGGGCGACGGAGAGGACCGGGCAGGCGCAGCCCGCCGTTTCTCACCTGCGACGGCATTGCGAATTCGAGATTTCCCCGCGGCCGGGGCCGCCGCCGCGGAGAACCAGCAGGAGCGTTTCGATGGTTGGCAGGCAGTTTGGCGTTTGGGCGGCTCGCGGAGCCTTGCTGGCAGGCCTCGCGGCCCTCGGCGGCTGTTCCAACAGCATCATCACGGGCGTCTATGGCACGCCGACCGAAGCGGAGTCGTCCTCTACGCCGAGCACGCCCAGCGCCCCGACGCGCGTGGACTTCGATCCCGACGCCGAATGTCCCGTCATCAACGTGCCGAACGGCGCCTCCTTCTATACGAGCGGCGGCGCGCAGATGACGATCTCGAAATTCGCTCGGGAATGCGATCTCTCCGGCCCGGCATCGGTGACGATCAAGATCGGCATCAAGGGCCTGGCGATCCTGAAGCAGGGCGGGGCCGGCACCTATTCGGCGCCGCTGCGGATCACGATCCGCGACCGGGACGAGCATACGGCCTACACCAAGGTGCTGCGCGTCGCCGCCTCGGTGCCGCCAGGCGAGGACCAGGGTTCGTTCGAGGTCGTCGACACCTCCACGCCGATCGTGATCGGCGTTCAGCAACCGCTGAATTCCTACGACATCCAGATCGGCTTCGACAACAAGGGGGCGCTCGAGCCCCCGACCAAGAAAAAGCACCGGCGCTGACTTTTCCCGCAGCGTCGCATTCTGCGCAGTTGACGACGCGCCGGCCGGAGGCTAGCTTCCGGTCATTCGGTCGATCCCCGCGGAAGAGTCCGGCCCGACCTCTTTGAGGTCGGTGGCTGGCGCCGAAGGAGCAACCGCCCCGGAAACTCTCAGGCAACCGGACCGCGGGGGAACGAAACTCTGGAAAGCGGCGCGAGCGTGCAAACGCTCGGGCTCACCGACGGGCGTAAGCAGCTCCTGGAGCAAAACGCGTTTCGCAGAAACGCCATTTTGCTCTCACTCTTGGTTCGACGCGTTTTTGTGATTCTCGCCGATTCCGGCAGCTTGCAGAACGCTTCAGGGTGTGGAGTCGCGAAATCTCTCAGGTAACCGCGACAGAGGGGGCACAACCGGGCGATTTCGTCCGGGGTGCAACCTTTTGTCGGAGCCATCATGGCCGAATCACCTGCCGGACTTCTGAAGACCCCTCTCCATGCCGATCACGTCGCGCTCGGGGCTCGCATGGTGCCGTTCGCCGGCTACGACATGCCGGTGCAATATCCAGCCGGCATCATCGCCGAGCACAACCACACCCGCCAGGCGGCCGGGCTCTTCGACGTGTCCCACATGGGGCAGGCTTTCCTGACGGCCCACGACCATGCCGCTGTGGCCGCCGCGCTGGAAACGCTGGTTCCCGCCGATATTCTCAATCTTCCCCGCGGACGCCAGCGCTACACCCAGTTCCTCAATGCCGAGGGCGGCACGCTGGACGATCTGATGGTCAGCCGTCCGGTCGATCCGGCCGATGACGGCTCGCTCAGCCTGGTCGTCAACGCTTCGCGAAAACAGGCCGATTACGACCTCATCAAGGAAAAGATCGGCGACAGGGCCAGCCTCCTGATCGTCCAGGACAGGGCGCTGATCGCGCTGCAGGGCCCCCTTGCAGCGGCGGTGATGGCCGATCATTGTCCCGAGGCCGCCGCCCTCCCCTTCATGGGCGCGCGTTCCAGCCGTTTCGGCGACATCGACATCGCGGTCTCGCGGTCCGGCTATACCGGCGAGGACGGGTTCGAGATCTCGGTCAAATCCTCCAAGGCCGGCGCGCTGTGGCGGATCCTGCTTCGGGACGAGCGCGTGAAGCCCGTCGGCCTCGGCGCCCGCGATTCGCTGCGCCTGGAGGCGGGGCTGTGCCTCTACGGACACGAACTCGACGAGACGACGTCGCCGGTCGAAGCCGGCATCGCCTGGTCGATCCAGAAGCGCCGCCGCGAACAGGGCGGCTTTCCCGGTGCCGCCCGGATCCAGCGCGAACTCGCCGAAGGTCCGGCTCGCATGCGCATCGGCCTCGTCCCGGAAGGCCGCTCGCCGGTGCGGGAAGGCGCCGTCATCCGCAACGCCGGCGGCGAGACCATCGGCGTCGTCACCTCGGGCGGCTTCGGGCCGACGGTCGGCGGCCCCGTCGCCATGGGCTTCGTCCCGCCGGCCTATGCCGCCATCGGCACCGATCTCCTCGTCGATCTGCGCGGCCGGAACGTGCCTGCCCGGGTCGCGGCGCTGCCCTTCACGCCGCACCGCTTCCATCGCGCCTGAATTCCGCTTTTCCATCGTCCAATGCCCGTTCCGGGCCACCTAGGGGAATCCCGTCTCATGGCAACCATCCGATACAGCACCGATCATGAATATGTTTCGGTCGAGGGCGACATCGCCACCATCGGCATCACCGACTACGCCCAGTCGCAGCTCGGCGACGTCGTGTTCGTCGAGCTGCCGGCCAAGGGCAAGACGCTCAAGCAGGGCGACGAGGCGGCCGTCGTCGAATCGGTGAAGGCGGCGAGCGAGGTCTACGCCCCGGTGTCCGGCACCGTCATCGAGGTCAACGAGAGCCTGCCCGACGCGCCCGGCACCGTGAACGAGGATCCTCTCGGCAAGGGCTGGTTCATCAAGATGAAGCTGGCCGACCCGGGCCAGCTCGACGGCCTGATGGACGAAGCGGCCTATGCCGCCCATATCGGAGCCTGACCGCATGCGCTATCTCCCCCTGACCGCCGACGACCGCGGCCTGATGCTGGCGAAGATCGGCGTCGACCATATCGACGACCTCTTCGCGAACGTGCCGGCGGACGCGCTCCTGGCCTCCGCGCCCGACCTGCCGTCCGCCAAGGGCGAGCTCGCCGTCGAGCGCATCATGGGCGGCCTCGCCGCGAAGAACGTCGCGGCCTCCTCCGTACCCTTCTTCGTCGGTGCCGGCGCCTACAAGCACCATGTGCCGGCCACGGTCGACCATCTCATCCAGCGCTCGGAATTCCTGACCTCCTACACGCCGTACCAGCCCGAGATCGCCCAGGGCACGCTGCAATATCTCTACGAGTTCCAGACCCAGGTCGCGCTGCTGACCGGCATGGATGTGGCGAACGCCTCGATGTATGACGGCTCGACCGGCACCGGCGAGGCCGTGCTGATGGCCCATCGCGTCACCCGCCGCGGCAAGGCCGTGCTGTCGGGCGGGCTTCACCCGCATTATGCCGGCGTCGTCCGCACCCTCTCGCAGATGGGCGGCCACACCGTCGACGCCCTGCCGGCCGACGTGACGGCGAGCGAGGACATCGTCGCCCGCATCGACGCCGATACCTCCTGCGTGGTGGTTCAGACACCGGACGTGTTCGGCAATCTGCGCGACCTCACTGCCATCGCCGAGGCGGCACACAAGGCCGGCGCCCTGCTCATCGCCGTCTTCACCGAGGCGGTCTCGCTCGGGCTGGTGATGCCGCCCGGCGCGATGGGTGCCGACATCGTCGTCGGCGAAGGCCAGTCGATCGGCAACGCGCTGACCTATGGCGGTCCCTATGTCGGGCTCTTCGCCGCCCGGCAGAAATATGTACGGCAGATGCCGGGCCGCCTCTGCGGCCAGACGGTCGATGCACAAGGCGATCGCGGCTTCGTGCTGACCCTTTCGACCCGCGAGCAGCATATCCGCCGCGAGAAGGCGACCTCGAACATCTGCACCAATTCGGGCCTGTGCGTCCTCGCCTTCACCATTCACATGGCGCTGCTGGGCGAAAAAGGCCTGCGCCGGCTCGCCCTCCTCAACCACGCCAATGCCGTGAAGCTCGCCGACCTGCTGGCCGAGGTGCCGGGCGTGGAGGTCCTGCAGCGGTCCTTCTTCAACGAATTCACCCTCCGCGTGCCGGGCAATGCCGCCGCGCTGACCGAAAGGCTCGCCGCCCGCGGCATCCTCGGCGGCGTCCCCTATGCGCGCCTCGCCCCCGGCAGCGGCCATGACGATCTCCTCATCGTCGCCTCCACCGAAGTCAACACCGATGAAGACAGAGCGGCCTATGCCGCAGCGCTGAAGGAGCTTGCGTGATGTTGAACCGCCAGGGACGCCCTTCCGCCGCGGGCGAGGGCGCCGACGTCCTCCACCCGACCTTCACCGGCAATCGCGCCCTCCTGATCGAGGAAGCGCTCCTGTTCGAGACCGGACGCGTCGAGGTCACCGGCGTCGACATCGAGGAGGCCGGCGCGTTCACGCCGCGGCTCGGCGGGCTCGAGCGCAAGGAGCCGATCGGCCTGCCCGGCTTCAGCGAGCCGGAGGCGATGCGCCATTTCGTACGCCTCAGCCAGAAGAATTTCGGCATCGACACCGGGCTCTTTCCGCTTGGCTCCTGCACGATGAAGCACAATCCGCGCCTCAACGAGAAGATGGCGCGGCTGCCCGGCTTCGGCGACATCCATCCGCTGCAGCCGGTCTCCACCGTTCCCGGCGCGATCGAGCTGATCGACCGCCTCGCCCATTACCTCAAGACGCTGACGGGCATGCCCGCCGTGGCGATGAGCCCCAAGGCCGGCGCGCATGGCGAACTCTGCGGCATGATGGCGATCAAGGCGGCCATCGCGGCGCGCGGGGAAGGCGAAACCAGGACCGTGGTGCTGGTGCCCGAATCGGCCCACGGCACCAATCCGGCCACCGCCGCGCTGATCGGCTTCACGGTCGAGCCGATTCCGGCGCGGCCCGACGGCACTGTCGATCCCGCCGATGTCCGCAAGGCGCTCGGCCCGAGCGTCGCGGCGATCATGCTGACCAATCCGAACACCTGCGGGCTGTTCGAGAAGGATGTGAAGGCGATCGCCGAGGCGGTGCACGAGGCCGGCGCCTACTTCTATTGCGACGGCGCCAATTTCAACGCGATCGTCGGCAAGGTGCGCCCGGGCGATCTCGGCGTCGACGCCATGCACATCAACCTGCACAAGACCTTCTCCACCCCGCATGGCGGCGGCGGCCCCGGCGCCGGGCCGGTGGTGCTGTCGGACAAGCTCGCACCCTACGCGCCCTTCCCTTTCCTGGCGGAGGGCCGGCTGGTCGAGAACGAGAGCCAGGCGCCCCAGGGAACCGAACCTTTCGGCCGACTGGTGGCGTTCCACGGCCAGATGGGCATGTTCACCCGCGCGATGGCCTATATGCTCTCGCACGGCGCCGACGGCATGCGGCAGGCTTCCGAGGACGCCGTGCTCAGCGCCAATTATATTCGCGCCAGCCTGCAGGACCTGATGTCGGCGCCGTTCGGCGACCAGCCCTGCATGCATGAGGCGCTGTTCGACGACAGCTGGCTGAAGGACACCGGCGTCACCACGCTCGACTTCGCCAAGGCGATGATCGACGAGGGCTATCATCCGATGACGATGTATTTCCCCCTCGTCGTCCATGGCGCGATGCTGATCGAGCCGACGGAGAGCGAATCCAAGGCCTCGCTCGATCTCTTCATCGCCACGCTGCGCGACCTCGCCATGGCCGCCAGGCGCGGCGAGACCGAGCGGTTCTCGGGTGCGCCCTACCACGCCCCGCGCCGGCGCATGGACGAAACGCGGGCTGCCCGCCAGCCGATCCTGCGCTGGACGCCGCCCGAACCGATCAAGGACGCGGCCGAATGAAGTAACGCCTCGCGAGCCGCCTGGAACGCGGGCGAGACGCCCGCTGTACTGACTCAAAGCTCACGATCGGAGGGGCGATCACCGATCGACCTTTTCCGTTTCGGCAGATGCAGCGTTTCCAAGACGGGCGATCGGTGATCGCCCCTCCATCACCGCGCCCTGCCTGGAGGGTGGATCACCGATCGACCTCTTCCTCTCCGGCAGACGCGGCGTTTCCAGGAGGGGCGATCGGTGATCGCCCCTCCATCACCGCGCCTGCCCGGTAAAGTCGGCGCATAGGAGCATCTCGCCCGCGCTCCCGGAAAATCGCTGCGGCACGGGTTTGCACCCATTCCAAAAACGTGAAAAAAGCGGGGCGGATCAAACACAGCGTCCGGCCGTACCGGGATTGGAGACTTACCGATGAGCGACAGCGCCGATCTCGGCCCCCGCGAGGCGATGGAATATGATGTCGTCGTGGTGGGAGCCGGACCTGCCGGCCTGGCGGCGGCGATCCGTCTCAAGCAGCTCAATCCGGAGACCACCGTGGTGGTGGTGGAAAAGGGCTCGGAGGTCGGCGCCCACATCCTGTCCGGCGCCGTGATCGATCCCATCGGCCTCGACCGCCTCCTGCCGGAATGGCGCGAGGCGCCGGACCGCCCGTTGGTGACGCCCGTCGTCGAGGATCATTTCTACTATTTCGGCCCCTCCGGCGGTGTCCGCCTGCCGAATTTCGGCATGCCGAAGCTGATGTCGAACCACGGCAATTTCGTCGGCTCGCTCGGCAATGTCTGCCGCTGGCTGGCAGTGCAGGCCGAGGCGCTGGGCGTGGAGATCTATCCCGGCTTCGCCGCCGCCGAAGTCCTCTATGACGACAAGGGCGCGGTGGCCGGCATCGCCACCGGCGACATGGGCGTCGGCCGCGACGGCAAGCCCAAGCCCGGCTTCACGCGCGGCATGGAGCTGCGCGGCAAATACACGCTCTTCGCCGAGGGCGCCCGCGGCAGCCTGACCAAGATCCTGGTCTCCCGCTTCAAGCTCGACGAGGGCCGCGAGCCGCAGAAATACGGCATCGGCCTCAAGGAGCTCTGGCAGATCGACCCCGCCCGGCACGTGCCGGGGCGGGTCCAGCATTCCTTCGGCTGGCCGCTCGACTGGAAGACCGGCGGCGGCTCCTTCCTCTACCACCTCGAAAACAACCAGGTGGTGGTCGGTTTCGTCGTCCACCTCAACTATACCAATCCCAACCTCTCGCCCTTCGACGAATTCCAGCGCTTCAAGCACCATCCGCTGATCGCGCCGACCTTCGAGGGGGCCAAGCGCATCGCCTACGGCGCCCGCGCCATCACCGAAGGCGGCTACCAGTCGGTGCCGAAGCTGTCCTTCCCGGGCGGCGCGCTGATCGGCTGCTCGGCGGGCCTCGTCAACGTGCCGCGCATCAAGGGCAGCCACAATGCCGTGCTGTCCGGCATGCTGGCGGCCGAGCACCTCACCGAAGCCCTCGCCGCCGGCCGCGAGCATGACGAGATCCTCTCCTACGAGAACGCATGGCGGGGGAGCGAGATCGGGCGGGACCTCGCCAAGGTCCGCAACGTCAAGCCGCTGTGGTCGAAGCTCGGCCTGTGGGGCGGCGTCGCCCTGGGGGGGCTCGACATGCATATGAACGAGAGGCTCGGCTTCTCGCTGTTCGGCACGCTCAAGCACGGCAAGCCGGACTATGCCACCCTGGATCCGATCGCCAAGGCCAAGCCCATCCGCTATCCCAAGCCCGACGGCCGGCTCTCCTTCGACAAATTGTCGTCGGTCTTCCTGTCGGCGACCAATCACGAGGAGGACCAGCCGGTCCATCTCAAGCTGAAGGACCCGTCGGTGCCGGTCGAGCGCAACCTGCCGCTCTATGGCGAGCCGGCGCGGCTCTATTGCCCGGCAGCCGTCTACGAAGTCGTCTATGGCGACGAGGCCGCGAAGAAGGACCCCCGCTTCGTCATCAACGCCCAGAACTGCGTCCACTGCAAGACCTGCGACATCAAGGACCCCGCGCAGAACATCAACTGGACGACGCCCGAAGGCGGCGGCGGCCCGAATTATCCCAACATGTGAGCCCGGCGCCCCCCCTCCCCTTGGCGACTGTGGCCGAGGCCCGGCGCCGAGGAGATCGACATCGGCGATCACGCAGATGCGACCGCACATGGCGGCGAAATGAAGTACCAGGCCGGATCGATGGGTTGTTCGCACGCCTCAAAGCGGCCATGGTAACGGAAAATGCTTTATGGCTGTGCCATTGCGAATGGCGATTGCCTGATTCGGAGTGTAACTGCCCGTGCCCCTGTCTTTCCGCACTTCCCTTTTCGCTGCCCTGACGGTCCTGGGCCTGTCGACCACGGCCATCGTCCCGGCCTTCGCGGGCAGGACGGCGGCGGACAGCCCCGCATTCCGGCCCACATCCGTCGCCGGCAGCTTCCTGGCTGGGCGCCTCGCTTCGAGCCTGCGCGACGACAGCGCGGCCGCGCTGTTCTATGCCGCGGCGCTCAAGGGCAATCCGGGCAATCCCGACCTGATCAACCGCACCTTCATCGCGCTGCTCTCGTCCGGCGACATGGACAGGGCGGTGGTCTTCGCCCGCCGCATGATCGCCATCGACAAGAACAACCCGATCGCGAATCTGGTGCTCGGCGTGCGGGCCCTGCGCGCGCGGCAATATGCCGAGGCGCGCACCCAGCTCAAGGCCACCGTCGACAAGCCGATCCTCCAGCTGGCGACGCCGCTGATCTCGACCTGGACCTATGCCGGCGCCGGCCAGACCAAGCGCGGCGTGCAGGCCACCGACGACATCTCCAGCGACGAGGGCTTCTCGACCTTCAAGAATTTCTCGGCGGGCATGATGCTCGATCTCGCCGGCTCGCATGACGAGGCGATCGTCCGCCTCAAGGATGCGCACGACCACGATTCCAACGCCGTCACCATCACCGATGCCCTGGCGCGCGCCCTCGCCCGCGCCGGCAGGAAGGACGAAGCGCTCGCCATCCTCGACGCCTACAGCGCCAAGATCCCGCGCCAGCCGGTCGTCACGGCGCTCGCCGCCGACATCCGGGCCGGCAAGCGCATCGGCCCGGCCGTCGATTCGGCCCAGCAGGGCGCGGCCGACATCCTGATCTCGGTGGCCGCCGCGATCTCCAAGCAGGGCGGCGCCGATTACGCGGTGGTGTTCTACCGCCTCGCGCTCTATCTCGACCGGAACAATGCGGCGGCGCTCATCGGCCTCGCCGAGCTCTATACCGACCTGAAGCAGCCCCAGATCGCCGACGACCTGTTCCAGGCGGTGCCCGACACCTCGCCGCTCAAGCGCAATGCCGAGATCGAGCTGGCGACCGTGCTCGACCAGCTCGACCGGACCGACGAAGCCGTCGACCATCTCAAGAAGATCATCGCCCGGGATCCGAAGGACCTCGACGCCATCATCTCGCTGGGCGGCCTCTACCAGAGCCGCAAGCGCTGGGACGAGGCGGCGGCCACCTTCAGCCAGGCGCTCGACGTCGTCGGCACGCCGACGCGCAGCGACTGGTCGACCTTCTATTACCGCGGCATCGCCTATGAACGCACCAACCAGTGGCCGAAGGCGGAAGCGGATTTCAAGAAGGCGCTCGAACTCTATCCCGACCAGCCCTCGGTGCTGAACTATCTCGGCTATTCCTGGATCGACAAGGGCATGCACCTCCAGGAGGGCATGGACATGATCAAGAAGGCCGTCGATCAGCGGCCCGACGACGGCTATATCGTCGACAGCCTCGGCTGGGCGCATTACACGCTCGGCGAATATGACGAGGCGGTCGAGCAGCTCGAACGCGCCGTCGCGCTGAAGCCGGGCGATCCGACGATCAACGACCATCTCGGCGATGCCTATTGGCGGGCCGGCCGCAAGCTCGAAGCGACGTTCCAATGGCACCACGCGCTCGATTCCAAGCCCGAGCCGGACGAAAAGGCCAAGCTCCAGTCCAAGCTCGAGCACGGGCTGGCCGACGCTGCCGGCACGGCGAAGCCAGCCGAGCCCGCCAAGCCCGAGCAAGCCGGCACGCCGCCGGAAACGGCCAAGCCCGTCTCCGTCCAGCCTGCCCCCGCGGCGCCGGACGCCTCCAAGCCGGTGGATACGTCCAAGCCGGCGGACAAGCCCAAGCCGGTCGAGGCGCCCAAACCCACTGATACGCCCAAACCCGCTGACGCCCCCAAGCCGGCCGATACGCCCAAACCGGCGGACGCGCCCAACCCGGCCGGCGTGCCGCCGGCTCCGGTCACCCCGCCGGCGACGCCCAAGCCCGCCGAGCCGCCCAAACCGGCGGAGCCGCAAAAGCCTGCCTCCCCGCAGAAGCCGGTCGATCCGGACAAACCGGCTGCGCCGGCCAGCGGCAATGGCGGCTGACCCGGGCCATGCGGCTGCATGAAAAAGCACCGGCCAAGGTCAACCTGACCCTGGCGGTGCTGGGACGCCGCCGGGACGGCTACCATATCCTCGACAGTCTGGTGGTGTTCGCCACGATCGCCGACGAGCTCACCTTCGAGCCCGGGCCGGAGCTGTCGCTCGACGTGGCGGGGCCGACGGCGCCCGACGCCGGCATCCTCGCCGACAATCTGGTGCTGAAGGCCGCCCATGCGCTGGCGCGCCTCAGGCCGGGCCTCACGCTCGGCCGTTTCCACCTCATCAAGAATCTTCCCGTCGCGGCCGGGCTCGGCGGCGGCTCGGCCGACGCTGCGGCGGCGCTGCGCCTGCTCGCGCGCGCCAACGGCCTCCCGCTTGCCAATGCGGCAGTGATGCAGGCGGCGCTCGCGACCGGATCGGACGTGCCGGTCTGCCTCGAGGCCAAGCCGCGCTGGATGCGCGGCGCCGGCGAGATCCTCTCCCGCCCGATCGAGCTGCCGCCGCTGCCGGCCGTGCTGGTCAACCCCAGGGTGGCGACCCCCACCGCCGAGATCTTCAAGGCGCTGGGGCTCGAGGCGGGCTGCGCCGCGCCCTATCCGGAAACGGTGGGACGGGCGGTCGAGGCGACGCACGGCGCCGCCGAACTGATCGAACTGCTCTCGCATGGCCGCAACGACCTCGAACCGCCGTCGATCGCCCTCCGCCCCGTCATCGGCGAGGCCCTCGCGGTGGTGCGGGCGCAGGAGGCCTGCCGCCTCGCCCGCATGTCGGGCTCCGGCGCCACCGTGTTCGGCCTGTTCGAGACGCCGCAGGCCGCCCGCGCGGCACAGGACGCGATCCGCGCCGCGAGACCCGGCTGGTGGGTGGTGGAGACGACGCTTTGACGGGCGCCGGAGGAAGCCGCCCCAAGGAGGGAAGCGTGTCGTCCGCATGCCGTTTTGTGCGACAATCGCAGCGGCGTCGCATTGCGTCCGCGCGGGCGATCGGGCAAAGGTCGCCGAAAGGGCGCGGTGCCGTTCCTGCGGCCGGTGCCATCTTGTCAGGCGGTTGAGATGAATATTCTTCTGGTCGGCTCGGGAGGGCGGGAGCACGCTTTGGCCTGGGCGATTTCGGCGAGCCCCCTCTGCGACAGGCTGTTCGCCGCGCCGGGCAATCCCGGCATCGAGGAATGCGCGGTCTGCGTCGGCGTCGACGGCAGCGACCATGACGCGCTCATCGATTTCTGCCACGCCAATGCCATCGACTTCGTGGTGATCGGCCCCGAGCTGCCGCTGGTGGCCGGCCTCGTCGACGATCTCGCCGCGGCGGGCATCAAGGCGTTCGGGCCGTCGCGCCAGGCGGCGCAGCTCGAAGGCTCCAAGGGCTATACCAAGGATCTGTGCCGCGAATTCGGCATCCCCACCGCCGATTACCGCCGCTTCACCGAAGCCGAGGCGGCGAAGGCCCATGTCCGCGCCGCCGGCGCGCCGATCGTCGTCAAGGCGGACGGGCTCGCTGCCGGCAAGGGCGTGGTGGTGGCGCAGACGGTCGAGGAGGCTGAGGCCGCGCTCGACGCGATCTTCGCCGGCGCCGTGGGCGCATCGGGCCCCGAAGCGGTGGTCGAGGCCTTCCTCGAAGGGGAGGAAGCGAGCTTCTTCGCTCTGTGCGACGGCAAGGACGCCATCGCCCTGGCCTCGGCGCAGGACCACAAGCGCGTCTTCGAGGGGGATCTCGGCCCCAATACCGGCGGCATGGGCGCCTATTCCCCCGCGCCGGTGATGACCGCGGCGATGGAGGAACGCGTCATGGCCGAGATCATCCGGCCGACCATCCGCGCCATGGCGGCGCGCGGCACGCCATTCAAGGGCGTGCTGTTCGCCGGCCTGATGATCACCAAGGACGGCCCGGAGCTGATCGAATACAATGTCCGCTTCGGCGATCCCGAGGCCCAGGTGCTGATGCCGCGGCTGCGGTCCGATATCCTGCCGGCGCTGATCGCCTCGGCCGACGGCGTGCTCGCCAATGTCTCGCTGCGCTGGAAGAGCGAGGCGGCGCTGTGCGTGGTGATGGCGGCCCAGGGTTATCCGGGCCCGGTGGCCAAGGGATCGGAAATCCGCAACCTCGCCAAGGCCGCCTCGATCGACGACGTGCTGGTGTTCCATGCCGGCACCAGGCGCAGCGGCGACCGCATCCTCGCCGACGGAGGCCGCGTGCTCGGCATCACCGCCACCGGCGCATCGGTCGCCGAGGCGCAGCACCGCGCCTATGAGGCGGTCGACCTCGTCGACTGGCCGGAAGGCTTCTGCCGCCGCGACATCGGCTGGCGGGCGGTCGGGCGCGGCTGACGGCGATGGGGGCAGCGCCCGCCGGCCCGACGGTCGCGCTCGCTCTGGGCGGCGGCGGGGCGCGGGGCCTTGCCCATGTCGCCATGCTGGAGGCCTTCGACGAGCTCGGGGTCAGGCCGGTCGCCCTCGCCGGCACCTCGATGGGCGCCATCTTCGCGGCGGCCTATGCCAGCGGCCTCAGCGCCGCCGAGATCCGCGAGCACACGCTCGCCTTGCTGGCCGACAGGCGCGGCCTGCGCGGCAAATTGCTCGCCGCCCGCAGCGGCCGCTTCGCCGATCTCTTCTCGCATATGGGAAATCCGGTGATGGTGGATGCGGAAGCCCTCTGCGACGCCTTCCTGCCCGAGGCGGTGGCGCAGGACTTCGCGCGCTGCACCATTCCGCTGACGGTGGTCGCCACCGATTTCCATGCGCGCCGGGAAAAGGTCTTCACCGCCGGCCCGCTGCGCCGCGCCGTCGCCGCCTCGATGGCGATCCCGGGCCTGGTGCGGCCGGTGACCATCGGCTCCGACGTGCTGATCGACGGCGCCACCACCAACCCGCTGCCGATCGACCACATCGCCGGCAAGGCCGACATCCTGGTCGGCATCGACGTGACGGGCGCGGGCTCCTCCCCGCGCTCCGAGGGCCCGCCCGGCGCCTGGGCGGCGCTGTTCGGCGCACTGCAGATCATGCAGGCCGCCATCATCGAGGAAAAGATGCTGCGCCACCGCCCGGATATCCTGATCCGGCCGAATGTCGGCGCCTTCGGAGGCCTCGACTTCGCCCTGTCGAGCGCCATATTCCGCCTGGCGCGGCCGGCCAAGGACGAGTTGAAGCGCCGGCTGGCCGCCCTGCTGGAGCGGAGATGATGACTTTCAACGCTCGCCCTCACGGTCTATGGAAGAGGCGGCCTCCATCCTCGAAAGGCTTCGACTTGCCTCAAACGCCCCGTCTCCTCAGCGGCCTCCGCGACATCGCGCCGGCCTATGACCTCGTCTTCTGCGACATATGGGGGGTCATCCATAACGGGCGCGCCGTCTTCCCCGGCGTCGCCGAGGCGCTCGCCGCCTACCGCAAGGGCGGCGGCACTGTGGTGCTGGTCTCCAACGCGCCGCGCCCGGCCGAATCGGTGGTGCCGCAGCTCGACGGCCTCGGCCTGCCGCGCAGCACCTGGGACGCCATCGTCACCTCCGGCGACGTCACGCGCTCGCATATCGGCGCCGTCGCCGCTCAGAAGATCTTCCATCTCGGGCCCGATCGCGACCGGCCGCTCTTCCACGGCTTCGACATCGCCTTCGCCGGCCCCGCCGATGCCGAAATCGTCGTCTGCACCGGCCTGTTCGACGACACCACCGAGACGCCCGAGACCTACCGGCCGATGCTGGAGGCCCTGCTCGCCCGCAAGGTGCCGATGATCTGCGCCAATCCGGACCTGGTGGTCGACCGCGGCGGCATCATGATCTACTGCGCCGGCGCCATCGCCGAGGCCTATCGCGCCATCGGCGGCGAGGCGATCATCTGCGGCAAGCCGTTCAAGCCGATCTACGACGCCGCCTTCGCGGTCGCCGCCACCATCCGGGGCGGCCCGACGCCGCCGGAGCGAACGCTCGCCATCGGCGATTCCGTGCGCACCGACCTCACGGGCGCGGCGGCGATCGGCTGCGGCGCGCTGTTCATCGCCAGCGGCATCCACGCCCTGGAGGCGGGCCATGGCGACGGCGCGGTCGATCCCGTGGCGCTCGCCGCCTTCCTGCGCGACAAGGGCGTCGTTCCCGACGCGGTGATGCCGCGCCTGATCTGGTAAATGGGACCATCATGGCTTTTGAGCAATTCCTCGATCCCGTCAGCCTGCCTGCCCATCTTCACGGCGCCGCCGTGGCGATCGGCAATTTCGACGGCGTCCATCGCGGGCATCAGGCGGTGATCGAGGCGGCCGAAGCGCTCGCCAGGGGCATGCAGGCCCGGGAGACGCAGGCCGGTCCGCCGCAACCCGTGCCGACGCCGCCCCAGCCGGGAGCACCGCACCGGCACCGGCCGGCGATCGCCCTCAGCTTCGAGCCGCATCCCCGCCGCCTGTTCCGTCCGGACGAGACGCTGTTCCGCCTGACGCCGCCCGCCCTGAAGGCCCTCCTCCTGGAGCGCGCCGGCCTCGCGGCGCTCGTCACCCTCACCTTCGACCGCGCGCTCGCCAACATGACGGCGGAGGATTTCCTCGAGGAGCTGGTGGTCCGCCGCCTCGGCGCCCACGCCATCGCCGTCGGCTATGATTTCCATTTCGGCAAGGACCGCCGCGGCACGCCGGAATTCCTGGTCCGGCACGGCCGCACGCTCGGGCTCGACATCGCCATCGTCGCGCCGACCCGCGACGCCGGCGAGGCCGTGTCCTCCTCCGCCATCCGCCGGGCGCTCGGCGAAGGCAACATCATCAGGGCGAACCGGCTGCTCGGCCATGAATGGTCGGTGCTCGGCACCGTCGTGCACGGGGAAAAGCGCGGGCGCGAGCTCGGCTTTCCCACCGCCAACATGGCGCTCGACCCCGATTGCGGCCTCGCCCACGGCATTTACGCGGTGCGAACCGTCGTCGACGGCGTCGTCCGCCCGGGCGTCGCCAGCTTCGGTCGCCGCCCGACCTTCGACAACGGCCCGCCCCTGCTCGAAACCTATCTGTTCGATTTCGGCGGCGACCTCTACGGCAAGACCCTCGAAATCACCTTCGTCGGCTGGATCCGCGGCGAGGAGAAGTTCGATTCGATCGACGCGCTGGTGGCGCGGATGAACGAGGACAGCCGGCTGGCACGAGAGATGACGGCCCGGGGATGAGGGCGGGCAGGGGCAAGCGGGCACTGGAGGGAAGCTGGAAAGTTCTACGACGAAGATGACGAGCGATCGTAAGTCGCCGAAAAAATCGTGTCGGCCAACCACCGCCTGAAATCTGGATTGTCGCTGAATTGTTTGAACAGCTCCGTATCGTCCTTCATCAACCCGACGATAACGCTCCCCAGCGCCCGGTCGTGCTCGATCCGCGCATTCTGCTTGTCGGAATTTTGCTTCGCGTTGCGGTATGCGGCGTTCGCGGCCACCTTGTCCGGAATTTCGGTGGCGATTAATCGTCGGATGCGGTCGGCGTCTTCCCAGGTGACATTCCCGAACAGGTCGTTGAAACTTTGAATGATATGGGACAACCGATCGAGTTCCGGT
Source organism: Labrys monachus (assembly GCF_030814655.1). Classification (NCBI taxonomy): domain Bacteria; kingdom Pseudomonadati; phylum Pseudomonadota; class Alphaproteobacteria; order Hyphomicrobiales; family Xanthobacteraceae; genus Labrys; species Labrys monachus. The sequence continues at coordinate 5,188,906 of NZ_JAUSVK010000001.1, forward strand.
TCTGATCTGCCGCCGCCGCCATCGGCGGCAACAGGGTCGATCTCCACATCCTGATCAGCCAATTGCACGTGCCGGGCGGCCAGTTTCTCGACCCGGTAGCTATCGATGTCGATCGCTTCGAGAATGCCCTTCGAAAGATCCTCTTCGCGGGGCGCGGGCAATTTCGGGATCAGGAAATTCAGGAAGATCGAAAGCTTTTCCCAGTTCGCGCTCGTAAAGGGCAGAATCGATGAAAGGAAGGCGTAGGTTCGGGCAAAGGCCTTTGCCTTTCCCTTGAAATCGACCTGTCCGCTCTCGTCCAGATCCGCATTATAGACCGCCACGCATGCGTCCAGTATCGGGTCCAGCCGATCGCGATCGGCACCAGCAAGATAGAGTTCGACAAGCTGGTCTACCTGGGACGGCCGATAGACCTCGCATCTCTTCAGCGCCGTTTCGAGATCGTGCAGCCGGTTGGGGTCGGTCTCGTCACTGAGGAGGGTCGTGCGGTAGAAGGTCTCGAAAGATGCCCGTATGGTGTCGGCATCGTTCATGAAGTCGAGCACGAAGGTGTCGTACTTCTGGGGATGCGCCCGATTCAGCCTCGAAAGCGTTTGTACCGCCTTGATGCCGGAGAGAGCTTTGTCGACATACATCGTATGAAGCAAGGGCTGATCGTAGCCTGTCTGGAACTTGTCTGCGCAGATGAGGAGCCGATACGGGTCCTTCTCGATCCGATCGACGATGTCCGCCGACGGGAAACCATTCAGGCCAGCTTCCGTGACCTTGGCTCCGCCGACCTCATGTTCGCCCGAGAATGCGACGATGGCGCGGTAAGGGCTCTTGCGTTCGACGAGGTAAGCGGTGATCGCCCGGAAATACTGGACGGCCCGCTCGATGCCGGAGGTCACCACCATGGCACGAGCTTGGCCGGCGATCTTGTTGAGTGCCAGCACCTGCTCATGGAAGTGATCCACCATGATCTCCGCCTTGAGGCGGATCGCATGGTCGTTGCTTTCGACATAGCGGCGCAGCTTCTTCGTGGCGCGCTTGGTGTCGAACTCTGGGTCCGCCTCGACGGTCTTGACCAGCCGGTAATAGCTGTTGACCGGCGTGTAATAACGAAGCACGTCGAGGATGAAACCCTCCTGGATCGCCTGCTTCATGGTGTAGCTGTGGAAAGGGCGATGCTTGACCTTGTCGCCTTCGGGACAGGATTCGCCGAATATCTCAAGCGTCTTGTTCTTCGGCGTTGCGGTGAAGGCGAAATAGCTCGCGTTGGGGAGCATCTTGCGCCGCTCCATGATCGCGTTGATCCTGTCCTCGACGGTCTCGTCTTCGTCCCCATCATCCGCCCCGGTCAGGGCGGCGTTCAATGCGGCGGCAGCCTTGCCGCCCTGGCTGGAATGGGCCTCGTCGATGATGATCGCGAAACGCCGGTCCTTATGCTGGGTACCGATGTCATTCAGGATGAAGGGGAATTTCTGGACCGTCGTGATGATGATCTTCTTCCCATCGGCGATGAAGTGCCGGAGATCGCCGGAATGCTCGGCATGCCCCACCGTCGCGCCTACCTGGGCAAACTGTTTGATGGTGTCGCGGATCTGATGATCGAGTATCCGCCGATCGGTTACGACGATCACTGAATCAAACACCTGGGCCGCGTCATTGGCGAGGCGGACCAACTGATGTGCCAGCCATGCAATCGAGTTTGACTTTCCCGAGCCGGCGGAATGCTGGATCAGCACGCGCCGACCGGCGCCCTTCGACCGGGCGTCGGCCAGCAGCTTGCGGACGACATCGAGCTGGTGGAAGCGCGGGAAGAGCTGATCGCGCTTTGCCTTGCCGGTCTTGGCGTCCTTGCGCTCGATGAACTGCGCATAGTTTTCGATGATATCGGTCAGCCCCAACGGCGTCAGGATGTCCTTCCAGAGGTAGTCCGTCTTCAAGCCGTTCGGATTGGGCGGATTGCCGGCGCCGTCGTTCCAGCCTTTGTTGAAGGGCAGGAACCAGGATGCTTTGCCTCTGAGATGCGTGCAGAACATCACCTGGGCGTCGTCCACGGCGAAATGCACCATGCACCGGCCGAATTCGAACAGCTTCTCGCGCGGGTCGCGGTCGCGCTTGTATTGCTCGACTGCGTCCTCGACGGTCTGCTTGGTCAGGTTGTTCTTGAGTTCGAACGTCGCCACGGGCAGGCCGTTGATGAACAGCGCCAGATCCAGCGCGTGGGCGGTATCATCCCGGCTGTAGCGAAGCTGGCGCGTGACGGAGAAGCGGTTCAGCGCAAAGCGCTCGGCGGCTTTCGAATTGCCCGGTGACGGAGTGCCGTAGAACAGGTCCAAATCGTATTGGCCATGCTTGATGCCATGTCGCAGCACGTCGATCACGCCGCGTCTGCCGATCTCGCCTTGCAGGCGGGCGAGAGCTTTCTGGCGTATCGGGCCGTCGTTATCGAGATCGAGCGCCGGAAGCATGAGCGGTTGCGCCGCCGCGACAAAGGCGCGCAGTTGGACAAGATCGATAGTCCATGCCCGATCATAGGCCTTCGGATCGCCCAGGAGCCAATTGTGCAGCCCGACGAAAGGCTCCGGCTCCTCGGAAAAGCCGACGCCGGCCGAGACCACCGCGCGGCCCGTCATGTCGGCGACGATGAGAGCTTCCAGGCCCTTTTCCGACGTATCGGTTTTCATGCCGCCGCCAGCCACCCATTCATACGAAGGGTCTCGAAGGCGATCCCGATCTGACGCGGCGAGAAGCGCTTCTTGCGCTCGTTCCAGGCATAGACCTTTGCCGCTGCATCTTCCGGGTCGGTCGCGTTCTCACGCGTCGCGACCCAATGGACGGTCGCCAGCAATTCAAGCCCGAACGGCGTCTCGAACCCCTCGACCAGCCTGCCCACCCGATCGAAGCGGCCGCGCGTGTCGCTGTCTTCCGCCAAGAAGGCTTCGGCGTCCCGCACGGCCCCCGGAACCAGCTCAAGCTGCTTGTCGGGTGCGTCGCCGCCATCGTGATATCCGGACACGAGATGCCCTTCGATCTTCGTCAGGACATGGCGCAGATTGTCGGCATAGGGGCCGTAATGGTGTTTGACGTAGTTCAGCCGAAGCGGTTCGCCGGCCTCCTGCATGAAATACATCAGCTTCTGGACCTCGATCAACGTCACGAACGGGTCCATCAGGCCGCCGAGATAGCGATTCATCAGCACGACCAGCGCGGCGCGGCCGGGCGTCATGTTCGGCACTTCGCGCGACTTCGTCGCTACCGGCACACTGCTCGGCTCGAAGATGACGGCGTGGAGATCGTTGAACCCGCGCAGCGCCGCCTCGATGCGGGGTCGCACCTCTGCCCAGTTCAGCCCGCCGAGGCCGCTGCCGAGCGGCGGGATGGCGATGGAGCGGATGCCGCGATTGCGAATTTCTTCCACCAGCGCCTTCAGACCGGAGTCGATGTCCTCCATCCGGCTCTTGCCCTTCCAATGGCGTTTGGTGGGGAAGTTGATGATGAGCTTCGGATTGCCCAGGGTGCGGGTCTCGAAAACGAACATCCTGCCCGGCTGCACCTCCTCCCGCACGCAGGCGGCTTCATAGGCTCTGAAGTTCGCGGGAAAGGCATTCTTGAATTGAAGGGCGATGCCGCGGCCCATGACGCCGACGCAATTGACGGTGTTGACCAGCGCTTCCGCGTCGGCCCGCAAGATGTCTCCGGTCGTGAATTCGATCATCGCCATCTCCCTTCAGTAGTACCAGTCCCGCTTGATCTCGATCACCGGCCGATATGTCGTCCCCTGCATGGCGTTCACCACCCTGGACACGATGGCCTGGGAATGCACGCCGATACGCTCGACAAGGTGCCAGGGAAACGAACGCTCGACCAGAAACTCGGCCTGCTTGGCTTCCTTGACATCCGCCGGACGGAAATCGGAAGCCGCGACGGCGTCCCAGTTGATCTCGCCCAACTGCGCCAACTCCGCGCGGAATTGGGTATAGAAAGCCCCCGCGTTCGACAGCGAGAACGCCCAGCGCCGCCCGCTCGCCGCCGCCCATTGCACGACGCCATGCAGATCGGCCTCCAGATGGACGATCGGCTGCTGGCCGCCTTGGTAGGCAAGTTCTGGATGGTTCGCGCAATGGATGACATAGAGCATGATCGATCGAGAACAGAAATAGAATGGCACGCAATCACCAACGTGCAGTCCTTGGTGGCAGGAGACAGGAAGGCCAAGGCGGCGCTGCTTGATATTTCCCATGCCGATGACCGTGCCGCCCTGCCGCTGAACCATCACCGCGTCCGACCACAGGCAGCCCTCCGCGATGATCGACGCGAGGTTGTCGACATGGACGATGTGGTAGACTTTCGGGTGGGCCGGAACGGGCATGGTCAGGCGGCCACCTCCTCGTTCTCGGTATCGTCGATTGCTTCGTCGAGGTCGTCGCCCTCGGTCAGATCGTCGACGAGCTCAATCTCGGCAATCTCGGGCAGGCGGGCCGCGGCGGCGCGGACATCGAGCTTGCCGGTGACGACATCGGCGATCAGGCGCGTGCGGAATTCCTGGATGAGGGCGATTTCGTGCTCAAACGCGGAAATAGAGTCTGAAATTTGACGGGTGGCTTTATCAATCCAATCCGCAATGTTGTCTTGCATTTCTACAGGCGGTAGAAGGACTATATAATTTTTGACATCACCTAGAGACAGGCCTTGCTTCGTTCCCCCATACATCGACAGGGTGCCATGGGCTTGCCCGACCGGCGATAGTAATACATATCCAATCCAACGAGCGTTCACCTGGGGAATGAGCCGGCAGCAAGCGACATGCTGGCTGACGTAGGCCTCCCCAATGTCATCGGGCACAATCGCCACCGACCCGATATAAGCTGTGATGGAGAGCAGCAGGTCACCGGCCGACGTTCGCGTGCGTGCCGCTTCACCGAGTTCGGCGGCGGGCAGTGCTAGGCGTACAACGTCGTCAAAACGAAGATGAAGGCCTGTTCGAGACAAATTGGCGATTCGAATAAACAAAGGGCCTTGATCTGCGGCATAGCGCGACCAACCGCGCGAGCCACTCGTAATGCTTCGGCTTATGTTGCGGAGCCTCTTCACCTCCCACCCCTCCGGCACATCGCCCAGCCAGGGAACGCCCGATGGTTTGAGTTTGGCGTTCGGGTCGAGACCGCGAGTGACGGCGCGGTGGATGATCGCCTGCTTCTGCTCGTTCAGCAGCGCGATGATCTTCTTCTTGGCGCGGACCAGCTTCGCCGTCTGCGCCCCATGCCAATCCAGAAACCGCACGATCAGCCGCTGTTCGTCGAGCTGGGGCTGAATGAAAGGAATATCGAGAAAGTCCGGCGGGTAGAGGCGCAGCCTGGATGTCGTAATGCCGCGCGAACTGCGCACGTACTCGGCCCGATACACATCCGTCCGAAGCAGGTAATCGAGAAACCTGGGTTCAAAATGGGCCGAGCTTCGAGGCCGATAAACCCCATAGGCTGGGCTTACAATACCGATCTGTCGGGTGATACCGAGAGCCGCCATCCATGCCCACATCGTGTTCACCACGATGTCCCCCGGCCGGCAGACCTTGTGGCCCTCGTAGCTCTCAGCCATGAACATCGTGACGTTCTTCAGGCTGCGAGGGGTCACACCGGTCTTGTGCGAAACCGAAAGCAATTCCTCGTCGCCCTGCTCGGATCTGTCATCGACCTCACGGAAAGCGTATTTCGCGCGGTGAACATCCCAACCGACGGGCACTTCACCGAGCCAATCCACGCCACTCGGCTTCATCTCAGGATAGGGGCGCAACCCATCGATCATCGCCCAACCCCGATGATGTCGGCCATCAGCCCCTCGGTCTCGCGCTCCAACGCCAGAATATCGGCGCGGATCGCCTCCAGCGGGCGCAGAGGTTGCGGCTTGTAGAAATAGCGGGTGAAGCTGATCTCGTAGCCGATCGTGGTCTTGGCCTCGTCGATCCAGGCGTCCGGCGCGTGCGGCAGCACCTCGCGGCGGATGAACGCCTCGATCCCGCCGGGCTCCTTGAGCGGCACCGTCTCGGTGTCGCGCAGATCGCTGTCGGGCTCATATTCCACCACGCAGCGCTTGCCGCCGATCGTCACAGGGAACAGCCCGCGCAGCGGATCGGCTGTCACTTTGCCGGGCTTGTGAACGCGCCGGATGACAGGCTTGCCATCCTCCGATATCCGTCCCTCCTCCTTCAGCGCCTTGATCTCTTTCGGCGCATAGGCGCGAGTCGCGTCGATTCCCGTGGCGCGCAAGGGCCGCTCGACCGTCACCTTCCAGTAGCCGTATTCGGCATTGTCGAAGATGCGCGACTGCTCCGTCTCCTCGAACGCCAGGAACGTCTCGACGATGCGCCCGATGTCGGCGTCGGCCAGTTCGCAGTTCTTCTTGCCGAGATTCTTGCGCAGCGGCTTGAACCACGCCGTTGCGTCGATGAGTTGCACCTTGCCGCGCCGATGGCCCGGCTTGCGGTTGCTCAGCACCCAGACATAGGTGGCGATGCCGGTGTTGTAGAACATGTTCAGCGGCAGCGCGACGATGGCTTCCAGCCAGTCGTTCTCGATGATCCAGCGCCGCACATTGCTTTCGCCGCTGCCGGCGTCACCGGTGAACAGCGACGAGCCGTTGTGGACCTCCGCGATGCGGCTTCCGAGTGGCGTGCTGTGCTTCATCTTCGACAGCATGTTCGCAAGGAACAGCATCTGCCCGTCGCTGGAACGCGTGACGAGGCTGTATTCGGCATCGCCCGCATGGTCGATGACGAAGCGCGGGTCGCGTATCCCCGCCTTGCCGCCCATGCGCTCCTGGTCGCTCTTCCAGCTCTTGCCATAGGGCGGATTGGACAGCATGAAATCGAATTCGCGCGAGGGGAATGCGTCGTTCGCCAGCGTCGACCATTCCGGCCCGCCGACGATATTGTCGGCCTCTTCGCCCTCGCCCTTCAGCAGCAGATCGGCCTTGGCGATGGCGTAGGTTTCGGCGTTGATCTCCTGCCCGAACAGATGGGTCGAGACCTCCTTGCCGTGCTGCTCGGCGAGTTCGTTCAGCGTTTCTTCGGCCACTGTCAGCATGCCGCCGGTGCCGCAGGCGCCGTCATAGAGCAGGTAGGTGCCCGAGGTGAGGCGATCCGCGATCGGCACAAAGATCAGCCGCGCCATCAGCTTGACCGCGTCGCGGGGGGTCCAGTGCTCGCCGGCCTCTTCGTTGTTGGCCTCGTTGAAGCGCCGGACCAGTTCCTCGAACATCGTGCCCATGGCGTGGTTGTCGAGACCGGGATGCTTCACCGAACCGTCGCCGTTCAGCACGGGCTTGGGACCGAGGTTGATCGACGAATCGAGGAATTTCTCGATCAGGGTCCCCAGAACGTCCGCCTTGGAAAGCTTCGGGACCTGGTTGCGGAACTCGAAATTGTCGAGAATCTCCTGAACATTCGGCGAGAAACCATCCAGATAGGCTTCGAAATCCGCCTTCAATTGTGCCTGGCTCGAGCGGTTGCGCAGGTCGCGGAGCGTGAAGCGGGAGGTGTTGTAGAAGGCCTGTCCGGCCGCCTGCCGAAGGGCGGCGTCCTGGTTCGTAATCCCTGCCTTGTCGAGACTGGCTTTCATCGACAGGACGGCCTGCTTGGTAGGTTCGAGTACGGCGTCGAGCCGGCGGAGCACGGTCATCGGCAGGATCACGTCGCGATATTTGCCGCGCACATAGAGGTCCCGGAGGGCGTCGTCGGCAATCCCCCAGATGAAGTTCGTGATCCAATTCAGATCGCCATTACTCATGCCTGCTCCCTACCTCAGCGGTGAACAGCGCGGCATCCGGACCCGCATCAACCACTACTGCCAATAAACATCCTTGCCGCGGGGACGACGAATCAGCCGTCAGCAACAGCGGCGCTCCTGGGCCTCCGCGCCGATCTGCTTTTAGGGCTGAATTCCACGGCGATCAAACTACTCTTTCGGGCGGAAAAGGATCAACGCCGCCAGACCGGCGCCCCTATCCGCAACGGTGTCCGAAACGCTCCCCTACCCCTCATGAAACCGGTTATACCGATAGGGCCTCGCCGCCTCGTTCTCCTCATGCCGCCTGAACCAGCCCTCCAGATGCGGCATCAGCCGCTCCGTCATCGCCCGGGCCGTGCGCTCGGCCGCGGTCGGCGGCGCCTCGAGCCGGGCGGCGATGTCAGCGAGGACGCCGTCGCGGTCGATCGAGATGACTTTTCCCGCCGCCACCACCTTGCGGCCGCCGACGAAGACGGTGTCGACCGCCTTCTGGCGGGCACGCAGCACCACGGCGTCGAGGAGGCCGGTGCGCGGGTCGAGCCAGGGGCGGGCGACGGCGCGCCAGTCGAGCAGCACGATGTCGGCGGCGCGTCCGGGGTCCAGCCGGCCGATGCGGCCGGCGAAACCGGTGGTGCCGGCGGCGTGCTCGGTCGCCATCTGGAACACCGCAGCGGGCGAGAGACGCGGCCCCCACAGCGAGGCGCCGCGATGGAGCGCCCAGACGAGGCCCATCTCGGTGAGCATGTTGCGGTCGTCGTCGATGTTCGACTGGTCGATGCCGAGCGCGACGCGGATGCCGCGCTTCGTCATCTCCGTCACCGGCGCAATGCCGCTGGCAAGCCGCAGGCCCGAGCTCGCATTGTGGCAGACCTGGCAGCCATGGCCGGCGAGGAGGTCGAGGTCGTCCGGGCTCACCCAGATGCCGTGGCCGAGCGTCAGGTCCGGCCCGAGACAGCCGAGGCGGTGGAGATGGCCGATGGCCGAGCAGCCGGTGCGGCGGCGGGCGAAATCGGCCTGGCGCTCGGTCTCGACCAGATGCATGTGGACCTTGGCGCCGTGGCGGCGCGCCGTGTCGAAGATCGCCTCCAGGCAGGCATCGGAGCACCAATGCAGATTGGCGGGCGCGAGCTGCAGACGGACGCCGTCGGCGTCGCGTGCGCGCCAGCGCCGGGCGGCGGCCTCGAAGAAGGCCATGAAGCGGGCGATCGGCGGCTGGCTCGCCGCGATCTCGGCCCGGACATGCGCCGCGAGGTCGTCCGGCAGGCCGGCGAGGAACGTGGCGTCGTCCTCATAGGTCAGCTGGTTGCGGTCGCGGATCATGAACGACCAGGAGACCCGCATGCCGATGTCCCTGTAGGACGTGATCACCTCGTCGGCGGTCGCCTCCCAGGCGCTTTCCGGCCCGCTGAGACCGCTCTGGATGTGCTGGACGGCGGTGGTGCCGCTCTCCAGCATCTCGATGGCGGCATAGAGCGTGTCGAGCCGCTGGCCGATGCGCCGCATGCCGCGGAAATGCGGCAGCCAGAGCTCGAGCGGCGCGAACGGCACGCCCATCATCAGCGGCGTCAGGCCGAAATGGTGGTGGCCGTTGACGAGGCCCGGCATCGCCACGGTGTCCGGCCCGCCCTCGACCGGCAGATCCGGATGGGCCGCAATCATCGCGCCGGCCTCGCCGATGGCCGCGACGGCGCCGTCGACGACGTGGATCGCCGCATCCTCGACGATCTCCGCCTCGCCGGCCGCGTCGACGCCGCGGATCACCGCCCGGGCGCGGATGAGGAAGGGGCCGTGCTGCGCCGTCATGCTCGTCTCCTGATGCGGTCCGGTGTGGGGGGAAGGTCGAGAGCGAGGCCCGACCTTGGCATTGCCAGACTCGTCCCGGCAATGCCAAGGTCGGCCTTCCGCCAAACACGCCTGCCCGGATTTTCCGCCTCCCGCATCCTTGATCCGGCCGACCGCCTATACAAGAATGGCCGGACATCCCTCCGCTCCGGCTGGCACCCTTGCTCCCCTTCCCGCCCCGTCCCGATCTCGTCGACCTGGCCCTGCACCGGGCGATCCTCGGCGCCGCGCTCGAAGGCCGTGCGCGCGGGGAAGAGGCCGCCGGCAGCCGGCGGGACGAGCGCGCCAGGAGGAGGCAGAGAGGATGAAGCCCGTCGACGAGGGTGGCGCGACGCACCATCATTTCGATTTCAACGCGCTGTCGGCGCGCGACCGCTATAAGCTGCTGATCGGCACGGTGATCCCGCGCCCGATCGCCTTCGTCACCACGGTGGACGAGAAGGGGCGCGTCAATGCAGCGCCGTTCAGCTTCTTCAACGTGCTCTCGGCCGACCCGGCCCTCGTCGCCATCGGTGTCGAGAACCATGCCGACATGCGCTTCAAGGACACCGGACACAATATCCGCATGACCGAGGAATTCACCGTCAACATCGTCGACGACGCCATGGTCGAGGCGATGAATGTGTGCGCGGTGCCGTTCGCGCCTGGGGTGGACGAGCTCGCCATGGCGGGGCTGACCGCCATTCCCGGCACCCATGTCGCCTGCCCGCGCATCGCCGAGGCGCCCGCCTCGCTGGAATGCCGCCGCCACATGACGCTGGAGGTCGGCAAGTCGCGCGAGATCGTGTTCGGGCTGGTGCTCGGCTGCTTCGTGCGGGCCGGCGCCGTCGATCCGCTTACCAAGCATGTCGACCAGCGCGGCATGGACGCCATCGGACGCCTGGGCGGCCACGGCTATGCCCGCATCCGCGACCAGTTCGACCTGCCGACGATGTCGGTGGCGGAATGGGAGCAGCGGCAGGCCGGGGAACGGGAGGACCGATAGGCGCCCGCTTGGCGCCGGCCCGCATTTCACGGGAGCGATGAGGCGGGTGGCCGTCCCGAGCGAACCGAAGGTCCGATCTCCCGGGGCTATTTGCGGCCCGCTTGGATTGGGGGCATCCCGCCGAGAACAAGGGCGGACGAGACGTCCGCGCTCCCGGGAAGTGTGCCGGCGCGGAGCCTCGGCTATTCCGCCGCCTTCGGCAGGCGCTCGCCGTAGCGGCGGGTCGGCTTGTCGAAGCCATAGGCGGTGCCGTCTTTGTGGACGACCTCGTCCTCCCACGGCAGGCGGTAGCGGCCGGCCGCCAGGTCCGTCATATAGGTGTAGGGGCAGTCGCCCGCTCCGCCCGCCACCGCCGTCAGGCCGCGATGGCCGAACTGGTAGATGTTGTTCTCCACCGCCCAATATTTCCGCGCCTCGCGCACGAGATCCGGCCGGACCTCGGCGGTGATGATCTCGTCTGGCCGCCCAGAGGTGCCGTGCGCGATGACGGAACCGTCGAAATTCACCACCATGCCCTCGCCCATCGAATCGAAGGCGCCGTCGGAACCGCTCATGCACACGCTGGCGGTGACCATCAGGTTGCAGAAGGCATTGGCCTGGTTGGTGAAGCGCCAGGCCTCGCGCATCGGCGCGGTGTAGCCGGCCGTGCGCAGCATGATCTCGGCGCCCTTGTAGGCGCATTCGCGCGCCATCTCCGGGAACATGCCGTCATGACAGATGATCAGCGCGATCTTCGCGCCCTTGGGGCCGGTCACCACGGGAATGCCGATATCGCCCGGCTCCCACGGCTCGACCGGCACCCAGGGGTGGAACTTGCGGTAATAGAGCTTGATCTCGCCCTGGTCGTCGATGATCAGCCCGGAATTATAGGGGTAGCCGCCGGGGTTGAGCTCCATGATCGAGAAGCAGCCCCAGATGCGGTTGTCGATGCAGGCCTGCCTGAAGGCGGCGACTTCGGGTCCGTCGAGCGAGCACATGATCGCCGGCGAAGTGTCCATCGAAAGCCCGTGCAGCGCATATTCGGGGAAGACGACGAGATCCATCGTCGCCATGTTGGCCCGCGCCTTGCCAACGAGGCCGACGATACGCTCGGTCTGGCGGGCAAGATCCGCCGGCGTCTTCACCACCGGCAGCTGCAGCTGCACCAGTCCGATGACGACGCCTTCCGGCGCCTTGTTCAACCCACCCAATCCGTTCATCGCGCGCCTCCTGCGGTTCGTCGTTCGGTGCGTCCAAGCAATTGTCGTGCCGGCGGCCCCATCGACAAATCCCGGCACCGGCGGCAGAATGGCGGCATGACGCTGCGCCTGCCCCAGAACATCTCCGGCCTGTCAACCCGCACCGCCGTTGACGTCATGGCGGCCGAGATCCGGGTGGAGAAGGCGATCTCCCTCGAACGGACGGGCGAGGCGGCCGGCAAGGCCGTGGCGGCGCTCAAGGCGGCGGCGCCTTCGGATCCGGAACGGCCGCGCCTGCTCGCCGAGGCGGCCGAGGCCGTCTGGGGCTATTTCATCCAGCGCGAGCTGATGGGACAGGGCTCGCATGCCGCCGTGATCCGCGACATGGGCATCCCGCGCGAGGTGATCGCGCGGCTCGGCGCAAGGCCGAAGACAGAGTAGGCTGCAGGCGGCCGCTCGGCGCCACCTTGCCGCGAAAGAGCGCCGGAAAGGGAGGCTTCATGGCCGATGCGGATGCGATCATCGTGGGCGCCGGTCTCGCCGGGCTCGTCGCGGCAACGGAACTGGCGCAGGCCGGCAGGCGGGTGATCGTGCTCGACCAGGAGCCGCGCCAGTCACTCGGCGGGCAGGCCTTCTGGTCGCTCGGCGGGCTGTTCCTGGTCGACAGCCCCGAGCAGCGCCGCCTCGGCATCCGCGACAGCCACGACCTCGCTGTGCAGGACTGGCTCGGTGCCGCCGGCTTCGACCGCGCCGAGGATTACTGGCCCCGGCGCTGGGCCGAGGCCTATCTCGCCTTCGCCGCCGGCGAGAAGCGCGCCTGGCTCCGGGCGATGGGCCACCGCATCTTCCCGGTGGTCGGCTGGGCCGAACGCGGCGGCAATTCGGTGCCGCGTTTCCATCTCACCTGGGGCACCGGACCGGGACTGCTCGAGCCCTTCGAAAGGCGGGCGCTGGAGGCCGAGGGCAAGGGCCTGATCGCGTTCCGCTTCCGCCATCGCGTCGACCGGCTGCTGACGGCCGGCGGCGCCGTGGAGGGCGTCGAGGGCGCGGTCCTGGCGCCGAGCGAGGCGGCCCGCGGCGTCGCCACCTCCCGGGAGAGGGGCGGCGACTTCGTGCTGCGCGCACCGGCCGTGATCGTCGCCAGCGGCGGCATCGGCGGCAATTTCGACCTGGTGCGGCACCACTGGCCCGAGCGCCTCGGCCGGCCGCCGTCGGCGATGGTCTCGGGGGTGCCGGCCCATGTCGACGGGCGCATGCTGGGCATCGCCGAGGACGCCGGCGCCCGGCCGATCAACCGCGACCGCATGTGGCACTACACGGAGGGGGTGAGGAACTGGGCGCCGATCTGGCCGGACCACGGCATCCGCATTCTGCCGGGCCCCTCTCCGCTCTGGCTCGACGCGCGCGGTCGCCGCCTGCCGGGACCGCTCTATCCGGGCTGCGACACGCTGGCGACGCTCGCGCATCTGCGCGGGACCAGCTTCGACCATTCCTGGTTCGTCCTCACCCAGAGTATCATCCGCAAGGAATTCGCGCTGTCGGGCTCCGAGCAGAACCCGGACCTCACCAACCGCGACTGGCTGCTGACGCTGCGCCGCGCCCTCGGCCGCCGGGCGACCGGCCCGGTCGAGGCCTTCAAGCGGCACGGCGAGGATTTCGTCGTGCGCGACGACCTCGACGGCCTGGTGGCGGGCATGAACGCGCTCGCCGGCGAGCCCCTCCTCGACGCCGCCGCCGTGCGGCGCGAGGTCGAGATGCGGGACCGCTCCGCCGTCAACGCCTTCGGCAAGGACGGCCAGATCATCGGCATCCGCCATGCGAGACGCTATGTCGGCGACCGGCTGGTACGCACGGCCAAGCCCCATGCCCTGCTCGACCCCGCCCACGGCCCGTTGATCGCCGTGCGCCTTCATATCCTCACCCGCAAGACCCTCGGCGGCCTGGAGACCGACCTCGACGGCCGCGTGTTCGGGCAGGACCTCGCCGTCATCCCCGGACTTTACGCCGCCGGCGAGGCATCGGGCTTCGGCGGCGGGGGCATGCACGGCTATCGCGCGCTCGAAGGCTCCTTCCTCGGCGGCTGCCTGTTCTCCGGCCGGCAGGCGGGGCGGGCGGTGGCGCGAACGGTCTGACGGGGCGTGCCGACGATATTTTCCGGATTCGGTCGGAGACGCCCGACAATTTGAAACTCGGCGCATCACCCGCTTTATCCCGCCGCGATACCCTGCTATTCACCCCGCATGACATACGCGTCGCGCATATTGCGAATTATCGTCCCGGCTTTCGCGTGCGGGCTCGCCTGAGCTCCGCGGAAGGTCCGGGTTTGCGCCGCTTTTCCCCGTTCGCCTCGACAGGCTTTTCACGATGACCGACGTCACGACCCCCAGCGAAGCCGAGGGCTTCGACTATTCCAAGACCCTGTTCCTGCCGCAGACCAGCTTTCCGATGCGCGGCGGGCTGCCGCAGAAGGAGCCGGAGATCCTGGCGCGCTGGCAGAAGGCCGGCCTCTACCGTCGCCTGCGCGAAAGCGCAGCCGGACGGCCGAAATTCGTGCTGCATGACGGCCCCCCCTATGCAAACGGCAACATCCATATCGGCCATGCGCTCAACAAGATCCTGAAGGATCTCGTCACGCGCTCGCAGCAGATGCTCGGCTTCGATTCCAATTATGTGCCGGGCTGGGACTGCCACGGCCTGCCGATCGAATGGAAGATCGAGGAACAGTACCGCGCCAAGGGCCTCAACAAGGACGAGGTGCCGCTGATCGAGTTCCGCCAGGAATGCCGCGCCTTCGCCGAGCACTGGCTTTCGGTGCAGCGCGAGGAGTTCAAGCGCCTCGGCATCGAGGGCGACTGGGAGCATCCCTACGCCACCATGGCCTTCCCGGCCGAGGCGCAGATCGCGCGCGAGATCATGAAGTTCGCGATGACGGACCAGCTCTATCGCGGTTCGAAGCCGGTGATGTGGAGCGTGGTCGAGAAGACCTCGCTGGCCGAGGCCGAGGTCGAATATGAGGACCACACCTCCGATACGGTGTGGGTGAAGTTCCCGATCATCGGCGGGGCGCGCCGCAGCGAGGTCGCCGCCGCCGCAGTGGTGATCTGGACCACGACGCCCTGGACCCTGCCGGGCAACCGCGCCATCGCCTTTTCGAGCCGCATCGCCTACGGGCTCTACCGCGTCACCGAAGCGCCGGAAGACAATTGGGCGAAGCCCGGGGACACCTTCATCCTCGCCGACAGGTTGACCAAGGACGTGTTCCAGAGCGCGAAGGTCACCGGCTATGAGCGCCTCGACGTCGTCGCGCCAACGGAACTCGCCGACCTCATCGCCGCCCATCCCCTGCACGGCTATGATCCCGGCTACGGCTTCCAGGTGCCGCTGCTCGACGGCGACCACGTCACCGACGACGCCGGCACCGGCTTCGTGCATACCGCTCCCGGCCATGGCCGCGAGGACTTCGACCTGTGGATGGCCCGCAGCCGTGACCTCCACACCCGCGGCATCGACACCCACATCCCCTACACCGTGGATGGCGACGGCTTCTACACGAAGGAGGCGCCGGGCTTTGCGGGCAAGCGCGTCCTCACCGACAAGGGCGACAAGGGCGACGCCAACGACGCCGTGATCAAGGCGCTGATCTCGCAGGGCAACCTCGTGGCGCGCGGTCGGCTCAAGCACCAATATCCGCATTCCTGGCGCTCGAAGAAGCCGGTGATCTTCCGCAACACGCCGCAATGGTTCATCGCGATGGACAAGCCCCTCGGGGACGGGTCCACGCTGCGCACGCGGGCACTCCACGCCATCGCCGCGACGCAATGGGTGCCGGCGGCGGGCGAGAACCGCATCAACGGCATGATCGCCAACCGGCCCGACTGGGTGGTCTCGCGCCAGCGCGCCTGGGGCGTGCCGATCGCCGTATTCATGCGCGAGAAGGCCGGCGGGGGCGTCGAGATCCTCAAGGACGAGGCGATCAACGAAGCCATCGCCAGTGCCTTCGAAGCGGAAGGCGCCGATGCCTGGTACAAGGAGGGTGCCGCCGAGCGCTTCCTCGGCGCCCGGGCCGGCGAAGGCTGGACCAAGGTGGACGACATCCTCGACGTCTGGTTCGATTCGGGTTCCACCCATGCCTTCACCCTGGAGGATCCCGTGCACTTCCCGGGCCTCGCCGGCATTCGCCGCAAGATCGAGGGCGGCACCGACACGGTGATGTATCTGGAAGGCTCGGACCAGCATCGCGGCTGGTTCCACTCCTCGCTCCTCGAAAGCTGCGGCACGCGCGGCCGCGCGCCCTACGACGTCGTCGTCACCCATGGCTTCACGCTCGACGAACGCGGGCGCAAGATGTCGAAGTCGATCGGCAACACGGTGGCGCCGCAGGACATCATCAAGCGCTCCGGGGCCGACATCCTGCGGCTCTGGGTGGCGACGACGGATTATTGGGACGATCAGCGCATCGGGCCGGAGATCCTCAAGACCGCTGAGGACAATTACCGCAAGCTGCGCAACACCCTGCGCTGGATGCTGGGCACGCTGGCGCATTTCGAGCCCGGCGAGGCCGTGCCCTTCGCCGACATGCCGGAACTCGAGAGGCTGATGCTGCACCGCCTCGCCGAGCTGGCGCCGCAGGTCAAGGCGGCCTATGCCGGCTACGACTACAAGCGCGTGGTGTCGCTGCTCGCCGCCTTCATGACGTCGGAACTCTCCGCCTTCTATTTCGACGTCCGCAAGGATGCGCTCTATTGCGACCCGGCCTCCTCGGTCCGCCGGCGGGCTTCGCTGACGGTGGTCGACAGCCTGTTCACCGCACTCGTCACCTGGCTCGCGCCGATCCTGTGCTTCACGGCCGAGGAAGCCTGGACGTCGCGGTTCGGCGAGGCGGGCTCGGTGCATCTGGAGCCGTTGGCCCCGGCCGACCCGCATTGGCGCGACCCGGCGCTCGAGACCAAATGGGACGTGATCAAGCGCGTCCGGCGCGTCGTCACCGGCGCGCTGGAGCAGGAGCGCGCGGCCAAGCGCATCGGCGCCCCGCTCGAAGCCGCGCCGACGGTGTTCGTGGCTGACGCGGTGACGCTGCGCCTGCTGAAGAGCGTGGAGTTCGACGACGTCTGCATCGTCTCGGGCCTCACGCTGGTGGAGGGCGAGGGCCCGGCCGAGGCGTTCCGCCTCGACGGCGTCGAGGGTGTCGCCGTCGTTCCCGCCAAGGCCGGCGGCATCAAATGCGCCCGGTCCTGGCGCTATTTCGATCCCGCCACCGCCGACCCGGCCTTCCCGGACCTGACCCCGCGCGACGCCGCCGCCATGCGGGAATGGCAAAGCGCCGCGGGAGAGCGGTGAACGATGCCCGCTCCGTTCCAGGGACGCTCTCTGACGCTCGGCCTTGCGGTGGCGGTCCTGTCCGCCATCGCCGACCAGGTCCACAAATATTGGTCGCTGCACGTCTTCGACATCGCCAATAACGGGCCGCTCGACTGGACGCCGTTCCTGCGCATCGTGCTGGTGTGGAATCGCGGAGTGTCCTACGGCCTGTTCCAGCAGAACAGCGAGTTCGGGCGCTGGGCGCTGATCTCGTTCCGGCTGTTCGCCGTGCTGCTGCTGGTGGTCTGGCTCGCCAGGATCACGTCGCGGACGGGGGCGGTCGCCATCGGGCTTATCATCGGCGGGGCCATCGGCAACGGCATCGACGGCGTGCTCTACGGGGCCGTCGCCGACTTCTTCCTCTTCCATGTCGGGACGTTCGAATGGTACGTCTTCAACGTGGCCGATATCGCCATCGTTGCAGGCGTGGCCCTCCTGCTGTATGACGTTGTGCTCAACAAGGATCCGGGGACGACCCGTTCCTAGAGCGGATTGCGCTTCCATCGAATCGTAATTTTTCTCTAACTTGTTGTTCTGACGCATTTTCTCGATCGAAAAGTCGATCGGCTTTTCTGGAAAATGCATGGAGCGCGTTGCGATTTGACGGAATCGGTAAAAATCGCAAAGACGCAAAGATCAAAGAGGCCGGGGCGAAGGGCATTTCCACGGAAATGCGGTTTGCCCCGGGACGTGACCGGCCCCGGCCGGGCGCGGCAATGTTCCGAGTTCCCTATTTGCGCATGATTTCGCCCCAAAACTCTGCGATTTTCGAGATCATGCACCAGCACTCTTACAACAATCGGGATCGATGATGCGGACGAAGATTTGGATGGGTTTGGCTGCCGCGACCATGCTGGCGACCACCGCCCCTGTCGGCGCGGCGCAGGCGCAGTCCCTCGGCCAGAACCTGTTTCAGAAGATGTTCGGCACGACCGGCGCCAATCCGGAAATAAATTATTCCGAGCGCGCTCCGCTGGTAATGCCGAACCGGCGCGACCTGCAGTCGCCGGGAAAGGCCAAGAGCGCCGAGAACGACCCGAACTGGCCGGACGATCCGGACGAGAAGAAGCGCCGGCAGGCTGACCTGCCCGAGCCGCGCGTCTCCCCCAACGGCAACAATCTGCTGTCGTCGGAAGAAATGAAGGCGGGCACGCTGCGGCATGCGAGCGCCGAGGAATCCTTCCGCTCGACGGATAGCCGTGAAGTGGAGCATGATTCCCGTCCGCTGAAGCCGAGCGAGCTCCAGAAGCGTCTGAATTTCGGCCCGAATTCGGACAATACACCGCTGGCGCCGGGGCAGGAGCCGCCCCGTCATTCGCTGACCGACCCGCCTACCGGCTATCGTGCCCCGCTCGCCTCGGCGCCGCTCAACGGCGACGAGCCCCTGCCCTCGGAAGCGGGCCAGGACAAGCCGTGGTATGAGCGCCTGTGGCGCACCTCGAACAATCATTGACGGAAGGCGCCGGCGTCCAGCCGGCCTGAGAGCCCTCGTGCTGCAGGGATGGAGCGGACAACCCCTGCATCGCGTTTCGGACCGGCCATTGGAAAGTGGCGGCCGAGAGGGATAAAGATCCGTCACCCGCCGGATCCGGCGATCCTGCGGGTTCTTCGCCGTCGTTCCGAAGGCATGCGCACATCGATAGGACGGCGTGCCTTCGGTCCCTTGACCGACGGCTGTCGCCGCAATCCAGCCTATCGCCGCCCGAACAGCGCCTCGATGTCGGTGAGCTTCAAGGTCACATAGGTCGGCCGGCCATGATTGCACTGGCCGGAATTGGGCGTCACTTCCATTTCGCGCAGCAACGCATCCATCTCGGCCGGCAGGAGCCGCCGTCCGGCCCGCACCGAGCCGTGGCAGGCCATGGTGGCGGCGACATGGTCGAGCCGGCGTTCCAGCACGATTTCCGAACCCCATTCGGCGAAGCCGTCGGCGAGATCGCGCACGAGCGCGGCAGGATCGGGCGTACCGAGCGCCGCCGGAACCGCGCGCACCAGCAGCGCGCCGGGGCCGAAGGGCTCGACCACCAGCCCGAGCGCCGCGAGGTCGCCGGCCGCCGCCGCCAGCCTCTCGACATCGGCCGGATCGAGGTCCACCACGTCCGGGATCAGCAGAAGCTGCGAGCGGGTGCCCGCCGCCGCGCGCTCCCGCTTCAGCCGCTCATAGACGAGGCGCTCATGCGCGGCGTGCTGGTCGACGATGACCACGCCGTCGCGGGTCTGCGCGACGATATAGGTTTCGTGCAATTGCGTGCGGGCAGCGCCCAGAGGCCGGTCGAGACTGTCGGGCGGTGCCGGCGCAGCGCCGGCGCGCGCATCGGCGGAAGGCTGCACCAGCCCGTCGAAACCGACCTGCCGCGGCTCGGAAAGCCCCATCGGCAGGCTCGGTGCCGCCGGCGAGGCCCGCCAGTCCCAGTCCGCATCGGCCGGCCGCGAGACACTGCGGCCGAGCAGGCCGAGCGCGACCTGTGCATTGCCGGAGGAGGCGCGGCCCGATTCGCGCTCCAGCGCGGCGCGGATCGCCGAAACGATCAGGCCGCGCACGAGGCCGCCGTCGCGGAAGCGCACCTCGGCCTTGGCCGGATGCACGTTGACGTCGACGTCGCGCGAGGCGACCTCGAGGAACAATGCGAGGACCGGAAAACGATCCCGCGGCAGGTGGTCGGCATAGGCGCCGCGCACGGCGCCGAGCAGCAATTTGTCGCGCACCGGCCGGCCGTTGACGAACAGATATTGCTGCTGGCCGGTGCCGCGGTTGAAGGTCGGCAGGCCGATATGCCCGTGCAGCCGGGTATCGCCGCGCGCGGCGTCGATGGCGATGGCGTTGTCGATGAAATCGGCCCCGAGGATCGCGCCGAGGCGGGCCGGCCCCTCGTCCGCCGGCCATGTCGAGGGGGCGTGGTCCTCCCCCGCCAGGGTGAAGCCGATGCCCGGATGCGCCATGGCCAGGCGCTTGACGACATCGGCGATCGCCGCCGCTTCCGTGCGCTGGGTCTTGAGGAATTTGAGCCGCGCCGGCGTCGCGTAGAACAGGTCACGCACCTCGATGCGGGTGCCCTCGCCGATCGCGGCCGGGCGGATGGCCTGCTTGATACCGGCCTCGATAGTGATCGCCGAGCCGCCTTCACCCCCGCGCAACCGCGTCGTGATCGACAGGCGCGACACCGAGGCGATGGAGGGCAGGGCCTCGCCGCGAAAGCCGAGCGTGTCGATGGCGAGCAGATCCTCGGTCGGCAGCTTGGAGGTGGCGTGGCGTTCCACCGCCAGCGCCAGATCCTCCGCCGACATGCCGCTGCCGTCGTCGACGATGCGGATCAGGCGCTGCCCGCCCCCCTCCGTGACGATCTCGATACGGGACGCGCCGGCATCGATGGCGTTCTCGACCAGTTCCTTGACGGCGCTCGCCGGCCGCTCGACCACCTCGCCGGCAGCGATGCGGTCGATCAGGATCTGCGGAAGCGCGCGTATGGCCATGAAGCGAATCGTCCTCGGGGACGCCAAGATATCGCCCGGCGGTACCGGACGATATGGGCCTGGACCGGCTCTATGCCAACCCCTCCGGCCGGCCCACCGCGACGACGAAGGGCTTCGGGCCGCCGAACAGGCGGCGCGCCACGCGCCGCGTATCGTCGAGCGTGATCATGTCGATCAAACCGTTGCGGCGGTCGATGAAGTCGATGCCGAGCTTCTCCACCTGGATCTGCGTCAGCTGGTTGGCAATCTTGGTGGAGGCGTCGAAGCGCAGCGCATAGGAGCCGGTGAGATATTTCTTCGCGCTTTCGAGTTCGGCGGCCGTCGGCCCGTTGCGAGCGATCTCCATCATTTCCGCCTCGATGATCGCGAGGCTCTCGGCGGCGCGGTCGTTGCGGGTGGCCACGCCGCCGCCGAGGAAGGCGGCATGGGCCAGCGTGCCGAGATGGGTCGAGACCGAATAGGCCAGGCCCTTTTCCTCGCGCACCTTCTGGAACAGCCGCGAGGAGAAGCTGCCGCCGCCATAGATGTGATTGAGCACCAGCGCCGCCATGTAATAGGGGCTGTCGCGCTTCACGCCGGGGGTGCCGAACTGCAGCACCGTCTGCGGCAGGTCGAGATCGACGATGCGCCGTTCGCCGAGGGAGGAGGGCACGGTCTCCGCCACGGGCTGCAACAGCGCCGTGGTCGGCAGCGATCCGAACACCTTGTCCAGCATGTCCCTGGCATCATGCGCCGCGATCGCGCCGACGATCGAAATGCACAGCACATCCTTGGCGAGCAGACGCCGATGCTGGGCCGCGATTTCGTCGCGGGGGATGGCGGCAATGCTCTCGAGCGTTCCCCGCGGCGGACGGCCATAGGGATGGCCGGGGAAGAGATGGGCGAAAAAGGTCTGCGAAGCCACGGCGTTCGGGTCGCTCGCCTCGCGCCGCAGGCTCGCCATCAGGCTCTGGCGGATGCGCTCGACCGCCGTCTCCTCGAAGCGCGGCTCGGTGATGGCGAGGCGCAGAAGGTCGAAACCCGCCTCCATCCGATCGGCGAGGGTGCGCAGCGAACCGTTGATCTGGTCCCGTCCCGCCTGGAACGACAATTCCACCGCGTTCTCTTCCATCAGGCGCTGGAACGCCTCGTCGTCATGCGGCCCGGCCCCCTCGTCGAGGAGGGCGGACATCATGTGGGCGAGCCCCGGCCGAACCGCGCCGTCCTGCGCCGTGCCGCCCCGGAAAGCGAAATCGACGGCGACGAGCGGCACCGCATAATCCTCGACCAGCCAGGCTTCGATACCGAGAGGCGAGACGATCTTCTGAATCATCGAAATACCCAATCAGGGAACCGGCGGAGAACCGGAGAAATACGCAGTACCGAACCGGACGGACCTGTCAGCCCTGTCCCTCCAGAAGTCCGACCACCGATTTGCCTTCGACCAGGACGGCCTTGGCGACCTCCGGCAGGCGCGAGGCCTCGACGGAGGCGATACGCTGCGGCCACAGCTGCAGATCCTCGACCTTGCCGCCGACCGAGAGCATGGCGCCGTAATAGCGCGCCAGGGTCGACTGGTTGTCCTGCGCATAGATGGCATCGGCGACGAGGCGCGTCTTGGCGCGGTCGAGTTCGGCGCCGGAGACGCCGTCCGCGACGATGCGGCCGATCTCCTCGTCGATCGCCGCCTCGATCACGTCGAAGGTCACCCCCGGCAGCGGGATCGCCCAGACGCCGAAACGCGTCTCGTCGACGGCCGATCCGCCATAGAAGGCGCCCGCGGCGGAGGCGATCTTCCGGTCGGCGACCAGCGAACGGTAGAGCCGCGAGGTCTGCCCGCCGCCGAGGATCTGCGACAGCACGTCGAGGACCTCGCCCTCGCCGTTCTGGGCGCGGATATAGGAAGGCGCGCGCCAATGGCGCTGGTAGATCGGCTGCTCCACCCGCTTGTCCGCGAGGGTGACGCGGCGATCGGCCCGCTGGCGGGGCTCCTGCGGGCGAAGACGCGGCGGCGGCTCGGCGCGCCGGGCCACCTGGCCATAGGTCGATTCGGCGAGCGCACGCACGTCTTCAGGCGAGACGTCGCCGGCCACGATCAGCGTGGCATTGTTCGGCGTGTAGAAACGGCCGTGGAAATCGATGGCATCCTGGCGCGTCAGCCCCTCGATCTCGTCCTCCCAGCCGATGATCGGCGTACCGTAGGGATGATGGGTGAACAAAGCCGAGGCGATCTCTTCGGCCAGCTGGGCGTTCGGATCGTTGTCGACGCGCATCTTGCGCTCTTCCAGGACGACGTTGCGTTCGGGATCGACGACCTCGTCGGTGAGGGCCAGGCCGGTCATCCGGTCCGCCTCGAAGGCCATCATCGTGCCGAGATGCTGCTTGGCCACGCGCTGAAAATAGGCGGTATAATCATAGGAGGTGAAGGCGTTCTCCTGGCCGCCGAGTTCGGCGACCTGCTTGGAGAAGCCGCCGGGATTCTTCTCGGTGCCCTTGAACATCAGGTGCTCGAGGAAATGGGCGATGCCGGACTTGCCCTTCGGCTCGTCGGCGCCGCCGACCTTGTACCACACCATATGGGTGGCCACGGGGGCGCGATGGTCCGGAATGACGATGACCTGCAGACCATTGTCGAGCTGGAAATCCGTGATCGACGGCCCCTGCGCATGCGACGCGCCGGCGAGGCCGGGAATGAGTGCAATCGTCATTGATGATCCGATCGGGACAACGGCAGAAGAATCAAACTGATATGGGGAGAAGGAGTGCAAATTGGAAGATATCCCAAATCGATGGGATATCGACAGGCCGGCAAGACGAACCCCGCGTTATCGACACATTTCACGTCTGCCTGAAGGCAATGAAGCTCAGCTTCGTGCCGGTATAGTCGCGCTGGTCCAGGAGGCGGAAGCGGGGCGGCATCGCCAGCGGTGCGTCGGCGGCCTCCTCGACGACGCAGAGCGCGCCGTCGGCGAGCCAGCCCCCCTCCCCCAGGCTGGCCAGCGCCCGCGGCGCGAGGTCCTTGCCGTAGGGCGGATCGAGGAAGGCGAGCGAAAACGGCTCGATCGGGCCGATCGCGCCGAGCCTGGTCGCATCGCGCCGGAAAAGACGGGTGCGGCCACCCAGCGCCATCGCGTCGATATTGGTGCGGATCAGGCCGCGTGCCTCGGCGCCTTCGTCGACGAAGGTGGCGAAGCGCGCCCCGCGCGACAGGGCCTCGAAGCCGAGCGCCCCGGTGCCGGCGAAGAGGTCGATCACCCGCGCATCACGCACCGGATCGTCATAGCCATGCACGAGGATGTTGAAGAGGGTCTCGCGCAGGCGATCCGAAGTCGGACGGATGGCGTCCGACTTCGGTGCCGCCAGCTGCTTGCCGCGAAACTGCCCGCCGATGATACGCATGGATCGCGCGATCAGCCGTCCCGGCGCGGACCGCGTCCGGACGGTCCGCCCCCGGGCCTGCCCTTGCCGCCGCCGAAAGGCCTGCCGCCGGGCTTGCCGCCGAAGCGCGGCTTGAAGGGCCGCTCGCCGCCACCTTCATTGCGGTCTCGGAAGGCCGGACGCGGACGATCGCCGCCCTCGTCCCGATCCCGGAAGGACGGACGCGGCTTGAAGGGCCGCTCGCCGCCACCTTCGTTGCGGTCGCGGAAGGCCGGACGCGGGCGATCGCCGCCCTCGTTCCGATTCTGGAAGGAGGGACGCGGCTTGAACGGACGCTCGCCGCCACCTTCGTTGCGGTCGCGGAAGGCCGGACGCGGACGGTCGCCGCCCTCGTTCCGATCCCGGAAGGACGGGCGCGGCTTGAAGGGCCGGTCGCCGCCGCCCTCGTTGCGGTCGCGGAAGGCCGGACGCGGGCGATCGCCACCCTCGTCCCGATCCCGGAAGGAAGGACGCGGCTTGAAGGGACGCTCGCCGCCACCTTCGTTGCGGTCGCGGAAGGCCGGACGCGGGCGGTCGCCGCCCTCGTTCCGATCCTGAAAGGAGGGGCGCGGCTTGAAGGGACGCTCGCCGCCGCCCTCGTTGCGGTCGCGGAAGGCCGGACGCGGACGGTCGCCACCCTCGTCCCGATCCCGGAAGGAAGGACGCGGCTTGAAGGGACGCTCGCCGCCGCCCTCATTGCGGTCGCGGAAGGACGGGCGCGGACGATCGCCGCCCTCGTTCCGATCCCGGAAGGAGGGACGCGGCTTGAAGGAGCGCTCGCCACCCTCGTCCCGGTCGCGGTAGGGCTTGCGCTTGACCGGTTTGTCGTCGGGGACATCGGCGACGCGCTGCACCAGCACGCGGCGCCCGGAGCGATCCTCGATCAGGCTGCCGCGCATCACGCGCTCGCTGCCGCCGTCCTCGCCCTTGACGCGCAGGCCGCGGCGGTAGCCCTGGTCGGAGGGCTTGCCGGACACGGGCTTGGCGGAGGCAGGCTTGGAAGCGGCCGTCTCCGCTGCCGGACGCTCGAATATGGGAGCCTCGAATTCGCATTCGGCTTCCGCGATCAGGTCGGCGCCGAGCTGATCGATCAGGACTCGCGTCTTGACCTCCTCGACCGCACCCTCGGCGAGGTCGCCGAGCTGGAAGGGGCCATAGGACACCCGGATCAGCCTGTTCACGTCGAGGCCGATCGAAGCGAGGACATTCTTGACCTCGCGGTTCTTGCCCTCGCGCAGGCCGAGCGTGAGCCAGGCATTGGCGCCCTGCTCCTTGTCCAGCCTGGCTTCGATGCGGCCATAGTCGACGCCGTCGATGGTCAACCCCTCGAACAGGGCATCGAGCTTGCTCTGGTCCGTCTCGCCGAAGGCGCGGACGCGGTAGCGGCGGAGCCAGCCGGTCTTGGGCAGTTCGAGCTGGCGGGCAAGGCCGCCGTCATTGGTCAGCAGCAGGAGACCTTCGGTGTTGATGTCGAGCCGGCCGACCGACATCACGCGCGGCAGGTTCGGATCGAGATTCTCGAAGACGGTCGGCCGCCCTTCCGGGTCCTTTTCCGTGGTCACGAGGCCGCGGGGCTTGTGATACAGCCACAGCCGCGTGCGTTCGCGGCGGGGCAGCGGCTTGCCGTCGACGGTGATCCTGTCCTCGGCGGTGACGTTGCGCGCCGCGCTTGTCAGCGTCTCGCCGTTCACGGCGACGCGCCCTTCCTCGATCCAGGCCTCGGCGTCGCGGCGGGAGCCGAGACCGGCACGGGCGATCACCTTGGCGATGCGGTCGCCTTCGAACGTGCCCTCGGCGGGCGCGACGGCCGGCTTCGAGGCGGCAGGCTGGACGGCAGCGGCCTTGGAGACGGCGGGGGTGGCGACCACGGGCTTGCCGGCTGCCGGCTTGCCCTTGCCTGCCGCGCCCCGCGGCGGTTCACGGTGGGGAGCGCCCCGAGCCGGGCGGTCTTCACGCCGCTCGTCGAAGCGCGGCTCGAAGGAGGCACGTCCGCCCTCGCCGCCGCGCCGCGGCCGGTCCTCGAACGGACCCTCCGGACGGCGGTCCTGATACGGCCGCTGGCCGTCGCGGGCGGGACGGTCGTCCTTGCCGCGGAAAGGCCCGCTGCCGGCACGGCGGTCCGGCGCCGGGCGATCATTGTTGCGGTCGTCCTTGCGGAAGGGCCGATAGGGCCGGTCTGCCGGCCTGTCGCCTCCCCGCTCCTCGCCGCGGGGGCGGAAGGAGGGCCGGGCCGTGTCCTTGTCGTCGCGAGGACGGGGACGAAACGGACGGTCACCCTCCCGATCGCCGCGGCCTTCGAATTTGCGGGGGCGGGGCGAAGCGCCTTCCTGGTCTTCACGCGGACGGTACGGCCGGCGCGGAGGGTCGCCCCCGGCGCGCTCCGGCGTGACACGGGGCGACCATCCCGACGATCCGCGCTTCTCGCCGCCTTCGTCCCGCGCAGCGAAGGAGCGACGCGGCGGCGCGTCGCCGTCCGCCCCATGCCGGCGGGGAGGCGCAGCGCCAAAAGGCTTCTTCGGCCCACGGGGGGGCTTGCGGCCATCGCCGCCAGATCGTTTATCGTCGGACATCTAGTGCTCTTAGCAGAAAAGGCGGCGCGTAACGAGATGAAGCGCTCGATCATGGAATTGGCGCTGGAAGAGGCGCGTGCCGCTGGGGATCGTGGGGAGGTACCCGTCGGCGCGGTTGTCGTCAAGGACGGAGTGATTCTCGCCCGCGAGGGAAACCGCACGATCGAGCGCGCCGACCCGACCGCCCATGCGGAAATGCTGGCGATCCGTGCCGCCGCGGCGGCGCTCGGCAGCGAAAGGCTGGTCGACGCCGATCTTCACGTCACGCTGGAGCCTTGTCCGATGTGCGCGGCGGCGATCTCCTTTGCCCGCATCAGGCGTCTTTATTTCGGCTGCGACGACCCCAAGGGCGGTGCCGTCGAGAACGGCGTCAGGCTCTATTCGTCGCCGACCTGCCATCACCGGCCCGAGATCTATTCGGGCATCGACGCCGGTGCCGCACGGGCCCTGCTGCGGGATTTCTTCCGGGAAAGGCGCTAACGCCTTCCGGCCGAACGCCTTCATTCGCCCTGCGTCGGGGCGCAAACGCTTGTGCGCCGGGACAAAGAACGTTGCCCCCGAGGCCATTGCTGCTAAACAACGGCGACATTCTCGGAATTGAACATCATGGCTGGCGACAAGAAGCAGAAACTCAAGGCGAGGCAGGCGCGGGGCTTCGTCGACCGCAGTGCCGGCGAGATCGCGGCCACGCGCGCCATGGTGGCGGCGATCCAGGAGGTCTACGAGCTCTACGGCTTCGACCCCGTGGAGACGCCCTTCGTCGAATACACCGATGCGCTCGGCAAGTTCCTGCCCGACCAGGACCGCCCCAATGAAGGCGTGTTCTCGTTCCAGGACGACGACGAGCAGTGGCTGTCGCTGCGCTACGACCTCACGGCGCCGCTCGCCCGCTACGTCGCCGAGAATTTCGACGCCCTGCCCAAGCCCTATCGCAGCTATCGCGCCGGCTATGTCTTCCGCAACGAGAAGCCGGGGCCGGGACGCTTCCGCCAGTTCATGCAGTTCGATGCCGATACGGTCGGCGCTCCCTCCGTCGCGGCGGACGCCGAGATCTGCATGATGGCCGCCGACACGATGGAGAAGCTCGGCATTCCCCGCGGCGCCTATGTCGTGCGCGTCAACAACCGCAAGGTGCTCGACGGCATCATGGAAGCGATCGGGCTCGACGGCGAGGACAATGCCGGGCGACGCCTCACCGTCCTGCGCGCCATCGACAAGTTCGACCGTCTCGGCGCGCAGGGCGTGCGCGATCTGCTCGGCGGCGGCCGCAAGGACGAATCGGGCGACTTCACCAAGGGCGCCGGGCTCGACGATACCCAGGCACAGACGATCCTCGACTACGTCACCGGGCAGAGCGGGACCAATGCGGAGACGCTCGATCGCGTGCGCCCGCTGGTGCAGGGCTCCAAGGGCGGCAGCGAGGGCGTCGAGGAGCTCGCCCGCATCGCCCAATTGGTCGAGCAGTCCGGCTACGGCACCGACCGCGTCGTCATCGACACCTCGATCGTGCGCGGCCTCGAATATTATACGGGGCCGGTCTACGAGGTCGAGCTCACCTTCGAGGTCAAGGACGAGCAGGGCCGGCCGATGCGCTTCGGCTCGGTGGCGGGCGGCGGCCGCTATGACGGGCTGGTGGCCCGCTTTCGCGGCGAGCCGGTGCCGGCCACCGGCTTTTCCATCGGCGTCTCGCGCCTCCTTTCCGCCCTGACGGCGCTCGGCCGCGTCGATACGTCGAACGAAAAGGGGCCGGTCGTGGTCTGCGTGATGGACCAGGGCCGCCTGGCGGACTACCAGGCCATGGCCACCGAATTGCGCCAGGCCGGCATCCGCGCCGAGGTCTATCTCGGCGGTTCCGGCATGAAGGCGCAGCTGCGCTACGCCGACCGGCGCAAGGCCCCCATCGTGGTGATCCAGGGCTCGGACGAGGCGGACAAGGGTGAAGTGCAGCTCAAGGACCTCGCCCTCGGCGCCGAGATGGCCAAGGGCATCGCCGACAATGCCGAATGGCGCGAGGCGCGCGTCGCGCAGCGCCAGGTGCCGCGCGGCGAGCTGGTGGCGACGGTGCGGGCGATGCTGGCCGGAGGCTGACTTCCCTCCCGCAGAGGCGGCCATGCGGGTCCGTGGCCGGGCAGGCGCTTGCACGCGGCAGGCGTTGTGATAGCCTCATTTGCATGAGGGCGGGGCGACGGCAATGGACAGTTTTTCGATCTGGCACTGGCTGATACTGCTGATCTACGTTGGCGTTGCCATCGTGTACTGGGTATCGCTCGTTCGCATCCTCAATCGAGCCGGCTATAGCGGGTGGTGGTCGCTTTTGACCCTGGTGCCGCTGGTCAACATCTACGCCCTCTGGCGTTTCTCCAGGGCGAGATGGCCGGCGCTCGATCGGCCATAGGTCGCCGGCACGTCCCGAAATCTGTCTGGACATTCTCCTGCCGTCCCGGCGCGGCGAAGGGGTTCGGTCGTCCGCTCGTTCCTCTCCGGCCTGCAGCCTCGCTGGGGATGACGAGGCCCGGCCGGCTTTCGCTGTCGCGCAAGCGGGCCGATCTTGTTAGAAGGCCGAGAATTGTTCGTCGATGGACCCCTGACCGATGCCCCATCCCGCCTATGACGCCTTCGATGCCCTCGCGGAGCGGTCCGGCTATGCGTTGATCGACCCGCCCATCCTGCAGCCGGCCGACCTCTTCCTCGACCTCCTGGGCGAGGACATGCGCCGTCAGGCCTTCCTGACCACGGATGCGGAAGGACACGAGTTCTGCCTGCGGCCGGACTTCACCATTCCGGTCTCGCTGCACTTCCTGAAGGAAGCCGGGGCCGGCGCCATCGGCGCCTATGCCTATCGCGGACCGGTGTTCCGGCTGCGCGCCGAAGGCCCCGGCGAATTCCCGCAGGCCGGGTTCGAGAATTACGGCCGGCACGACCTGCCAGCGGCCGACGCCGAGATGCTGGCGATCGCGCTGGAGGCGGCGGCGGATCTCGGCCTGTCCGCGGCGGAGATCCGCATGGGGGACGCCGGCGTCGTCTCGGCCATGCTGGACGCGCTCGACCTGCCGCCGGTCTGGCGCCGCCGCTTCGCCAGCGACCTGCAGCATTCCCGCAATCTCGACGAGGACCTCGCCCGCCTCGGCAGCAGCGCGCCGAAGAACGGGGCGGCCGCCTATGCCGGTTTCCTCGCCGCACTGGAGGGAACCGATCCGGGCTCGGCCCGCGCAGCCGTCGCCGATCTCCTGTCGATCGCCGGCATCCAGCCGGTCGGCGGGCGCAGCGTCGACGAGATCGCCGACCGCTTCCTCGAACAGGCCGCCCTGTCCTCCGGCATGGGCGTCGACGCCGACAAGGTCGCGATCACCCGGCGCATCTTCGCGGTCGCGGGCGATCCGGACGGCGCCTCGGCCCAGTTGCGTGCCATCGCCGACGACGCCGGGCTCGCTCTCGACGGCGTCTTCGATGCCTTCGACCAGCGGACCGGCTTCTTCGCGGCGCGCGACATCGATGTCGGCACCATCCGCTTCGCCACCGCCTTCGGCCGGCGGCTCGACTATTACACCGGCTTCGTCTTCGAGCTGCACGATCCGGGCCGGCCGGGGGCGCCGCAACTGGTCGGCGGCGGCCGTTACGACCGCCTGATGTCGCAGCTCGGATCCGCGGAGCCGATCCCCGCCATCGGCTGCTCGATCTGGATCGACCGCTTCGGTGGAGAACTGTGATGACCGGCGCCAATTCCTCGCCCGCCCCCCTCCTCCTCGGCATCCCCTCCAAGGGCCGCCTCCAGGAGAGCTGCGTCGCCTTCTTCGAACGTGCCGGCATCCGCTTCGTCCAGGAACGCGGCGCGCGCGACTATCGCGGCGGCGTGCAGGGCATGGCCGACGTCGAGGTGCTGTTCCTTTCGGCATCCGAGATCGCCGGGCAGCTCGCCAGCGGCGCCATCCATTTCGGCGTCACCGGCGAAGACCTCATCCGCGAGAGCATTCCGCGCGCCGACGAACGGGTGAGCCTGCTGCAGCCGCTCGGCTTCGGCCACGCCAATGTCGTCGTCGCCGTGCCGCAATCCTGGATCGACGTGCGCGGCATGGCCGATATCGAGGACGTCGCGGCCGGGTTCCGCCACCGCCACGGACGGCGCCTGAGGGTGGCAACCAAATATATCCACCTCACGCGCTCCTTCTTCTCGATCCACGGCGTCGCCGAATATCTCATCGTCGAGAGCCTGGGTGCCACCGAGGGGGCGCCGGCGTCCGGGGCCGCCGACCTCATCGTCGACATCACCACCACCGGCGGCACGCTGGCGGCGAACGCCCTCAAGGTCGTCGAGGACGGCGTGATCCTGAAATCGCAGGCCAATCTCGTCGCCTCGCTGGCGGCGGACTGGAACCCGCGTGCCCGGGCCGGCGCCGCGTCGGTGCTGTCGCGCCTGGCGGCCAAGGCCAAGGGTGCCGCCCAGCGCGAGATCCGCTGCGTGCTGCGCGGTGCGGGCGAGCGCCATCTGCGCGAGGCGTTGCAGGGCTTCGGGGCGACGGCGCCCTTCGGGCTGCCGGCGGCCGGCCAGCCTCTCACCTTCCACGTCCCCGCCGCCGGGACCTTCGACTTCGCCGCCTGGCTGACCGGCCAGGGCGCCGCCTCGATCGCCGTGGCGATGCTCGATTTCGTGTTCGAGCCGGAAAACGCCCTCTATTCCGAGCTGGAACGCCGCCTCGCCTGACGGCCGCCCGCCGTCCGGTTGATGCAGCGCATGCCGCCATCCGCGATTTGACAGATTTCCTTCAAGGACTGCGCCATATTATCGAGTTTGTCGCCAGGGCTCCCGGGCCGGGTCCTCCACCGTCGCTACCTTTCATCAAAAGAGATTTTACATGCCCAGCTTTGACAAACCCGTATGGTTCATTACCGGCTGCTCGACCGGATTTGGCCGCGAGCTCGCGCGCCTGACGCTCAGCCTCGGCTATCCGACGGTGGTGACCGCCCGCAATCCGGCCCAGGTCGAGGACATCGCCGCGGGCCAGGGCGATCTGGCGCTCGTCCTCGGGCTCGACGTCACCGACCAGGCCCGGATCGACGCGGCGGTGAAGGCGGCGCAGGATCATTTCGGCCGCATCGACGTGCTCGTGAACAATGCCGGCATCGGCTATTTCGGATCGTTCGAGGAAAGCGATCTCGCCGAGGTCCACAAGATGTTCGATATCAATGTCTGGGGCCTCACCGCCATGACGCGCGCGGTGCTGCCGGGCATGCGTGGGCAACGTTCGGGCGCCATCGTCAACATCTCCTCCGTCGGCGGCCTTCGCGCCTTCCCCTCGCTCAGCTTCTACAACGCGACGAAATTCGCGGTCGAGGCGCTGTCGGAGGCCCTCGCCCAAGAGGTGGCGCCGCTCGGCATCAAGGTGCTCCTCGTCGAACCCGGCCCGTTCCGGACCGATTGGGCCGGGCGCTCGGCCAACGAGGCGCCGCAGACGATCGACGATTATCACCAGACATCGGGGGCCCGCACCGCGATGACGCGCGGCATCAGCGGCAAGCAGGCGGGCGATCCGGTGCGGGCGGCCCAGGCGATCGTCAAGGCGGTGGAAGCTCCCGACGCGCCGCTGCGCCTGCTGCTCGGCAAGCTCGCCCTCGCCGGCGCCCGCATCAAGCTCGAGCAGCTTGCCAAGGATTTCGACAGCTGGGCCGAGGTGACCGAGGGCGCCGATTTCCCCGAGGGCGAATAGGACGATCCCCGGCCTGCGCCGCCTTCCGCCCCCGGCAGGCGGCGCAGGCCGCACCCGAACGCGATCGGCAAGATCGTTGCAAACAAGGCAGGTCTGGTCCACACAGGGGGCGAAATCCGTCGCCGGCCTGTCATGATCCCTCGCCCGAAACTCGTCCTCGCTTCCGCCAGCCTCCGCCGCCATGCCCTGCTCGAGCAGATGGGCTGTGCGCCCGATGCGCTGCTTCCGACCGACATCGACGAGACGCCCAAGCGGGGGGAAGCCGCGCGCACGCTGGTGCAGCGGCTCGCCCGCGGCAAGATGGACGCGGCGCTGGTGACGCTGGCGAGCCGGCCCGACCTCGAAGGCGCCTTCACGGTGACGGCGGATACGGTGGTGGCCTGCACAGGCCGCATCCTGCCCAAGGCCGAGATCGCCGCCGAGGCCGAAGCCTGCCTGCGCCTGATGTCGGGGCGAACCCATCACGTGATGACGGCGGTTGCGGTCGCCGGCCCGCAGGGGGCGATCCGCACCCGGCTCGTCGAGACGCGCGTGCGGTTCAAGCACCTTTCGCTGGACGACATCAATGCCTATCTCGAGTCGGGAGAATGGCGCGGCAAGGCCGGCGGCTACGCCATCCAGGGGCTTGCGGGCGTGTTCGTCCTGCGCCTCGTCGGCTCCTATACCAATGTCGTCGGCCTGCCGCTCTACGAGACCGCTGCCTTGCTGGAAGGCTCCGGCTTTCCGATTCGCGGCACCTGGAGAGAGACCCTGTGAGCGATTCCGATTCGATCGTCCGGCTGCCGCGCAAATGCCCGATCTGCGGCAAGCCGACCGTCGAGGCCACCAAGCCCTTCTGCTCGAAACGCTGCGCCGACATCGATCTGTCGCGCTGGCTGAAGGGCGTCTACGCCATCCCCGTCGAGGAGAGCAACGCTGCCGCCGATTCGGAAGACAGCGAGGACGATCCCTATCGGAGGGAGAGATAGGCGGGCAGGTCCAAGCTGCCTCGATTTTGCTTTTTCAAAGCAGAAACAAGACTGCTAGACACGCCTGAGCGCGGTCACCCGCCCGAGGCGTCGACTGCACCTTCAACCACGTCATCACAGGCCCTACCATGAATGAACCGCAGCGCTATACCATCGCCAGTCTCGAGGCTTTCGTCGAATCGGCCCTGCTCGCCGGCGGCGCCGACGCGCCTTCCGCCCGGGCCGCGACGCGCGCCATGATGCATGGCTCGCGCCTCGGCGTCGACAGCCATGGCGTGCGGCTCCTTCCCTATTACCTGTC
Source organism: Labrys monachus (assembly GCF_030814655.1). Classification (NCBI taxonomy): domain Bacteria; kingdom Pseudomonadati; phylum Pseudomonadota; class Alphaproteobacteria; order Hyphomicrobiales; family Xanthobacteraceae; genus Labrys; species Labrys monachus. The sequence continues at coordinate 5,222,446 of NZ_JAUSVK010000001.1, forward strand.
GGTGATCGCGAGCGGCGAGGTCAACGGCGTTCCCCAGCTCGTGGTCGAGCGCGGTTCCGGCGCCACGGCCGTCCTCGACGCCGATGGCGCCATCGGACATCTGGCCTGCTATCGCGCCATGGAGGAAGCGGTCGACATCGCGACGTCGCAGGGGATCGGCGCGGTGACGATCCGACGCATGTCCCATATGGGCGCCGCCGGCGCCTATGCGCTCTGGGCGGCGGAGCAGGGTCATATCGGCCTGCTGGTGGCGAATTCGGATGCCGCCGTGCGCCTGTTCGACGGGCGCAACGCGTTCCACGGCACGAGCCCGATCGCCGTCGGCGCGCCGGCTCCCGGCCAGGACCGCCCCTGGCTGCTCGACATGGCGACGAGCGCGATCCCGATGAACCGCGTGCTGCTCTATCGTTCGCTCGGCGTTGCCCTGCCCGACGGTGTCGCCGTCGACGAAACCGGACGGCCGACCAACGACGCCGACGCGGCTCGCGTCCTCTCGCCGCTCGGCGCGGCCCAGGGCTACAAGGGCGCCGGCCTGGCTGGGCTGGTGGAGATCCTCAGCGCGCCCCTGACCGGCATGCTGCTGTCGACCGAGCTTTCGCCGATGTACGGCGCCTCGACCGGCAAGCCCCGCGACATGGGCGGCTTCGCCCTGGCGATCAACCCCGCCGCCTTCGTCGGCCCGGAGATCTACGGTGCGATCATGGCGCGCTATCTCGCCAATATCCGCGCCGCCGAGCCGGCCGAGGGCGCGTCGGGCAAGCCGATGGCGCCCGGCGACCGCGAATGGGCCGTCGAAGCCGAGCGCCTGCGCAACGGCGTTCCGGTCGATCCGGTGAGCGTGGCGGCGTTTGCGGAGCTGTCCGCGCGCTATGGCCTGACCTTGCCCGAAAGAGCGTGAGGGCCTCGGCCCTCATCGATACCGACGAACAAAAGCGCCGCGCCCCTGGGAAGGGGCGCGGCGTTCTTGTTGTACGCATGCAACGGATACGCAACGGGTACTGAAAATCGGCTGGTTCTACGGATTGGGATGGCCTTGCGGACATCATCTACGCAATGGGTGCTGGCAATCGTTTGGCTTTGAAAGAGGCGGGGGAAGGGCGTGGCCGTCCGTCCCCGTTCATGCGTCCTGTGCGGGCGTAAAACCCGCCCGGCGCGGCTCAGTAGCGGCCCTTCTGGGCGTTGAGGAAGTCGCGGCCTTCGACGGCATTGGAGGAGAGGCCGAAATCGGGATCGGTCTGCTGGGAGCCGGAGAGGAAGTGGCGGGGCGCGGCATTGTCATGGCTGGTGGCGGTGATGGCCGGGGCATTGCCGCCGACGATGACCTGGCCCTCGGGGCTGTTGGAGAGGGCGAAGGCCGAGGAGATCGACAGAGCGAGGGCGGCGGCGGTGAGGGAGGAGAGGAGAACGGTCTTCATGATGGCAGGTCCTTGAAAAAAGTCCTTCGGCATATCAGTCCGGCAAAGGGCATCGGTCGAAAGGGCTGGGGTGATGAAAAAGCGTGAGCGGTCGCTCGGGGTGGTCGGGAGGCGGTATCGGGCGGGGCCGGTCGGCCCCGTCGTCTCAGGCGGTGGGCTTATTCGCCGCCTTCGTCGTTGAGCCAGTGGCCGCCCTGCTGGACGGCATGGAATTCGCGGCCCTGGATGGCATTGGAGGAGAGGCCGAAGCTCTGGCTCGGGGTGCCGTCCTCGGAAGCGCGCTGGCCATAAACATGGCCGGAGAGGAAGCGGGCCTGGGGGGCGGCGGCGTCAGGGGCGGCGTAGCTGGTGACGGCCGGGGCTTCGCCGCCGATGATCACCTGGCCCTGCGGGCTGTTGGAGAAGGCGAAGGCGGAGGAAATCGACAGGGCCAGGCCCGCCGCAGCCAGGGTGGAAACAACAAGGGTCTTCATGGTCGTCGTCCTGAAAAGGATGCCGGCGGTCCGGCGATCCATCGTCTGGAAGAAAAGGCAGGAGGCTCGAGGCGGTCACGCAACGCAGCGTGCCGCCCGCTCCTGCCGGGCGGCGGGGCCGGCCTTGCGGCCTTGCGTCCCGTCCACCCACTTTACGGTCGCCCCCGCCGGCGTTCGATGCGGCGGAGACCGGCTCCCGAGGGAGCCGTCAGAGTCAGTAGCGGCCCTTCTGGGCAGCGAGGAAGTCACGGCCCTCGACGGCATTCGAGGAGAGGCCGAAATCGCTGTCGGCCTGCGCGGCGCCCGACAGGAAGTGGGCGGGGGCCGACTGGTGGCTGGTGACCGCCGGGACGTTGCCGCCGGTGATGACCTGGCCATCGGGGCTGTTGCTGAAAGCGAAGGCCGAGGAGATCGAGAGAGCCAGACCCGCGGCAGCCAGCGATGAAACAATGATCGTCTTCATGATTTTTGTCCTTGATGATCGGGCGGCAATGCGTCGTCCGTTGAGGGAGGTTATAAGACGGTGCGTCTCACATGGCAATAGAAAACGAGACGCTTCGGATTGAAATAATTGTGATCAAGAGAAGAGCGACCGACCCTTGCACAACCGGAACGGCTTCCTAAACGCCGCCCGACGCCTTGCAGGAATGCCGGGCCGACGCCTCCTCACATGGGATCGTTCCGACAGTTTCGCAAGATACATGACACCAACCGCTTGAAAACACCGGAAAATCGCCGTTCAGCACCCACGCCCTCGCCCGGCCCTCCTGCCCGTGCGCGCGCTTGGCGATGCACGAAGCCTTCCCGTCGCGCAGGGCGCAGCGACCCTGGCGCGCATCAATACGAGACATACGGTCTTCTATCCTTGCATCGCCGCCATGCACAATCGGCATGGACGAGCCAGTTGCCGCGCGCTTGGGGGCAGGCTCGGCACCCGTCTCACGCCCCGCCGGGCCGGACCGACAATCTCAGGTAGCAATTCACCCTCGCCGGCCGAATCCGGCTTGCGAATTGGCTCGCGCTCCGGCGAAATGCGCCCTACCCTTCCGGAAACCGGTCCTTTTTCCTGTCCGCCGCCTCGGGGAGCCCAGCCTTGCCTGCCGAAACAAAACTCGTCTTCCTGCTCGACATCGACAACACCCTTCTCGACAATGACGGCTTCACGGCCGATCTCGGCAACCACATCGAGGATGTCTTCGGTGCCGAGCATCGCGAGCGTTATTGGGGGATCTACGACAAGATCCGGGACGAATTCGGCTATGCCGATTATCTCGCCGCCCTCCAGTTTTTCCGGGACGGCCTGGACGATGATCCCGACCTGCTGCAGATGTCGCAGTTCCTGCTCGAATATCCCTTCGCGAACCGCGTCTTCCCCGAGGCGCTCCAAACGATCCAGCATCTCAAGACGTTCAGCACGCCGGCCATCCTCTCCGATGGCGACATCGTCTTCCAACCGCGCAAGGCGCAGCGCGCCGGCCTGTGGGACGCGGTGGAGGGGCGCGTGATGATCTATCTGCACAAGGAGCAGATGCTCGATTCGGTGCAGCGCCACTTCCCGGCCCGCCACTACGCCATGGTGGACGACAAGCCGCATTTGCTCGCCAAGATGAAGCGGGTGATGGGCGACAAGCTGACGACCATCTTCGTGCGGCAGGGCCATTATGCGCGCGAGGCGGAGGGCAAGCCCATCAATCCCGCACCGGACGTCGTCATCGACCGCTTCAAGGACCTGCTCACCATGGACGGCCGCCTCTGGGATGCCGTCTGACGGACGGCGCTTCTCCTCGCGGGGTCCCGAGGCTCAGCCGGCCGCTTCCGACCTCCCCGCCTCCGGTGCCGCCGCCGACGCATAATCGTCGAGCACCCGGCGCACCGCGAGCGCAAGGCAGGCGGCCATGTCCAGCGGCGCATCGCGACCATTGCCGGCATTGTCCGCCGCGGGCAGGAACTGGTGCACCAGCGTGGCCGGAAGAGCGCGGCCGGCGAGGGTTCGCGCCAGGGCTTCCACCGCGCGGATCGCGGCCGGATGCGGCCAGTAGTAGCGGATGCGGTCGCTGTAGCTGTAATGGCGCAGCACCCGCTGCTCGGCCGGGCCGCCGTGATAATAGCGCTGCCAATAGCCCGGCTCCGCCAGCATCAACGCCTCCATCGCCTTTGTCAGCGAGCGTTCGGCATAGCCCGGCTCCAGCTCGCCGGCGATCAGGTCGAGGCCGTACAGGGCCTCGCGCAGGGCGAAGGTGAGGCCCGGCCCGACCTTGAGGATCACAAAGCCGTCCGCCACCAGGCGGGCCAGCCTGTCGCGCGGCTGGTAGTCGGTGGAATGGGCCTCGAAGACGAGGGAGGGTTCGTCGTCGAGAACGGCCACGAGCTCGCGAGCCTTTTCCGGCTCATACACAACGACGTCCTCGTGGCCGAATTCGACGCCGGGCTGCACGACAACGCCGATGACGCGCTCCAAGGCCTCCTCCACGCCTTCCAGGCGGAAGATTTCGCGGTGCGTGGCGATCGTCCGGCGCGCCGCCGCGGCCGAGGTCGGCTGCAGGCCGTCGAGCGCGTGCAGCGCCCCGCCCGGCGTCGGCACTTCCGTCCCGATGATGTAGACGGGCGGCGGCAGGCCGGCCTCGCGCGCGGCCTTCTCGGCGGCGCGGGTCAGCCGGGCGGCGCGGCGGGCGGTCGTCTCGTCGTCGAGCGCTTCCGGCTCGCCCCGGCAGCCCATGCTGGCATCGAGATGGATCTTGGCGAAGCCGGCGGCGACAAAGGCCGTCATCATCGCCTCGGCCTTGTCCATCGCCTGCGCGGCGTCGAGATGGCGCCACGGATTGGGTCCGAGATGATCGCCGCCCAGCACCAGGCGGCCGCTGTCGAACCCGCAGGCGCCGGCCCTGTCCAGCACGAAACGGTGGAAATCGGCCGGCGTCATGCCGGTATAGCCGCCGTCCTGATTGACCTGGTTGCAGGTCGCCTCGATCAGCACCGGCGCGCCGAGGTCGCGTCCATGCGCCAGGGCGGTCTCGATCACCACCGGATGGGCCGAGCAGACCGAGGTGATGCCGCGGGGCGCGCCGCGGCGGCGGGCGTCGACGAGGTCCTGGAGAATGGTCACGCCCCGGCTCCCTTCGTCGTCGCGATGAACGCGTCGAGCACGGCGAAGCCCGACGTTCCCTCCATCGGTCCCTTCACGGTGACGGTGCGCGCGCCGGCCGCGTTGGCGTAGCGCAGCGCTTCGGCGACGGGCATGCCCTGCCGCCGGCAGACCAGATAGGTGGCGCCGAAGCAGTCGCCCGCCCCGGTCGGATCGATCTCCTCGACCACGAAGCCCGGCGCATCGGTCCGCCCGGTCCGGTCGAAATGGCTCGCCCCGCCGGCGCCGCGCTTGAGCACGATCTCGGCCACGCCGCGCGCCAGCAGACTGCGGACCGCCTCCGCTTCATCCTCCACGCCCGCGATGAGGTGCAATTCGTCGCCGGAGGGCAGCAGGATGTCGGTGGCGGCCATCACCGCCTCGAGCGCGCGGCGAAAGCCCGGATCGCCCAGGAGTTCCTTGCGGACGTTCGGGTCGAACGAAACCGTGCCCCCCCGGCTCTTGACGATATCGACCGCCCGTTCGGCGATGCCGAGGATGGCGGGAATGCCGAGCGAGGAGCCGGTGAAATGCAGATGGCCCGCCTGCGCCAGCACGGCCAGCGCTTCGCTGTCGAGGTCGATCCGCCCGCTGGCGCTGTCGCGGATGTTGAAGACGAAATCGCGGGCGCCGTCGGGCCGGTAGCGCACGAAGGCGCTGCCCGTGGCCGCGCCCGGATGGATCGCCACCGCCGAGACATCGACCCCGTCCTCCCGCAGGCGCGCCAAGTTGAGCCGGCCGAAATCATCGTCGCCGACGGCCGAGACGATCGCGGCGGGATGGCCGAGGCGGCCCACCTGGTCGATGAAGATCGCCGGCGCACCGGAGGCGAACGGCCCGATCAGCGGCTGCGGCGCCAGGAAGCCGTTCCCCTTCTCCACGGCCATGATCTCCACAAGGATCTCGCCGATCGTGACAATGGCACCCGCCATGCCGTCCTGCCCTTCCTTGACGTCTCTTGTTTTGTCTTCTGTTCTTGAAATTGCGTCCGCCCTCCGTCAGGCGGATGCGCGCATCATCAGCCGTGCCTCGACCCGCATCTGCCGCGCACCTTCCGGCGGGCCCGGCGTCTCGCTCTCGACCTCGGCGAGCAGCATCTCCACGCCGAGGCTGCCGAGGCGGCTGAAATCCTGAGCCACCGTGGTCAGCGGCGGACAGCCGAAGCGGCTATAGGGCTGGTCGTCGTGCCCCGCGACCCGGAGCCGGCAATCGGCCTCCCGGCCGACCTTGACGCCGCGCTGGAAGGCCGCCGCCATGACGCCGACCGCGATGCGGTCATTGGCGCAGAGCAGCGTCGAGGTCGGGAAGCCCTTGCCGTCGAGGACGCGCAGCGCCTCGCCATAGGCGATCTCCTCGAAGCGCCAGTCCGTCTGACGGGTGACGCCGACGACCTCCGGCTGGAAGCCGAGCCGCTCCATCGTCCGGACATAGGCGTCCCTGCGCTCCGCGGCATTGTGATTGACGGCCGGCATCTCGAAGAAGGTCGGCGGCGTGCCGGTGCGGCAGAGATAGTCGGTGATCAGGCCGATGCTCTGCTCGTTGTCCGTGCCCACGAAAGGCGAGCCGTCATGCAGGGACGAATCGAGATAGACGATCGGGATATGGGCGCGCAGGCTCTCCATCAGCGCCGCGTCGGTACGGATCCCGAGCGGCGCGATGATGGCGCCGGCGATCTTCAGCGAGAGCAGCGTGTCGATCGAGCGCGCCTCGAGCAGCGGATCCCCGCGTGAGCTGAGGACGAGCACGAAATAGCCGTCGATGGCGCATCGCATCTCGATATGCCGCACCATCTCCGAATAGAACATGTCCGAGGTATCGGGCACGATGACGCCGATGATCTTCGGCTTCCTCTTGTTGAGATTGACGGCGAAAAGATTGGGCCGGTAGTCGTATTTCAGCAGCGCACGCTCGATCTTGGAGCGGATCGACTTCCTGACGCTGGCGGGATCGTTGAAATATTTGGAGACCGTCGGACGCGAGATTCCGCTCAGCTGCGCGAACTCCGCCATGTTCCTGATCTTCTGCACGGTGCTGCGCGGTCCCAGATCTGCCATGCCTCGGGCGAGGCGCCGCGGGGCCGCCATCGCGTGTTCCGCAGGCACCGGGCCGAGATAGGCTATCAGAATATTTTACGCGTGGAAATATATCTCTTTGCGATGTCGCACGACCGGAGGGGCGCCGCGGCGAATTCCGTGCGTCATCCATGGTCGGCAGCAGGAATTTGAACCATAGTATCAATTCCATAGCTCTCAGCGACTGATTGCAACGCACGCGCCGCGCGTCAATTTTTCCGCGCGCAAAAAATTCAATTGACGCGTGCACGAGCGGCACATAGGCTCGCACTCAGAAACAAGAAGATGATCCGGAGGGACAGACGATGCGCGGCGGGCTCGATGCTTCGCCCGGCGTGCAGATATTTCGGCCTGAAACCATTTCGCCTTCTGCCGGTCCGCCGCGGATCGATCATCGGTGCCTCGCCAGGCCTGCGAAGCATCGATCCGCCCCTGCCGGTGCGGCGGTCTTCATTCCCGTCATTCGGTTGCGGCAGCTCTCAAGCGAAGGAGAGCCGCAGCCGTGGCCTCGAACGACCCATAACAACGATCAACGGAGGAACCTCATGAAGAAAGTGCTGACTGCATTTGCAGCGCTCACGGTGGGCGCCAGCATGCTGATGGGCTCCGCCCACGCGGCGGACAAGAAATTCACCATCGCCCTCATCCCCGGGCTGACGACCGACGCCTTCTACATCGCCATGCACAAGGGCGCACAGGCGGCCGCCGATGCGCTCGGCGTCAACCTCGTCTTCCAGGGCGCGCCGGACTTCAATCCGGTGACGCAGACGCCCGTCCTCGACGCGGTGATCGCCCGCAAGCCGGATGCGATCCTGATCGCGCCGACCGACAAGGTGCAGCTCGTCCAGCCGCTGAAGAAGGCTGCCGACGCCGGCATCCCCGTCATCACCGTCGATACCTTCATCGGCAACGGCCAGTACCAGAGCGGCTCGGGCGAGGCTGATTTTCCGCTTTCCTACATCGCTTCCGACAACATCCTCGGCGGCCGCATCGCCGCGCGGGCTTTGGCCAAGGCGATCGGGGACAAGGGCAAGGTCTACGTCTCCAACGTGAAGCCCGGCGTCTCCACGACCGACCAGCGTGAGGAAGGCTTCAAGGACGAGCTGAAGAGCCATCCGAACATCACCGTCCTCGAAACCCAGTTCAACGACGACGACGCCAACAAGGCGGCCTCGCAGTTCCAGTCCGTCTTCGCCCGCAATCCCGATCTCGCCGGTGTCTTCGGCGCCAATCTGTTCTCCGCCCTCGGCGCCGCCAATGGCGTGGAGCAGGCCGGCCAGAGCGGCAAGGTCCGCGTCGCCGCCTTCGACGCGCCCGCTTCCATCGTCGCCAACATCAAGTCCGGGCTGATCGACATCGCCATTGCCCAGCACCCCTCGGAGATCGGCTATTACGGCGTCGTTTCGGCCTATGCCCATCTGACCGGCCAGTCGATCCCGGTCTCCATCGGCACCGGCTTCACCGTGATGGACAAGACGAACCTCGACGATCCCAACGTCTCGCGCTTCGTCTACAAGGAGTGAACCGCTGCGCCGCCGGGCCGACAGCGCGGCGGCGCCCTCCCCTGTCATCCAACGGAGCGGCACATGTCGTCAGCCCAATCAACCCTGGACCAGCCTGTGCAGCCCGCAGCGTCCTCCTCCCGTGTCTGGCTCACCCGCATCGCGGATCTGCGAGCCTGGCTGTTCCTCGCTTTGCTTCTGATCTTCTTCGAGACCTGGGCGCGCTACCAATATGGCGTCAGCTTCCTGTTCTCGGTCTATAATCTGCAATCGGTCACCATCTTCGCCGTGGCGCCTCTGCTGCTGGCGCTGGGGTCGACCTTCGTCATCATCTCGGGCGGCATCGACCTCTCGATCGGCTTCATCATGGGCCTTTCCGCCGTGGTCTGCGCCCATGCCATCAACATGATCGGCGGCTATGTCCCGCCCTTTCCGGCAATGCTCCTCGGCGTGATCGTCGGCGTCGCCGTCGCCATCATTCCCGGCCTCGTCAACGGCCTGCTGATTTCCAAGCTGCGCGTGCCGCCCTTCATCGGCACCCTCGGCATGTATGGCGTCGCCCGCGGGGCGGCGTTCCTGCTGGCCGGCGGCACCACAGTTCCCGTCTCCAACAGCTGGTTTTCCGCGCTCGGCAACGGCCGCATCCTCGGCGTGCCTACCGTCGTCGTCATCACCGTGCTGTTCCTCATCCTGATGCATTACGTGCTGTCGCAGACCCGCTTCGGCCAGCACACCTATGCCATCGGCGCCAGCGAGCAGGCCGCGTTGCGGGCGGGCATCAATGTCAGCCGCCACACGAGGAGGCTCTACATCCTGTCCGCGATCTGCGCCGGCATCGGCGGCGTGCTCTATGCCGCCCGCTTCACCGCCGGGGCGGCGCAGGCCGGCGAGCCCCTGCTGCTCGATTCCATCGCCGCGGTCGTCATCGGCGGCGCCAGCCTGTTCGGCGGCTCGGGATCGATCTTCGGCACCGTCGCAGGCTCCCTCGTCATCGCCGTCATCCAGTACGGCCTCGTCTTCATCGATGTCGAACCGTTCTGGCAATTCGTCTCCGTCGGCGTCGTCATCATCATCTCGGTGCTCGTCGACCAGACGCAGCGCCGCATCGGAGGACGGCACTGATGGCCATCGACACGCAGCCCCTCCTCGAAGTCCGTTCGGTCTCCAAGCGCTTCGGCGGCGTCTCGGCGCTGGACGGCGTCTCGATGGCGCTCAACGCCGGCGAGGTCGTCGCCCTCGCCGGCGACAACGGCGCCGGCAAGTCGACCCTGATCAAGACGATCTCCGGCGTCTACCAGGCCGACGCCGGCGAAATCCGGCTCAAGGGCGAGGCTGTGCACTTCGCCACGCCCGAGGCGGCGCGCGGCCACGGCATCGAGACGATCTACCAGGACCTCGCCCTCGCCGACAATCTGTCGATCGGCGCCAACATCTTCCTTGGCCGCGAGCCGATGCGGCGCGCCTTCGGCTTCCTGCCGGTGCTCGACCGCCGCAGCATGGCCAAGGCCGCGCAGGAAACCATGGCGCTGCTCGACTTCCACGTCACGCGGCTGGACTCGCCGGTCGGCAATTTCTCGGGCGGCCAGCGCCAGGCCGTGGCGATCGGCCGGGCGGTGTACTGGAACGCCCAGGTCCTGATCATGGACGAGCCGACGGCGGCCCTCGGCGTCCCCGAGCAGCGCAAGGTGGTCTCGCTGATCAAGACGCTCAAGGCGCAGGGGCGCGGCATCATCTTCATCTCGCACAACCTGCAGGACATTTTCGCGGTTTCCGACCGCATCATCGTCCTGCGCCGCGGCACGCTGGCCGGCGAACGGCGCATCGCCGACACCAATCATGACGAGATCGTCAAGCTGATGGTCGGCGGGTAACCCCCCCGGGAGCGCGGACATCCCTGTCCGCGCTTTCCCTCCGTGGGGCGCAAAGCGCATTTTGCTGACTCGTCCCCGCCCATGGTTGAAGATGAGAGCGCCTGCCCGGCAGCACGGCCCCTTACCTCTATCCTCTCCCCGCAAGCGGGGCGAGGGGACTTCCGCGTCGCGAAAAGCCCGAAAAACCTTCATCTCGCAGCTCGCTTCTGCAGCTCGCTTCTCTTGACACGGTGCCAGCCATTTCCTTCTCCCCGCTTGCGGGGAGAAGGCGAGGAGGGGCAGCCCGAAGATGCTACAGCTTGATTCCCGTCGTCAGCAACCCGCGGGTGATGCTGCCGGTGGTGGGCAGCAGCGGAATGAGGCAGGCCTGCAAGGCGTGGTAGATGTCGATCTTGCCGTAGAAGGGGCCGGTGTTCGGCTCGAGCTCGTCATCGAGCTGGGGAAACCAGCCACCGTTCACCCGGTCGATCAGGTGGGCAGCGCTGAAATTCCAGATGCTGCGGTACCATTCCTCGTAGAAGGCATCGCCATCGACGGCGTTGAGAAAGGCGGCGGCGCCGATGCCCTCGCAGCACGGCCACCAATAGCGGCCGCGGATGCGCGGGGAACCGTCCCATTCGAGGGTGTAGTAGAAGCCGCCCTTCCCGGCGTCCCATCCCTCGGCGACGGCCTGGCGGAAGAGGTTCCGCGAGGCGTCCGGCAGCCATTCGAGCTTGCGGCCGCCGAGTTCCCACAGCTGCAGCAGCAGGCGTGCCCATTCGAGCCAGTGGCCCGGCGTCGTGCCGGCGGGGCGGAACACCGGGCTGCCGGCATAATCCTTGTTCAGCTGCCAATCGACCGTGAAATGCTCGGCGAGCCGCCAGCCGTTCTGCGCCGCGTGGCGGCGGACGATCAGGTCCGCGATGCGCTCGGCCTTGCGCAGATAGGTGCCGTCGCCGGTCGCCTCGAAGGCGGCCATCAGCGATTCGGTCAGATGCATGTTGGAATTCTGGCCGCGATACTGGTCGTAGGGCTTCCAGTCGCGCGTGAACTCCTCGGCGACGGCGCCGTGCTCTTCCTCCCAGAAGCGCTCCCACAGGACGGTCGAGATATCGGCGAGCAAGCGGTCGGCGTCGGGATGGCCGGCGACCTTGGCGCTGGAGGCGGCCAGCAGCACGAAGGCGTGGCCATAGGCCTGCTTGGTGTCGTCGGTCGGCCCGTCATAGCCGACGCCCCAGAAATAGCCGCCGTTCACCGCATCCCGGTGGCCGTTCCACAGGAAGTCCATGCCGTGGTCGATGAGGACGTCGGCGCCCGGACGGCCCATGAGCTGCGCCATGGCGAAGCAATGCACCATGCGCGTGGTGGCATGAAGCTGGCGGCCGGGCTTGCTGCCCGGCGGAATGCCGGGCGGCTGCGGCCTGCCCTCGGTGTCGAGATCGTAGAAGCCCCCGAGCGGATTGACGCTGCGCTTTTCGAAGAAGGAGAAGAGGTTGTCGGCCTGCTGCAGCAGCCAGGCCCGATGGCTCGTGAGCGTCACCCATCTCGGGCCGGCGACGGAGGCGAAAGACGTCATTCCAAATCTCCTTGGGGCAAATCCGCCGGCGAGGCCGCGCCTCGTCCGAGCGCTTGGGCGGGGCGCGCAAGGTCCCGCCTTGCGCTTGATAGATCAAGGCGAAAGGGCTCGCCACTGTCGTTTGGCGGCGAAGGTCCCCGTCCGCCGCGGCGCGTCGCTCAGGCCGCCGGCCGACGGCGGAAGGGCATCGCGTCCAGCCCGGCGAAGCGGGCCTTGGCGCCCAGGGCCTCCTCGATGCGCAGCACCTCGTTCCATTTAGCCATGCGCTCGGAACGGGCGAAGGAGCCGACCTTGAGCTGGCCGGCATTCCAGCCGACGGCGAGATGGGCGATGGCGACGTCCTCCGTCTCGCCCGAGCGGGCCGACACGATGGTGCCGAAGCCGGCGCGGCGCCCCGCCTCGCAGGCCGCCTTCGCCTCCGTCACGGTGCCGGCCTGATTGACCTTGACCAGCACGGCATTGACCGTCTGTTCCGCCGCCGCCTGCTCGACCAGCGCGGCATTGGTGACCAGGAAATCGTCGCCGATCACCTGGATGCTGTCGCCCACCGCCGCCGTGAAGCGCTTGAGCCCCTCCGCGTCGTCCTCCGAGAAAGGGTCCTCGATCGACAGGATGGGATAGCGCTCACACCAGCCGAGCAGGTAGTCGGCCATCGCATCGCGATCGAACTCGCGTCCCTCCAGGCCGAGCCGGTAGCGCCCGTCCCGCCCGAATTCGGAGGCCGCGACGTCGAGCGAGATGGCGACGTCGTCCCGCGGTACGTAGCCGGCGCGCTCGATGGCCATCACCAGCGTGTCGAGGGCCTGCTCGTTGGAGGAGAAGGCGGGCCACCAGCCGCCCTCGTCGGCGACGCCCTGCAGCAGGCCGCGCTCGGCCATGATGGCGCCGGCGGCGCGATAGACCTCGGCGGTGATCTCCAGCGCTTCGGCGAAGCTGCCGGCCTTCGGCGCCATCACCATGAAATCCTGGATATCGGTGCGTCGGCCGGCATGGACGCCGCCGCCGAAGATCTGGATCTCCGGCAGCGGAATCGTCACCGGCTCGTCCTCCGCCAGATAGCGCCACAGCGCCAGTCCCCGGCTCGCCGCCGCGGCGTGGAGCACCGCCAGCGACACGGCGACGGTAGTGTTGCCGCCGAGACGCCGCTTGTTGGGCGTGCCGTCGAGCGCCACCAGCGCGAAATCGATGGCGGCCTGGTCGAAGGGATCGCGGCCGGCGAGCATCGGCGCGATCTCGTCGCGCACGCTGGCAAGCGCGTCCTGCACGTCGAAGCCGCCGAGGCGCGGGCCGCCGTCGCGCCGGTCGACGGCCTCGCGGCTGCCGCGCGAGGCGCCGGCCGGTGCGATGCCGCGCGCCAGCGTGCCGTCGCTGAGCAGCACCTCCGCCTCGACGGTGGGGCGGCCGCGCGAATCCCAGATGCGCCGGGCGTGGACGGTCAGGATGACGGGATCGGTCATGTCGGGTGCATCCAGGCTGTGGCGATGTCGATCAGGCGCGAGGGCGGCTTGGCGATGCGCGGCCGTGCGAAACGGCGCACCGCCTCGCGCTCGGCCTCGGCGGTGAGATATTCGACCGGCGACTTGCCGTCGACGCGGGCGAGGAAGAGGGCGGGGAGCAAGGCCGCCGCGCGCGCCTCCAGCGCCAGCGGCGCCTCCCAGTCGATCTGCCGGCGATAGGCGTCCGCCAGCACCGAGAAGGCGTCGAAATAGAGGTCGCGGCGCATGCCGGCCCGCGCGCCCTTGAGCAGGAGATGGTTGAGGCAGAAGGCGAGGTCGAAGGCCGGGTCGCCATGGCAGGCGCATTCGGCATCGAGGAAGACCGGCCCCTGCCCGCCGACCGGGATGCTGCCGACCAGGATGTTCTTGGGACTGACGTCGCCATGCACCAGCGCATGCCGGCTGGCGAGCGTCACCGCCGCCAGCGCCTCGAAGCGCGCGGCGAGATCCGGATGGGCCCGCCCCGTCGCGCGCAGATAGGGCTCGATGCGGATCGCCTCGAAGGTCGCCTCGTTGGCGAAGCGGACGGCGATGGAGGGATCGGCGGCACTGCGGGCGTGGATGAGGCCGAGATCCCGGCCGACGGCGGCCGCGAATGCCGCATCGGCCCGCCCCGCCAGCAGTTCGGCCTTCCACACCGGATTGTCCTCCGGCGGCAGGAAGCTCATGGCGAAGAGGCCGAGGCCGGCATCCTCGCCCAGGACCTGCGGCACCGCATGGGGCAGCCAGGCCCCGACCTCGCGCATCCACGCCGCCTCCGCGGCATTGCGCCCGACCGGCGCCTCCCAGACGGCGCTGACCTTGAGACGGGCCAGGGCGCGCTTGACGCAGAAGCGCCGGCCGGGCGTTTCGACGAGGAGGATGTCGGAGGAGACGCCGCCGGTCAGCGGCACGAACCGCACAGTCTCGCCGGGGTTCACCAGCCCCATCCGGCATAGCGCATCGGTCAGTGCATCATCCGGCATCGCGACGTCCGATCGCTCCCGCGTTCCCACCCCTGCGCGACAGGGTCGCCCATGCGGCAGGCGAGGCCAAGCCCCGTTTGACCGGGCGATGCATTTTTCTGTTCGAAAGCACCGGCCTCGGGCGGCCGCCCTCGCCTCCGGGGGGCGAGCCGTGCGTCCCTGCGATCGCCGGCAGGGGTATCGACAGGCGATATTGAGGTTGAACCAAACTCAAGTTTGCGCCACCTTCCCTCCCAATGGATCCCCGCAAAGCGCGGCGGTCCGCACAGGAACGGCAACCCTCGAATGGCGATGAAACCACGATCAGCGGCCAAGGACACGGCGGAGCGGGCCGCCCCGCCCGGGTCCGACGAGCAGATGGCGTCGATGCGGCTGAGTTCGCGCCTGCGTCTCGCCCGCCAGATCCGGGGCATGACGCTGAAGGGCGTGGCCGACGCCGCCGGTTGTTCGGAAAGCCTGCTGTCGAAGATCGAGAACGGCAAGGCGACGCCCTCCCTGCCGATGCTGCACCGCCTCGTCCAGGCGCTGGAGACCAATATCGGCTGGATGTTCGAGGAAAGCGACGGCGATGAAGGCATCGTCTTTCGCCGCGGCGCGCGGCCGCTGATCACCCTCGATCCGCTCCGCCAGGGCGAGGGCATCAGCCTCGAGCGGGTCATCCCCTATTCGAACGGGCACCTCCTCCAGTGCAACATCCACCATATCGAGGTCGGCGGGGAAAGCGCCGGGCCGATCCAGCATGTGGGCGAGGAGGTCGGCTATATCCTCGAGGGCGACGTCGAACTCACCGTCGCCAGTTCGACCTTCCGCCTCTGCGCCGGCGATTCCTTCGTCTTCCGCTCCGAACTGCCGCATCACTACCGCAATGCAGGCGCGCGCCCCGCCAGCATCTTCTGGGTGAACACGCCGCCCACTTTTTGAATGGGATGCAACTTTTGGGACCCTTGACATTCATTCAAGTCTCTTGAATTCTGGCTTCGCGAACCCGCCAACCCTCGGCAAGAGCAGGGCAGCGGCTGTCGTCCAAAGCAGAGGGATGAAGACGATGAACCAGATCTCCAGGATGCTCTTCCAGGGCATCGCCGTCACCGCCCTGGCGGCCGGCCTCGGCGTCTCCGCGGCCCGGGCCGACACTTACGCCCTGGTCACGATCAACCAGCAGGCGCTGTTCTTCAACCAGATCAATGACGGGGCGAAGGCGGCCACGGACGCGGCCGGCGACAAGCTCGTGATCTTCAACGCCAACAATGTGCCGAGCGCCCAGAACGACGCCGTCGAGAATTACATCACCCAGAAGGTCGACGGCATCGTGCTCGTCGCCATCGACGTCAACGGCGTCAAATCGGCGATCACCGCCGCCAAGAAGGCCGGCATCCCGGTCATCGCCGTCGACGCGCAGATTCCCGACGGCGACAATGCCGCCTTCGTCGGTGTCGACAATGCGGCGGCCGGCGAGGACATCGGCAAGTTCTTTGCCGGCTATGTGAAGGACAAGATGGGCGGCTCGGCCAAGGTCGGCATCGTCGGCGCGCTCAACTCCTTCATCCAGAACCAGCGTCTCGACGGCTTCAAGAAGACGGCCGCCGGCGCCGGCGTCACTTTCCTCGACACCGTCGACGGCCAGAACGTCCAGGACGTCGCCCTCACGGCATCCGAGAACCTGATGACCGCCAATCCGAGCATGAACGCCATCTATGCGACGGGCGAGCCCCAGCTGATCGGCGCCGTCTCGGCGGTGGATACAGCCGGCAAGAAGGACAGCGTCAAGGTCTTCGGATGGGACCTGACGGCCCAGGCGATCAAGGGCATCGACGAGGGCTGGGTCACCGCCGTGGTCCAGCAGGATCCCTATACCGAGGGGAAGACCGCCATCGAGACGCTCGCCAAGCTCAAGAAGGGCGAGAAGGTGCCGGCAGTGATCCACGTGCCGGTGACGATCGTCACCAAGGACAATGTCGACAAGTTCCGGAGCATGTTCAAGTAACGCGGCGTCCCGGCGGCCGCACGATCCGGCCGCCGCTCTTCCCGGAAAGAGCCATGGCAGAACAGCCTCTCCGCGTGCGCATGCGCGGCATTTCGAAACGCTACGGCACGGTGCAGACGCTCGACGGCGTGTCGTTCGATCTCAGGCCCGGCGAGGTGCTCGGCCTCGTCGGCGACAACGGCGCCGGCAAGTCGACCCTCAGCAAGGTATTGTCGGGCGCCGTCATCCCCGACGAGGGCACCATCGAGATCGACGGGCAGGCCGTCTCGTTCCAGTCGCCGGCCGATGCCCGCCGGCACCATGTCGAGATGGTCTATCAGGACCTGTCGCTCTGCGACACCATCGACGTCGCCGGCAACCTCTTCCTCGGCCGCGAGCCGCGCCGGCGCCTCGCCGGCCTGCCCTTCCTCGACAAGAAGCGCATGCTGCACGACGCGCGGCAGATGCTGGACAGCCTCGGCATCGCCATCCCCGATATCGGCGTCAAGGTAGAGAACCTCTCCGGCGGCCAGCGCCAGAGCATCGCCATCGGCCGCGCCGTGTCCTTCGGTCCGCGCGTGCTGATCATGGACGAGCCGACGGCGGCGCTCGCGGTCGCCGAGGTCGAGGCGGTGCTGGACCTCATCCGCAAGGTCAGTGCCCAGGGCGTCGGCGTGGTGCTGATCACCCACCGCCTGCAGGATCTCTTCCTGGTCTGCGACCGCATCCAGGTGATGTATGAGGGCCGCTCCGTCGCCGAGCGCCGGATCGGCGACACCAATATCGAGGAGGTCGTCGACCTCATCGTCGGGCGCAAGTTCAGCGCGCGGTCCGCCCGGCACCATTCGCCCAGCGAAGCGAGGCCCTCATGAACGCCCCGGCGAACAGCCCCCCGACGACCGCACCCCTGTCCGGGCGGCTCCGGCGGCAGACGGTGAAGGAGCGCTTCCTCGCCAATGGCGGGGTGGGGTCGATCGCCATCTTCTTCCTCGCCGTGGTCCTGCTCTTCTCGCTCACGACGGACGAATTCCTTTCCATCGGGAACATCCTCAACATCGTGCGCCAGTCCGCGCCGCTGCTGATCGTCGCGGCCGCCATGACGCTGGTGATCACCACCGGCGGCATCGACCTGTCGGTGGGCTCCATCCTCGCGCTGGTGAGCGCGGTCTCGGCCACGCTGCTGCAATGGCACCTGCCCTGGCCGCTGGTCATCGTGCTGATGCTGGCGGGCGGCGGTCTGGTCGGCGCGCTGCAGGGCTTTTTCGTCGCCTATGAGGGCATTCCCGCCTTCATCGTCACTCTGGCGGGGCTGGGCATCATCAGCGGCCTCGCCAACCTGATCACCGGCGGCTACTCCATTCCCATCGCCCCCTCGATGTTCTCCGAGATCGGCCGCGGCTGGCTGCTCGGCGTGCCCTTCCCCGCCTGGATCGCCGTCATCGTCCTCATCCTCGCTTACGTCCTGTTCAACGAGACGCCGTTCGGCCGTTACGTCACCGGCATCGGGGCCAATGCCGAGGCGGTGCGGCGGGCCGGCGTCGACACGCGCTGGACCGGCCTCTTCGTCTATGTCCTCTCGGGCGCCATGGCGGCGCTGGCCGGCATCGTGCTCACCGCGCGCCTCGGCAGCGGCTCGTCGAATGCGGGCCAGGGCTTCGAGCTGCAGGTGATCGCGGCCGTGGTGCTCGGCGGCACCAGCCTGTTCGGCGGACGCGGCAGCGTCATCGGCACCGTGCTCGGCGCGCTGACCGTCGCCGTGATCGGCAACGGCCTCATCCTCGCGCATCTCTCGCCGTTCCTGACCCCGATCGTCACCGGCGCCATCATCCTGGTGGCGATCTGGATGAATTTCAGGATCTTCAGCGGCTCGATCCGCTCGCGCTAAGCGGAGATTCAAGGGCGAGAACGCCCGTGAATCTCCGCAAGACTCTCGAAGGGACGCAGCAATTCTCGGGTCCATCCGTTGGACCGGCCCGAAAATTCTGCTTGGCAGCAGGACGCATCAGGGAGGCAAGCCCGTGGCAGACGACAGAACGCCGGCGATCGGCGTCGGAACCGGCAGGGTCATGACCGTGCTGGGACCGATGCCGGTCGGGGAGATGGGTACGACGCTGATGCACGAGCACATCCTGCTCGATGCCTCGAACTGGTGGCAATGCCCGTGCCATGCGTCGGAACTGGCGATCGCCCAGCAGCCGGTCAACATCGAGATCATCGGCGAGTTGCGCATGAACCCGTTCATGAATCGCGACAATTGCTTCCTGCTCGACGTCGACCTGGCGATGAATGAGCTCGGGCGCTTCGCGGAGCTCGGCGGCAACACCGTGGTCGACCCCACCAATCTCGGCATCGGGCGCGACCCGCAGGCGCTGCAGCGCATCTCGCGCCGCACCCGCCTCAACATCGTGATGGGCACCGGCTTCTATCTGGAGGCCTCCCATCCCGACTGGTTCGGGACGATGGATGTCGACGATGTCGCCGCCTTCATCGTGCATGATGTCGGCGGCGCCGCCGAAAAGCCCGAGGTGGCCGCCGGCATCATCGGCGAGATCGGCGTCAGCAAGGATTTCACGCCCGGCGAGCAGAAGTCGCTGCGCGGCGCCGCCCGCGCCTCCCGCATCACCGGCGTGCCGCTTTCGATCCACCTGCCGGGATGGGAACGGCTCGCCCATCGCGTGCTCGACATCGTCGAGGAGGAGGGCGCGGATCTCCGCCACACCGTGCTGTGCCACATGAATCCGAGCCATGACGACCCCGATTACCAGAAGGGCCTCGCCGACCGCGGCGCCTTCCTGGAATACGACATGATCGGCATGGACTATTACTACGCCGACCAGAAGGCCCAGTCCCCGTCCGACGAGGAGAATGCCCGCGCGATCCGCAGCCTGGTCGAGGCCGGCTATGGCGAGCGCCTGCTGCTTTCGCAGGACGTCTTCCTCAAGATGATGCTGACCCGGTTCGGCGGCTTCGGCTATGGCTATATCCTTCGCCATTTCGTGCCGCGGCTGATGCGCCACGGGCTCGATCGGGCGACGATCGATCTTCTGATGAAGGAGAACCCGCGCCGGGTCTTCTCCTCATTGCCGTGACGTCCCTGCCAAGAGGTTTCGAACCATGAAGAAGAAAGTGCTGCTCGCCGGCGAGTCCTGGGTCTCGACCGCCACCCACATCAAGGGCTTCGACCAGTTTCCGACCGTGACCTACCATACCGGCGCCGACGAACTGCTCGCCGCGCTGGCCGGCGGTCCCTATGACGTCACCTTCATGCCGGCCCATGAGGCGCAGCGCGGCTTTCCGCAGACGCTGGAGGCGCTGCGCGCCTATGATGCGGTGATCCTGTCCGATATCGGCTCCAACACGCTGCTCCTGCATCCGGACACCTGGATCCACAGCAAGCCGACACCCAACCGGCTGAAACTGCTGCGCGACTATGTGAGGGAAGGCGGCGGCCTGATGATGTTCGGCGGCTATTACAGCTTCCAGGGCATCAATGGCGGCGCCCGCTACCGCCGCACGCCGGTCGAGGAGGTCCTGCCCGTCTCCTGCCTGCCGGTCGACGATCGCGTCGAGGTGCCGGAAGGCTTCAAGCCCCAGGTGACCGGCCGCCCCGACCACCCGATCCTGCAGGGCCTCGGCACCGACTGGCCCGTGCTGCTCGGCTTCAACGAGGTCGAGCTCAAGCCCGGCGCGGAAGTGCTGGCGACAGCCACCGCGGACTATGGCACGCTGCCGCTGCTGGTCACCGGCAGCTACGGCCAGGGGCGGACCCTGGCCTGGACCTCGGATATCGGCCCGCATTGGCTGCCGCCGGCCTTCTGCGCCTGGGAAGGCTTCGCGCGCATCTGGACCCAGGCGATCGCCTGGACCGTCCGCGACATCTGACGCCGGGCGTGTTCCGGACCGCACGAAACGTCATCCGCTGCCGACGCCGGCCGGCAGCGGGAGCGCTGCTCCAACCTATTGGTCCGACGCATTTTCTTCATCGAAAATGCTCGAGACCGTGCTGCCTTCGGATCGAATCGTGACCGTCATTCCGGGGCGCCCGAAGGGCGAGCCCGGAACCCATCAACACCGACCTGCCGATGGTGCGGTCATGGGTTCCGGCCTTTCGCTTCGCTTCAGCCGGAATGACGGGCTCTGCGGTGGTTCAACCGGAAGCCATCATGCTTTAGGCCGCGCGGCGCAGCGACTGCGCCATGCAGTGGATGCCGCCGCCCGTCTTCGAGATCTCGCTCATGTCGACGGCCGCCACCTCGAAGCCGCGGGCCTTGAGCTGGCCGATCAGGCTCTTGCTCGCGGTCGGCGCGATGACGCGGTCCCTGCCGAGCGACATGAAGTTGCAGCCGAGCGCCATCGTGTCCTGGAACGGCACGTCGATGATCTCGTGGCCCTTGCCCTTCAGCCAGTCGACGATGCCGGGCTCGGTGCAGGCGAGGCACACCGCCGTCAGCTTCGGGGCGATCGGCACGACCATCAGGTCGATATGGACATAATATTCGTCGAAGAAGGCGAGGCGGACCTCCCAGCCCTCCTTCTCGAACCATCCGGCGACCTGGCGCGCGCCCTCTTCCTGCGTGCGGGCGCCGCCGCAGCCGATCAGCACGCAGCCTTCCTCGATGACGTTGAAGTCGCCGCCCTCGAAGGTTCCCGCCGTCACCATGTCGTAGAGGGGGATGCCGAGCTTCTCATAGGCGCGGATCGCGGCATAGTTCTCGCCGCGCCGCCACCAGTTCGCCATCGCGGTGATCACCGCGCCATAGGGCGTCATCACGCTCGAATCGCGCGAATAGACCTGCATCGGCAGTTCCACCTCCGGCTCCAGCCAGTGGATGCTGACGCCGAAATGCTCATAGGCGGCGGCGAGCTCCTTGTGCTGGGCCTGGGCGATCTGGATGTTGCTCGGCGCCTCGCGCAGATGCTTGCGCGAGAGCGAGCTCGTCGCCATGTGCCGCAGATAGGCAGGCGAGCCGAGCAGCACGTCGGTCAGCGGGTCGGTCTCATTACGGAAGCCCCATTGCGTCAGCGGCCGGGTGCCGCCGGCCGGATTGCGCCGCTGCAGCGTGAAAGGCTCGGCGGCAAGGTCGCGTTGGTGACGTATCATGCGGTTATTCCCTCTTCAGACGGTTGGAATCCACCAGTCGCGCCCGCGCGCGGTGTCGACATATTCGGGCCAGCGGAAGCCGGTCGGCGGCGGATAGTCGGCGAGCGGCGCCAGCCATTGCGTCCCGCCGATGCCCCCGCCCGTGCGTTCCTCGAACTCGCGCCGCGCCGCGCCGCGCGCCGCCGCATCCTCGATCAGGCGCAGCGCCGTCAGGGCGATGGTCTTGCCCGCGCAGGTCACCATCGGGTCGATGGTCGCGCCGATGCCGCCGAGCGCATTCATCACCCAACCCGGATAGGTGAAGCCCGGCGGCGCCTTCAACGCCGGGCGGGCGACATAGAGCCGGGCGGTCGGCGCATGCCAGGTCATGTCCGTATAATCGTCCGAGGTCGAATTGCGCTGCGAGGGTGGCAGGTCGCGCCGGAGGATCGCCTCCGCCTCCTTGGGCTCGATCAGGCGCTCGCATTCGTCGAGGAAGGGCGCCGCCATCGGCTCCAGGCCGAGATTGGCCTGGATCTCGCGCGCGACGCCTCGCGCCTCCTCGTCCCAGCGCGGCGGCCCGACGGCCGACAGCGCCTCCCAGGCGATCGTCGCCATGGCATGGTTGGCGAGGCCGGGCCGCGACTTCGACACCCAATGGCGCTCGACCCGGCACCCCGTCATCCCCGCGGCCATCTCGGCATTGCGGTCGAGCATGGCGGCGGCCTGCTCGGCCATGGCCAGCGTCGGCACGCGGATCATGTACTGGATCTCGGCGAGCCCGGCCGGCAGGTTGTCGGCGGTCGCCTGCCCCGCCGTCAGGATCGCCTCGCTGATCGACCAGCCGCCCTGGTGCGGCAGCATCGAATCGCGCAGGGCCTTCGACGCCATATACATCGTCATCAGGGCGTCGTTGGCGCCGGGCGCGCGCACCGCCGAATGGGATTGCGGGATGGGCGCGCCGTCGCTGCGGCCCCACCCTTCCGGCTGGTCGCAGACGAAGCGGTAGATCATCGCATAGGCGGCGCCGCAATGGGTGTCCCAGCGCACCGTGTTGCACAGCGGCAGCATGTAGAAGGGATGGAACGAGATCATGCCGTCGAGGCCGTCATAATAGCCCCGGGCGGCGTGGATCGGCTTGGACCCCCTCACCTTCTCGGCCGGCTCGCCGGTGAAGCGCAGCGTGCCCGGCAGGCCGAAACGCTCCATCGCCGCCTTGGTCGCCAGCAGGCCGGCGAGGCTCGACATGCCCAGGGCGGAATGCGGATCGGTATGGCCGCCCGCCTGTTCGCCGAGCCCCGGCCGCGGACGCTTCACCGTGGCGGCATCCTGGCAATTGCCCGGCACGGCGTCGTATTCGGCATATAGGCCGATGACGGGCCCGCCGCCGGCCTTGCCGGTCCAATGGGCGCAGAAGGCGGTCGGCATGCCGCCGGAACCTTCCTCGACGCTGAAGCCCTCCCGGCGCAGGAGGTCGACATACCATCGCGCCGAGCGGTATTCGCGCCAGGCCGTCTCGCCGAAATCGAAGATCGTGCGCGTCCACACCGAAAGCTCCGCCCCGATCCCGTCGACAAAATCGAGCGCCGCTTGCTGAGCCGAACTGGTCACACCGCCTCTCCTCTTCGCGAAAAGGATAAGCAGTGAACATTGCTATCAAAAAGTGATATGTTTTCCACCTTCCGGCAAATTCTCTTCACCCCAGACATTCCGGCCCGAGCCTTGCGCATTCCCTCCACCCAGGCGCTCCGCGCCCTCGACAGTTTCGCCCGGCACGGCAGCGTGTGGCGCGCAGCCGACGAACTCAACCTCACCCGCAGCGCCGTCAGCCATCAGCTCCGCCTGCTTGAGCGCGATCTCGGCTTCGACCTGCTCGAGCGCCACGGCAAGGGCGTCATCCTCACCGCGCGCGGCCGGCATTATGCCAACGACGTGCGCAAGGCGCTCACCGTCCTCGGCGACGCGGCGCTGCAATATGGCAACAAGGGCATCGGCGGCTCGCTGAGCGTCAGCTGCACGCCGGGCTTCGCCTCGCTGTGGCTGTGCACGCATATCGCCGAATTCCAGGAGATGTACCCCGACGTGTCCCTGCGCATCCTGACGCCGCGCCGCCTCGACGACGTCAGCAATGCTGACATCGACATCTTCATCGCCTTCGGCGACGGCAACTGGCCCAACAAGGCGGTGGAGCTCCTCTGCGAGGTCGAGTTCACGCCCCTCTGCAGCCCAGCCCTCCTCAACAAGATCGGCGGCCTCAACGAACCCGCCGACGTCCTGCACGCGCCGCTGCTGCATCTCGACAATTTCGACGACTGGACGCGCTGGCTGGCCTTGACCAACGTCGAGAATTCCGACGCCGAATGCGGCATCATCTTCTCGGACATGAACCTCGTCTATTCCGCGGCGACCGCCGGGCAGGGCATCGCCATGGGCGACGAACTGACCTGCCGCACCGCGATGATCTCGGGCCATCTCGTGCGCCCCTTCGATCGCGCCATCAAGTCGCCGCGCGCCTACTTCCTGGTGATGGAGCATGCCAAGGTCGACCACGCCGTATCGCGCGCCTTCGCCGACTGGCTGAAATCGGGCCTCGCACAGACGGCCCCGCCGCCGCGCCCCGCCTATGCGTGATGCAGGCTGCCCGGGTTTTGCGCAGGTGCCGTGAATCAAATTTCTCAGAAATACGAATAACATTCAATTGTCGTGAACGAAAACCGCGCATAGGCTTCACATGTGGCATCGGAGATAGTGCATGGCGCAAAGCGCTCAGGCAGCCGGGAGGAAGACGGCGGCCGGCAACATGGCCGCCGAAATCAGGGCCGAGGGGATCGGCAAGAGCTTCGGTACGTTCCGCGCCCTGAAGGACCTTTCGCTCGACATCGGTCGGGGCGAGTTCCTCACCCTGCTCGGCCCCTCCGGGTCCGGCAAGACGACGTTCCTGATGATCCTCGCCGGGTTCGAGAAGCCCTCCAGCGGCCGCCTGACCCGGGACGGCGTCGACATCACCGCCATGTCGGCCGAGCAGCGCGCCTTCGGCATGGTGTTCCAGGGCTATGCGCTCTTCCCGCATATGAGCGTCGAGGAGAACATCGCCTTCCCGTTGCATATCCGCAAGATCGCACGCGAGGAGATCCGCCGGCGCGTCGGCGAGATGGTCAAGCGCGTCGGCCTGGGCGGCCATGAGCGCAAGCTGCCGGCCAAATTGTCGGGCGGCCAGCAGCAGCGCGTGGCGCTGGCCCGGGCCCTCGTGTTCGAGCCGCCGGTGCTGCTGCTGGACGAGCCGTTCTCGGCGCTCGACAAGCATCTGCGCGGGCTGATGCAGGAGGAGGTCAAGCGCCTCCACCAGGAATTCGGCACCACCTTCGTGTTCGTCACCCACGACCAGAGCGAGGCGCTGTCGCTCTCCTCGCGCGTCGCCATCTTCAACCATGGCGAATTGCTGCAGGTCGGCTCACCGCAGGACGTCTATGAGCGGCCCGCCAACCGCTTCGTCTCCGAATTCCTCGGCGAGATCAATCTCCTGCCGCTGCAGGAGCTCGGCCGCGCCGGCGGCGGCGTGAGCGGGCGGTGCGGCGATGCCCGCCTGGAAGTCCCGGGTGATGCCGCGATCGGGGCCGGCGGCCTGCTGGCGATTCGTCCCGAGCATATGGAGCTCTCCGGCGCGCCGCGGACCGACGCCGTCAACTGCCTGGCGGGCACCGTCACCGGCACCACCTATCTGGGACCGGCGACCCGGATCGCCCTGGCGACCGCCGGCGGTGTCGCCCTCACCTTGACGATGCCGACCGAGCGTGCCGCGCTCGCCTTGCGCGAGGGGCCCGACGTGTGGATCACCTGGCCCAGGGACAAGGGCTTCCTCCTGCCGGGGGAACCCTGACCCGACCGATACGAACAGGAAAGACCGCCCAGAAGAAGATCAGCCGCACAAGACCGACGCAGCGACCTTATCGACCCAATCAAAAGCCAGAAACCAGGGGAACAAGACCATGAACGAAGCCTTCCAGAAGGACTGCCTCGAAATCCTAGCCGGGAAAGTGGAGAAGGGTGAGATCACCAGGCGCCGCTTCGCCCAGCTCGCCGCCATGGTGCTCGGCGGCGCTCCCTTCGTCCTGAACACCGGCAGCGCCCGCGCGGATGGCGGCCAGCTCGTCTTCGTCAATTGGGGCGGCGACGCGATCAAGGCCTATGACGCGGCCTATGGCCAGGCCTTCCAGAAGGAAACCGGCATCACCGTGAAGGAGGACGGGTCGGGACCGACGGAAGGCGGCATCACCGCCCAGTTCAAGAGCGGCAAGCCGACCTGGGACATCGTCGACGCCGACCCCTTCTCCGCCATCTCGCTCGGCAAGCAGGGCATGATCGAGCCCATCGACTACAAGACCGTCGACAAGTCGAAGATGCGTCCGGGCTTCGGCTGGGACTACGCCGCCTCGACCTATTTCTTCTCCTACGTCATCGCCTATGACGCCTCCAAATTCGGCGACAAGGCGCCGACCGGCATGGCCGATTTCTTCGACGTCAAGAAATTCCCCGGCAAGCGCTCGCTCTACAAATGGGGCGCCGGCATGTGGGAAGCCGCCCTCCTCGCCGACGGCGTCGCGCCCGAAAAGCTCTATCCGCTCGACCTCAAGCGCGCGCATGACAAGATCGCCGCCTTCAAGGACAATGTCGTCTCCTATTGGGGCGGCGGCGCCGAGAGCCAGCAGGTGCTGCTGAACGGCGATGCCTCGATGGCGCTGATCTGGTCGACCCGCGCCTCCCTGATCGAGCAGGATTCGAACGGACAGATCAAGTTCATCTGGGACCAGGGCCTGATCTCCCCCGGCGCGATGGCGGTGATCAAGAACAATCCGGGCGGCAAGGACAACGCCATGAAGTTCATCGCCAGCGCCCAGGATCCCAAGAAGCAGCTCGTGATGTTCGATATGCTCGGCCAGGGCCCGGCCAATCCGGCGACCGATACGCTCATCGCGCCGGACAAGCGCCGCATCAACCCCGTCGATCCCGCCAATATCAGCAAGCAGATCGCGCTCGACATGAACTGGTATGCCGACAATTACGGGGCGGCGCTCGACACCTATACCAAGATCATCTCCGGCTGATAGCGTCGCCTGCCCGGAAGAACCCTTCTCCCGTTCGAGAGAAGGTGCCGGCAGGCGGATGAGGGACTGCACTCGGAGGGGCGAGCGCGGGACATCGCGCTGGCCTTCCTGTCGGGACCGGCGTCGGCGCATGTCCCGGGAGTGCGGACGTCTCGTCCGCTTCGACCGGGACATCCGTCGAGACTGGGCCTGAAGAGGTGGACGGCAGTCTCCCAGGGCTTTCGCGGTCTTTCCGCAGCGATTCACCCCGCCGAGAACAAGGGCGGACGAGACGTCCGCGCTCCCGGGAAATGCCGTTGCGCCGTTTTCCGTAGGCAAGTGCCGACGACAGCAACCTAGCCAGAGGGCACCATGCGCAAGCCGGCCACGGCCCTGTCCTGCCTGTTCCTGATCGGCCCTCTCGTGGCCTTCCTGGTGCTCGTCTATGTCGTACCCTTCCTCGGCGTCGCCGAATGGAGCGTCACGCTGCCGACGCCCGGCGTGACGCAATATGAGAAGCTCGCCGCCGATCCGCTCGTGTTCTCGGTGTTCGTGCGGACCTTCCGCATCTGCCTCACGGTGACGGTGGCGACCGTCATCGCCGCCTATGCGATCGCCTATGTCTGGGTGCGCGGAACGCCGCTCCAGCGCCGCATCGCCGAACTGTGCATCCTCATCCCCTTCTGGATCTCGGTGCTGACACGCGCCTTCGGCTGGCTCGCCCTCCTGTCGAGCCGCGGCCTCATCAACACCTGGCTGATCGACCTCGGCGTCCTCGGCGAGCCGCTCACGCTGGTGCGCAACGAGCTCGGCGTGGTGATCGGCATGACGCATTACCTCGTGCCCTTCGCCGTGTTCCCGCTGGCCTCCGCCATGCGCAGCCTCGACGAGCGCATCTTCCTCGCCGCGCGCGGCATGGGGGCGAGCCGCCTGCGCATCTTCTGGTCGATCTTCGTGCCCATGACCTTCTCCGGTATCATCGGCGCCGCCCTCATCGTCTTCGTCTTCGCCCTCGGCTTCTTCGTCACGCCCGCCATCCTTGGCGGAGGCCGCAGCATCATGGTCGCCGAGCTGATCTATCTGCGCATGTTCCAGAGCCCCGACTGGGGCCTCGGCGCGGCCATCAGCGTGACCCTCGTCGTCATCGTCGGCGGCCTGCTCGCGCTGCTGTTCCGCTATGCGCGCCTCGGCAATTCGGGGCTCGTGCAATGACCGCCTACCGTCCCGGCCCCATCGCCCTCGCCGCCGCGATCCTGATCGCGATCTTCCTGCTGATGCCGCTGCTGGCGGTCGTGCCGATCTCCTTCACGCCGGCGCGCTATCTGTCCATGCCGCGCGGCTCGCTCTCGCTCGTGCATTATCGCGAGCTGTTCGAGAATCCCGACTGGGCGCAGAGCTTCTTCCTCAGCATCCGCATCGGCGTGGTGAGCAGCCTGGCGGCGACGACGCTGGCGACGCTGTTCGCCTTGGGCATCTGGATGTTCCGGCCGCGTTTCTCGGCCGCCCTCGTCGGGTTCGTGCTGCTGCCGATGATCGTGCCGCCGGTGGTCTCGGCGATGACGCTCTATTTCCTGCTGACGGCCCTCTCGCAGGCCACCGGCTTCGTCGGATACGACACCTGGCTCGGCGTCGTCCTCGCCCATGTCGTGATGATCGTCCCCTTCGCGGTGGTGCTCATCCTTGTCGCCCTCGGCCAGGTCGACCGGCGCATCGACCTCGCCGCCCGCGGCATGGGCGCTGGGGTGGTGCAGCGGGCCTTCAGGATCATCCTGCCCAACATCAAATTCGGGCTCCTGACGGCCGCCCTGCTCTCCTTCGTGCTCTCCTGGGAAGAGATCGGCGTCACGCTTTTCATCACCAGCGTCAACGCCATCACTTTGCCGCGCCTGATGTGGAGCGGCGTGCACGACAATATCGATCCGGCCATCGCCGCGATCTCCGTCATCCTCATCGTCGTCACGACCGTGATTCTGGTCGCACGCATGATCTTCGCCGGGCCTTCGCAGGAAAAGCACTGACCGGCGCAGGAGAGGCCGCGAGGGACGAGCATCCTCGGCCACATCGATCGCAGATCGACCTTCCGATACTGCAGCGCATCGCACCGCGGCGGATGAACACCGGCGGCCTCGCGATCGGGGACCGGAACTGCTCTTATTCCACGCCCCCTGAATCCTTGGCCTGTTTTGACAGATTTTGCCAGATTGTGGACAACACCGACCCGACGGCCTCTCCGGCGGCCAGGCTGGTCCCGCCCTCCCATGACACCACTCCCGTCGACCGCTCTTTCGCAATCCACGGCATATCGACGAGTGCGCCCTGCGACGGCAGCTCAGTTGCAGCGAGAGCGAGCCCCAACGGCACCGGCGCCCCCCGAACTGTGTTGACAGCATGAAATGCCATGATAGATTTTGAAATAATATGAAAAGACATGCAAAGGCATGTCGGAGGAATCCTTCGGAGAGGCCGGTGCATCAAGAGCCAGCTATCACATGGCTTCGGGCCTATGACGAACTGCTCGCCGGCTTGCCTGGCATGCTCGCGGGATCGCGCATGACGCTGTGCGGCATGGGGGCCTGCGTCGACGCCCGTATTTCGATGCACGACATGCCGGCCCTGGTGCAGGCCTCCGATCCCGGCGCGAGGGCCTTCGCGGACATGCTGATGGACCGCGCCCGGCGCGGCGTCGGCGGCGAGATCCGTGTCGACTGGCGGCAGGGTCCGGCCTGGCTCGCCGCCCATGTGCCGATGCGCCACGCCCTGGGCGGCACCGGCCCGCAGGCGGCCTGGTCGATCGCAGCCGCCGGCGCCGACGCCCTCGTCGCGCTGGAGGACCGCAGCGCCCATATGCTGGCGCAGCTTCCGCCCGACATGCTCGTGGTCGAGAACGGCGCCGTCCGGCAGGCCGGCGAAGCATCGGCGCACGGCACGCCGCGGCCCGACATCTTCATCTTCGAATATACGGCGGGCATGCCCATCGGCGGCCTCGTCCCGACGCGCTCGTCGCGGATCATCGTGCGCTTCGACGATCTCGGCCTCGAAAACGACGAAGGCTTCTACGCGCTGACGCCGGACCTCGCCCGCAATGCCGGGGCCGGCCTCGTCTCCGGCTTCAACGCCCTGCCGGCCGACCGCCTCGATGACGCCGCCGGGCGCGTCTTCGCCCTGTCGCGACGCTGGCGCGCCAACGGGCTGCATACGGTGCATCTCGAACTCGCCGGCTACGACACCCCGCAGGCGCTTGCGAAAGTTCTCGACGCGTCGTCCGGCGCGATCACCTCGATCGGCATGAGCCATTCGGAATTCGTCGCGCTCTGCGGCCAGGCGGAAGACCTCTCCGCCGCCATGTGTGCCCTGGGCGACCGGCTCGGCATCGACCGGGTCTGCGTCCATGCCGACCATTGGGCGATGTCCGCCACGCTAGGCGATCCCGCGCGGGAGCGCGCCGCGCTGATGACGGGCTGCATCTTCGCGAGCGCCCGGGCGGCAGCGGGGCGGCCGGTCCTGCCGGCCGGCGTCGCGCCACAGGCCCTCTTCGCCCCCCTGCCCTATCCGCAGATCGACAGGCGGGAACGCTGGACGCTCGCCGCCTGCGCCTCGCCCTATCTCGAACAGCCCGCCACGACGCTCGGCCTCGGCGACAGCTTCACCGGAGGCTGCCTGCTCGCGCTGGGCAGCCGCGCCGCATCCGCCGGCGGCGCGTCCGGCCGCCAGGAGGAACATGCCCTCCACGGATGACCGGAGAGATCGAGGCCGACCCCAATCCCGCTCAGGGTGAGAAACTGCCGGCAAACGGCAGGCAACAAGGAGGAACGTCATGAAAGTGCTGAAAACCATGCTTCTGGGCATGGTGACGTCGCTGGCGGCATGCTTCGCCGCGGGCTCGGCCATGGCCGAGACCACGCTGACGGTCGCCACCGTCAACAACAACGACATGGTGGTGATGCAGAAGCTCTCGAAGGATTTCGAGACCAAGAACCCGGACATCAAGCTGAACTGGGTCGTGCTGGAGGAAAACACGCTCCGCCAGCGCCTGACCACGGACATTGCCACCCATGGCGGGCAGTACGACATCATGACCATCGGCCTGTTCGAGGCGCCGATGTGGGGACAGCGCGGCTGGCTGGCGCCGTTCGACAACGTGCCCGCCGACTACAAGCTCGAGGACGTCCTGCAGTCGGTGCGCGACGGCCTCTCCTATGGCGGCAAGCTCTACGCCCTGCCCTTCTACGCCGAAAGCCAGATGACCTTCTACCGCAAGGACCTGTTCGACAAGGCTGGCCTCACCATGCCCGAACACCCGACCTGGAAGGACATCCAGGGCTTCGCGGCCAAGATCCACGATCCCGAGCACGGCGTCTACGGCATGTGCCTGCGCGGCAAGCCGGGCTGGGGCGAGAATGTCGGCCAGATCACGGACGTGGCCAATTCCTACGGCGCGAGCTGGTTCGACATGAACTGGAAGCCGCAATTCGACAAGCCGGCGTGGAAGGAAGCGCTGGAGACCTATGTCGGCCTCCTGAAGAAATACGGTCCGCCCGGCGCCGCCTCGAACGGCTACAACGAGAACCTGGCCCTGTTCGCCAGCGGCAAATGCGGCATGTGGGTCGACGCGACCGTCGCGGCAGGCTCGCTCAACGATCCCAAGCTGAGCACGGTCGTCGGCAAGCTCGGCTATGCCTACACGCCCTACGGCAAGTTCGAGAAGGGCAACCACTATCTGTGGTCCTGGGCTCTCGCCGTTCCCGCCTCCTCCAAGTCCCAGGATGCGGCGAAGAAGTTCATCTACTGGGCGACGTCGCCGGACTACATCAAGCTGGTGGCGGACGCCAACGGCATCGTGACCGTGCCCCCGGGCACGCGCAAGTCGACCTACGACAACCCAGCCTATATCGCGGCGGCTCCCTTCGCCAAGATCACCCTTGACGCGATCCAGACGGCCAACATGCACGACGCCACCCAGGAGAAGGTGCCCTATACCGGCATTTCCTTCGTCGGCATTCCCGAATTCCAGGGCATCGGCACCGCCGTCGGCCAGGAATTCGCAGCCATCATCTCCGGCCAGAAGACGATCGACCAGGGTCTCGCGGCGGCCCAGGCCCTGACCCAGCGCGCCATGCGCCAGGCGGGCTACCCGAAGAAGAAGTAAGCCCGGCGCCGGCGGCCACCGCGTTGGCCGCCGCAGCCGAGATCAGCGACAACGGCGCGCCCAATCCTCCCGGGGCGCTCCGCAGGTGGTGCGGGCCGGATATCTCTCCCGGATTCGAGCCCGCACCGCCACTTTTGCGTCCCGGCAGAACCCGTGACATCAGACGTGCCAGCCCTCGAGGACTCCCCGCATGGCAATCAGCATGATCTCCCGCCGCAAGGGGGTGGGTGTCGATACGCGTCCGCTGCTGGCCCCTTCGGTCATCCTGCTGCTGGTCTGGATGATCGTGCCGCTGGCGATGACCATATGGTTCTCGTTCCAATATTATAATCTGAACTATCTCGACCAGACCGGCTTCGCCGGCTTCGACAACTACCAGTACCTGCTGGAGGATCCCGGCCTCGCCAAGGCGATCCTCAACACGATCATCCTGGTCGTCAGCGTGCTGGCGATCTCCGTGGTGGTGGGCGTGATCGGCGCCGTCCTGCTCGACCAGCCGGTGTGGGGGCGCGGCCTTGCCCGGCTGTTCTGCATCGCGCCCTTCTTCGTCATGCCCACGGTGAGCGCGCTGGTGTGGAAGAACCTGCTGATGCATCCGGTGAACGGCCTCTTCGCCTGGATCTCGCGCTCTCTCGGCCTGCCGGTGATCGACTGGATGAGCGACCTGCCGCTCGCCTCGGTGATCATCATCGTGGCCTGGCAATGGATCCCCTTCGCCCTGCTGATCCTGCTGACCTCCCTGCAATCGCTCGACCGCGACCAGATCGAGGCGGCGCGCATGGACGGGGCCAACGGCCTGCGGCTGTTCGTCTACATCACCCTGCCCCATCTCTACCGCGCCATCACCATCGTCGTGATGATCGAGACGATCTTCCTCCTCTCGGTGTTCGCCGAGATCCTGGTGACCACGGTGGGCGGCCCGGGCGACGCCTCGACCACCCTGCCCTACCTCATCTACAAGACCGCCCTGCTCGACAACGACATCGGCGGCGCGTCCGCGGGCGGCATGCTCGCCGTCGTGCTCGCCAACATCGTCGCCGTCTTCCTCGTCCGCACCATTTCCCACACGCTGGAGGACTGAGCGATGCGACCTTCCCTGCGATACCGGATGATCGTCACGGCGCTGTGCTGGCTCATGACCTTCCTCCTGTTCTTTCCCATCCTGTGGATGGCGATCACCGCCTTCAAGACCGAACAGCAGGCGATCGCAGCGCCGCCGCTGCTGTTCTTCCGGCCGACGCTCGGCAATTTCGAGGAGATCCTCGACAGCGCCGACTACCTGCATTTCTTCGCCAACAGCATCATCGTCTCGGTCGGCTCGACCCTGGCCGGCATCGTCATCGGCCTGCCGGCGGCCTATGCGCTCGCCTTCTTCCCGGGCAAGCGCAGCAAGGACCTCCTGGTCTGGATGCTCTCGACCAAGATGATGCCGGCCGTCGGCGTGCTCGTGCCGATGTATCTGATGTTCCAGTATCTCGGCCTGCTCGATTCGCGGATCGGCCTTCTCGGCCTCTACACGCTCGTCAACCTGCCGATCATCGTGTGGATGCTGTTCACCTTCTTCAAGGACGTGCCCAAGGAGATCCTGGAGGCGGCCCGCATGGACGGCGCCGGGCCGCTGAAGCAGTTCGTCATGCTGCTCCTGCCGATGACCATGCCCGGCATCGCCTCCACGGCCCTGCTCTCCATCATCCTCTCCTGGAACGAGGCGTTCTGGAGCATCAATCTCACCGTCACCCAGGCGACGCCCCTCACCGCGTTCATCGCCCGCTTCTCCAGCCCCGAAGGCCTGTTCTGGGCCAAGCTCTCCGCCGCCTCGCTGATGGCGATCGGGCCGATCCTGGTCTTCGGCTGGCTGACACAGCGCCAGCTCGTCCGCGGCCTCACTTTCGGCGCGGTCAAATAGTTCATCGTCCAATGCAAGGAAAGCATGCGTCATGTATCTGAAGAAATTCGACCTGAGCGGACAGACCGCCTTCATCACCGGCGGCGGGCGCGGCATCGGCCTTTCCACCGCGGAGGCCCTGCTCGAATGCGGAGCGAAGGTCGTCATCTCCGATCTCGATCCGGCGGTGCTGGCGGCCGGGCGCGAGGAGCTGGCCGTCAAGGGCTGGACGGTGGATGCGGTGCAGCTCGACGTCACCGATGCCGACGCGGTCGGCCGGGCGGCCCGCGAGGCCAATGAAAACCACGGCGCGATCGACATCCTCATCGCCAATGCGGGCATCGCCTGGCCGGACACCCCCGGCGAATCGATGTCGGACGAAGTCTGGCGCAAGGTGATCGACGTCGACCTCAACGGGGTCTACTGGTCCTGCCGCGAATTCGGCCGGGCCATGCTGGAGCGCGGCAAGGGCTCCATCGTCACCACCGGCTCGATGTCGGGCCTGATCTCCAACAAGCCGCAGCGCCAGGCCCACTACAACGCCGCCAAGGCCGGCGTGCATCATCTCACGCGCTCGCTCGCCGGCGAATGGGCCGAGCGGGGCGTGCGCGTCAACACGGTGGCGCCGACCTATGTCGACACCGCGATGTCGCGCGGCGGCTTCGACAAGCCCGAGCTTTTTTCGGTCTGGATGGACTACACGCCGATGAAGCGCGTCGCCCGCTCCGACGAGATCGCCGCCGCGATCCTGTTCCTGGCGAGCGATGCGTCGAGCGCGATGACGGGATCCCTGCTCGTCGTCGATTGCGGCTACACCATCTGGTAAGGCACGGCCGGCATTCGTCGCGGTTCGATCGGACCGGGGGGCGTCATGCCAGGGCGCCCGACGGGCGAGCCCGGTGCCCATGGACATTGTCCTGCCGAGGTCATGGTAATGGGCTCCGGCCTTCCGCTTCGCTCGAGCCGGAATGACGCATTCTTCGATTCGATCTAAAACCGTGACGCTTTGAAACGGACCGGATTCCACGGGAGCCTGCAATGGACGCCCCTGCCAAACGCGTCGAGATCATACCGGCCAAGCGCCGCGCCATGATTCTCGAACATCTGCGCATCAACGGCGCGGCGTCCATCCAGGAACTGGCGGAGGCGATCGGCGGCTCGCAATCGACCATCCGGCGCGATCTCGAGCAGCTGATGGAGGGCGGCTATCTCGAACGCACCCATGGCGGCGCCCTGCTGGTGCCCCCGCTACAGGCGACGTTCGAGCGGGAATCCGCCATCAACGCCCATCTGCAGCGGGCGCAGAAGATCGCCATCGGCATCGAAGCCGCCCAGCGTCTGAACACGCGCGAAAGCGTCATCTTCGAGAGCAGTTCCACCGTGATGGAAGCGGCGCGGGCCGCGCTGACGCGTGACCTCACCCTCACCGTGGTGACCAACAGCCTCGACATCGCCCTGCTCGCCTCCGGCGTCCCGAGCTGGCGCGTGATCATGCCCGGCGGCACCATCCGCCCCGGCGGCTGGCGCGCGCTGACCGGCGAGCCGGGCGAGAGCTTCTTCCAGACCGTGCATGCCGATCTGTGCTTCACCGGCGCCTATGCGGTGACGGGAAACCTCCTCACCGATGCCGCGCTGGAAGTGGCCTCGCTCAAGCGGGCGATGATCCGCTCCGCCCGCCGGACCATCGCGCTCGTCGATAGTTCCAAATTCACGGCGCCGGCCTTCTCGACCTTCTGCGACCTTTCCGCCATCGACGAGCTCATCACCGATGACGGCATCCTGCCGGAGCACCTGGCCTCGCTGCGATCCTACAACGTCAAGGTGACGGTGGTGCCCGTCAGGGACGTCCCGGAGGCAGGGCTGAAGCGGAATTCGGGCTGAGCGCCGCTCACACCGGGGCCAGCGTGTCCTTGAGCCTGTCCAGGAGCCAGCGGGCGGCGGGGCCGGGAGGCGAATTCGTGCGGTAGATGCTCTGCAGCCGATAGATGGCATTGTCCCAGGCCGTGACCGCGAGACGGACGAGCCGGCCATTCTCGATGTCGTCGCGCACCATCTCCTCGGGCATGCTGCCCCAGCCGATGCCGGCCTTGAGCAGCGCGTATTTGGCGCCGAGATCGGCTAGGCGCCAGGTCTTCATCGCCATGACCTGGAAGTCCTGGCCGCGCGTTAGGGAGGAGCGGTCGGTCAGCACGAGCTGGATGTGGTCCCGGACATGCATGTCGGCCTCCTCACCCATCCGGCTGAGGGGATGGGAGGGAGCGGCGACGGGAATGAGGCGGACCGCGCCGACCTGGCTGCGCCGCAGCTCGACATGCTGGAATTCAACCGGGCCGCAGATGCCGACATTGGCGATGCCGTCGAGGACATGCTGCGTCACGGCGCCCAGGGCCTCGACATAGAGCCGGAGCGCCACGGTCGGAAACTCGATCTGGAAGGCGTCGAGCACCTGCACCAGGCTGCAGGGCGGCAGCATGACGTCGACCACCAGCGCGACCTCGGCTTCCAACCCCGCATGCAGCCCCTTCGCCTTGGCGACGAGATCGCCGAGCCGCATGGTGATGGTGCGGGTGTCTCCGAGAATCGCCCGCCCCGCTTCGGTGAGCGCCGGCTTGCGCGTGCTGTCACGGTCGAACAGCTCGAGGCCGAGCTGGGCCTCCAGGTTGGCGATGGTGTAGCTGACGACCGAGGTGGCCCGCCCGAGCCGGCGGGCAGCGGCGGCAAAACTGCCGGCATCGACGATGGCGAGGAAGACCTGGAGTTGGTCAAGGGTTGGACGGGGATCCGACATATCAACTTTCTCGAACGTAACGGTCGATATTATCCAGATTTTCTTGTTTGGCCAATTGCGGCATATGCAGCGGCGTACGCGGCCCGCGCCGTCTCCGGCGGCGTGGATGCCGGATCGAATCCTGCTCGCCGCTCTCCGGCGGCGAGCGCCATGGAACTCCGCCGATGAGCATCACCGCCCTTTTGAGCCGATTGCTCGGCAGGAAAGACATTTCACCCCCAACCTCTTCTCCCCAAACCTCTTCTCCCCCAGTCGCCGATCCCCGATCGGCTCCCGCGAAGGAACATCCCGTGTCCCAGCCCAAGATCCTCATCGCCTTCTACTCGCGCTCCGGCGTGACCGAAGCCCTCGCCAACGCCATCGCCGACGGAGCCCGCGCCAGCGGCGCCGAGGTCCGCCTTCGCCGGGCCCGCGAAGTGGTGAGCGCCGAGGCGATGGCCAAGGCGCCCGGCTGGACCGAGCAGGCTGCCGCCCTCAACGCCAAATATGAGGCGCCGACGGAAGATGACGCCGAATGGGCCGATGCCATCATCTTCGGCACGCCCACCCGCTTCGGTTCGGTTTCCTCCGAGCTCAAGGCCTATATCGACAGCCTCGGCGGCCTCTGGTTCCAGGGCAAGCTCAACGGCAAGGCCGGTTCGGTCTTCGGGTCGACCTCCACCCCGCATGGCGGCAACGAATCGACGCTGATCTCGCTCTACAATCCGATGGCCCATCTCGGCCTGATCATCGTGCCGCTCGGCTATGCCGATCCGGCCATGTTCAAGAGCGGCACGCCCTATGGCGCCTCGTCCGTGTCCTTCAACCAGGCGACGCCGCCCACCGCCGACGACCTCGAGGTCGCCAACTTCCAGGGCCGCCGCGTCGCCTTCGTCGCCAAGGCCCTCAAGGCCGCCCATATCACCGAAACCAAGTCCTGATATAATGAGGCCGGCGGCCATGAACCGCCGGTCCTCTTCCAAACAGAGGTAACACCATGTCTGCCGACACCCGCTACACCCCGCTCATCGGGCGCATCCTGATCGCCCTCATCTATGTCATGAGCGGCTGGATGAAACTGACCGCACCCGCCGGCACGATAGCCTACATCGCCGCCGCCGGCCTGCCCATGCCGGCCGTCGCCCTGGTCGTCGCCATCGTCATCGAACTGATCGGCGGCATCCTGCTCATCGTCGGTTACCAGACCCGCATCGTCGCCCTGCTGATGGCGATCTTCACGGTTGCCGCCGCTTTCGGCTTCCACAGCAACCTCGCCGACCAGAACATGTTCATCCACTTCTTCAAGAACATCGCGATGACCGGCGGACTGCTGCAGGTCGTCGCCTTCGGCGCCGGCAGCCTGAGCCTGGATGCGAAATTCGGCAACGCCAAGGGCCTGCGCGGCGTCGCCGCTTAAGCGAAGGGAGCGCGGACATCCTGTCCGCTCTTCAAACGCGACGCCTACAAAGGGCGGATAGGATATCCGCCCTTCGATGTGCCTACCCCATCTCGCCGAGCCTCGGGCTGGCGAGATGGGCGACCATCGCCTCACCGTCGAGCAGGATCGGCGTGCGGACGGACGGAATGACGCCGCCTTCGACCGCCGGCTCGGCGAGGCCGACGACCATGCCGCGATGGACCGCCTGCGGATCGTGCAGCGCGTCGGCGACCGAATTGATCGGCCCGGCCGGCACGCCGACCGCCTCCAGCGCCGCCAGAAGATCGGCGCGCGTGCGCAGCCCCGTGAGGCCGCCGATGAGGCCGGCGAGCGCATCGCGGTTCTTCACCCGGTCCTTGTTGGTGAGATAGTCCGGATGACCCGCGAGGTCGCCGATGTTCAGCACCGCGCATAATCTGGCGAACTGGCCGTCATTGCCGCAGGCGATGATCAGATGGCCGTCGCTCGCCGGGAAGACCTGGTAGGGCACGATGTTGGGATGGGCATTGCCCATGCGCTTCGGGCTCTTGCCGGAAGCCAGATAGTTCATCGCCTGGTTCGCCAGCACCGAGAGCTGCACGTCGAACAGCGCCATGTCGACATGCCCGCCCAGGCCCGTCATCTCGCGGCGGCGCAAGGCGGCCTGCACGCCGACGACGGCATAGACGCCGGTGAAGATGTCGGCGAAGGCGACGCCGATCTTCTGCGGCTCGCCGTCGGGATCGCCGGTGAGGTCCATGATGCCGCCCATGCCCTGGATCATGAAGTCGTAGCCGGCGCGGGAGGCATAGGGCCCGTCCTGGCCGAAGCCGGTGATCGAGCAGGTGATCAGCCGCGGGTTGATCTTCCTCAGGCTCTCATGATCGAGGCCGTATTTCCGCAGGCCCCCGACCTTGAAATTCTCCAGGACGATATCGGCCTCGGCGGCCAGCGTCCGGACCCGGTCGGCCCCTTCGTGCGCCTCGAAATCGATGGCGACCGAGCGCTTGCCGCGGTTGCAGGAATGGAAATAGGCGGCACCGAGATTTTCACCCTCGCTGCCCATGATGAAGGGCGGGCCCCAGCTGCGCGTGTCGTCGCCCTGCCCCGGCCGCTCCACCTTGATCACCTCGGCGCCGAGATCGGCGAGAAGCTGGCCCGCCCAGGGGCCGGCGAGGATGCGCGCCAGTTCGAGCACGCGCACGCCGTGCAGGGGCTTGGGAGGCTGCTGGTTCGGAAGGTCGGCGATCGGTGTCCACATCAGCGCTGTCTACAATCGCCATGCGCCGCCGCCAAGCCCTCTTTGCCGCCAAGCCCCCTTCGCCGAAGGGCCGTCATGCGCGCATGTCGCGCCATGCCGCGAGGGCCCGCTCCCTGGCGAACTCGTGCGCGACGATCGGAAGAGGATAGGTCTCGCCGAGTGCCACGCCGGCCGCGGCCAGTTGCTCCTTGCCCGCCGTCCACGGGCGGTGGATGACGGCTGCCGGCAGGCACGCCAGTTCGGGCACCCACCGCCGCACATAGTCCCCGCCCGCATCGAACTTCTCACCCTGCAGGATCGGGTTGAGGACCCGGAAATAGGGCGCCGCGTCGGCGCCGCTGCCGGCGACCCATTGCCAGTTGACGGGATTGCTGGCGACATCCGCATCGACCAACGTGTCCCAGAACCAGGCTTCGCCCTCGCGCCAGTCGAGCAGCAGGTGCTTGGCGAGAAAGGACGCCGTGACCATGCGGACGCGGTTGTGCATCCAGCCTGTCGCCCATAATTGCCGCATGCCGGCGTCGACGAGGGGATATCCGGTCTCGCCCCGCTGCCAGGCCCGCAGCGCCCGCTCGTCGCTGCGCCAGCGCATGGCGTCGAAGCGGGGCTGGAGGTTGCGGCGGGCGAGATCCGGCGCCTGGTGCAGCAGATGGTAGGCGAATTCGCGCCAGCCGAGCTCGGCGAGGAACTTCTCGACGTCCCCTTCGCTGGCCCGGGACCTTTCGGAAAGCCGCGCCGCCGTCACCGCATGCCAGACCTGGCGCACCGAGACCTGGCCGAAGCGCAGATAGGGCGAAAGACGGGATATGGCGGCGGAGGCCATGTGATCCCGGCCGCCGGCGTAGCCTTCGAGGCCGTGATCGAGGAAGGTATCGAGGCACGCGGCCGCCCCGTCCTCGTCTCTCCGCCAGGCCGTGCGCAGGCCGCCGGCCCAGTCCGGCTTCGCCGGCTCCAGGCCGAGATCGCCGAGCCCGACGAAGCGGCGGCGCGTCTCCTCCGGAAGAGCGAAGAAGGAGAGCCTTTCCGGCGGCCGGAGGGGCTGACCCGGCGCCCCGCGCTGGCGGGACGCGCGCCAGAAGGGTGTGAACACGCGGAAGGGCTGGCCGGAGCGGTTCTCCACCGCCCAGGGTTCGTGCAGCAGGGTGCCGCTGAAGTCGAGGGAGGCGACGCCGCGCGCCTCCAGCAAGGCGTCGAGGCGCGCGTCGATCGCCCGGCCGGGCTCGTCATAGCGGCGACAGCGATAGACGGCGGCGGCGCCGACCGCTGTGGCAAGGGCGGCGATGGCCTCCTCGGCCGGGCCGCGCAGGAGATGCAGCGCGCCGCCCCGGTTCGCCAGGGCGCGGTCGAGACCGGCAAGCGCCCCGTGCAGCCACCAGCGCGCCGCGCCGCCGGGCGGGCGCGGCGCGCCCGGCCCGTCCTCGTGGACATAGACGCAGATGAGGGGCCGGGCGCTGGCCGCCGCCGCATGCAGCGCCGGGTTGTCGGCCAGCCTGAGATCGTTGCGGAACCACATGATCGCCGGCGGAGAAACATCGGATACGGTCACGAGCGATACCTTCGGACGATGAATGAAAGCCGTGCCGCCGTCGAACGACACGGGGGCGGGACGCGAGCGGTCCCCGCCGTTCCCTTATACGGCTTCGCGCGTCCTGCGGTTCGGAGCTGCCGCCGCAATCTGTTATGAAGCGCCCGCCGCCCCCGGGATCCCTCGATGACCGATTCGAAAACGAGCCCCCACGCCCTCACCTTCGTGCTGATCACCGTGCTGATCGACATGATCGGCCTCGGCATCATCATTCCCGTGCTGCCTCGCCTGATCGCCGACATCGCCCATGTCGACATCGCCCAGGCCTCGATCCTCGGCGGCTGGCTGTTCGTCGCCTATTCCGCCATGCAGTTCCTGTTCGGCCCGGTGATCGGCAATCTCTCCGACGCCTTCGGGCGCCGCCCGGTGCTGCTGGTCTCGGTCGCGGGCCTCGGCATCGACTATGCGCTGACGGCGCTGGCGCCGACGATCGGCTGGCTGTTCGCCGGGCGCCTGATCGCCGGCCTCTGCGGCGCCTCCTACACCACGGCGAATGCCTTCATCGCGGACATCACGCCGCCCGAGGGGCGGGCCAAAGCCTTCGGCATGATCGGCGCCGCCTTCGGCATCGGCTTCATCATCGGCCCGGGCATCGGCGGGTTTCTCGCCACGTACGGCGACCGCGCGCCCTTCTATGCCGCGGCGGCCTTCTCGATCGCCAACGTGCTCTATGGCTGGTTCGTCCTGCCGGAGACGCTCTCCAGGGACAAGCGCCGCCCCTTCGCCCTTGCCCGCGCCAATCCGCTCGGTGCGCTCATAGCCTTCCGCCGCCACCCCGTGCTCGTCGGCTTCGGCGCGGCGCTGTTCCTCCACATGCTGGCGACCAACGTCTATCCCGCCGTCTGGGCCTACTACACCATCTATCGCTTCGGCTGGACGGAGTGGCAGGTCGGCCTGTCGCTGACGGCGTTCGGCGTCGTCACGGCGCTCGTCCAGGGCGGCCTCGTCGGCCTGTTCATCCAGCGCTTCGGCGAGAGGCTGGCGGCCGTCATCAGCCTCTTCGTCGAATGCGTCATCGCGATCGGCTACGGCCTGGCGACGCAGGGCTGGATGATCTATGCGCTGCTCGTCATCGGCGCCCTGCAGGGCATCGCCATGCCTGCCATCAACGCCATGATGACCCGGCAGGTCGACGAGCGCACCCAGGGCGAATTGCAGGGCGCGATCTCCAGCCTGATGGGCATCGCCGCCATCATCGGCCCGGCGCTGGCGACGCAGCTTTTCGGCCTGTTCGCCGGTCCCGGCGCCGTGATCGAGCTGCCGGGCGCTCCGTTCTTCGCCGCCGCCATCCTCTCGGTCGTCGCGCTGTGGCTGTTCGTCGGCGTGCCCAGGAAGGCATAGCGCGAGCGGGTCCGCCTTCCGCCGGAGGCCGCCGCCCGCAGCGGCCTCACCACCTGTATCTCAGGCCGGCCGTGCCCGTGATCGTGTAGCTGTCTCCCGCCCCGGAGGAGAGGGCGGTGGCATAATAGGCCTCGCCGTAGAGGCTCCACCTGTCGTTCCAGGCATAGGTGCCGCCCAGCCCGACTTCGCCCCACAGCCGCTTGTCCTGCTGGGTGAGCGTGTTGCCCGCCACCACCACGGAGGTCCCGTTCAGGAACGCGTAGGAGAGGTTGACGACACCATAAAGCTGCAGGCGGCCGCCCGGACCGACCACGTTCCGCCAGTTCGTGAGATTCTCCACCCGCACCCCGACCCGGCCCTTCAGGCTGTCGCCGTCCCCGATGGAAATGCGCGTATCGTTGAGGTCGGTGAAGGGGGAGAAGTCGACATGGGTCCAGGCCAGCTGCGCCTGCGGCACGACGGCCCAGCCGGAGCCCATCTCGAAACGCTTGCCGGCTTCGAGGCTGAGCACCGAAGACCAGCCCGAATTGCTGCCGTCCGGCTTGTTGGAGAGGTCCGTGTCATACCAGGTGAACTGCCCGACCGCGTCGGCGTAGAGACCGTCATTGCCGAGCCACGTCAGGTCCGCGCCGAGACCGTAGCCGGTCGAGTTGATCTTGCCCTTGGCCCTGGCGGCGCCGGTGACGGGATCATGGCTGATGTCGACTTCGGCGCTCGAGGTGCCGACGGTGGCGTAGGCTCCCATCGTGACCTGGCCGGCTGCCGTCTCGGCGGCGGTGCCTTCATAGCCCGCCTGCAGGAAGCCGATCGACTGGGTGTAGGAGGAACCGGTCCTGGGATCATGGGCGCCATATTGGCCGCCCATGCGGCCCCAGGCACCGGCGCCCTGGATCACCGGCCCGCCGGCGGCATAGCGCATCGCCTGATCCGACGACAGGTTCACCGCCACCTGCGGTGCGCCGCCGGGCCAGACGCGGTTGCCGGCGCGCTGCTGCAGCGTGCCCAGCGTCGCCTCGGCGAAGTTCACCAGCGTGTCGGCATAGGGCCGGATCGTCTGCACGGAGGCATTGAGCTTGCCGGTCGAGCGCAGATACCAGTTCTGGTCGTCGGCGTTGGGGGTCAGGCTGCTGTAATAGAGCCCGTAATCATAGATGCCGGCCCCGACCGCAGCGTTGAGGTAGAAGGCGTCCGACGTCGAGGTGCCCGTCACCTCCACCACTTCGACGCCGTTCGCCGTGGTGAGGCCGCCGAGACCGCCGGCATTGTTGACCACCAGCCTGGTGGAGCCGGAGGCATCGCCTTCGATCACCAGCACGTCCGAAAGCGAGCCGTCCGTACCGATGACGGTATCCAGCTCGACCGTGCCGCCGGTGCCGACGAAGTTGCCGTCGATCGTGGTGGTATCGCCGGCCCGGCCGTCCAGCATGGTGAGGATGCCGGCATTGGTGAACGTGCCGACGTCGGAGAAGGTGGTCTGCTGCGCCGCCGACGCATCATCGGCGGCGATGATGGTACCGCCGGCCTCGTTGGTCACGCCGTTGCCGGCGGTCAGGGCGCCGAATGTGCTGGTGCCGCCGGCCGTATCCCAGATACCGGCATTGTCGACGGTGCTGCCGAGGTCGCCGAGCGCCACCGTGCCGATGAGCCGGCCGGAATTGGTGATCACGGTGGCACCGCCCGCCGTCTCGATCGCCAGGGCGGAGGAGGAAGCGGAGCTGTTCCGCACGGTGCCGGAATTGTTGATGGCGATGGCCTGGCCCGCGCTGGACACCGCATCGATGCCGCTGGCGCCGCCCTGCGTCACCCCGGCGGTCGTGATCGTGGTTGCGCCGACGCCCCCATTGAGGGCGTAGATGCCGATATTCGTCCCCGTCACCGCCCCTTTCGCCGTGATCGTGATCACGCCGGTGCCTTCGCTCAGCGCGGAGATGCCGATATTGGTGCCGGTGACCGTGCTGGCCGCGCCGGTCGTGATGATCAGGTCGGCAGCGGAGGCGGCATTCTTGGCCTCGATACCGTCGACGCCGCTCACCGTGCCGTTGACGGTGATCGTCGTCGTGCCGATGCCCTTGTTGAGGGCGTAGACGCCGATATTCGTCCCCGAAACCACGCCGTTGGCCGTGATCGTGGTCGCGCCGGTGCCGTCATTGAGGGCATAGATGCCGATATTCGTGCCGGTGACCGTGCTGGCCGCGCCGGTGGTGATGATCAGGCCGGCGGCGGTGGCGGCATTCTTGGCCTCGATGCCGTCGACGCCGGAGACCGAGCCGTTGACCGTGATCGTCGTCGTGCCGCTGCCCTGGTTGAGGGCGTAGATGCCGATATTGGTGCCCGTCACCGTCCCGTAGGTCGTGATCGTGGTCGACCCGGTGCCGTT
This sequence comes from Labrys monachus, assembly GCF_030814655.1. Lineage (NCBI taxonomy): Bacteria > Pseudomonadati > Pseudomonadota > Alphaproteobacteria > Hyphomicrobiales > Xanthobacteraceae > Labrys > Labrys monachus. The sequence goes on from NZ_JAUSVK010000001.1 coordinate 5,266,819, forward strand.
GTTGACGGCGACAATGCCGTCGACGCCGGATACGGCACTATCGTCGCCCGTCGTGATGATCAGGTCGCTCGCCGTGCTGGAATTGGCGGCATAGATGCCATCGGCGCCCGTCCCGGTCACGGTGCCGTTAGCCGTGATCGTCGTCGCACCGGTGCCGTTGTTGACGGCATCGATGCCAAAATTCGTGCCCGTCACCGTGCTGGCGGCGCCCGTGGTGATGATCATATCCCCGGCGGTGCCGGAATTGACCGCTTCGATGCCGTCCTTGCCGGTCACCGTCCCGTTGGCGGTGATCGTCGTCTTCGTGCCGGTGCCGCTATTGAGCGCGTAGATACCGATATTAGTGCCCGCCACCGTGCCGTTGGTCGTGATCGTGGTCACGCCGGTGCCGTTGTTGACGGCCGCGATACCGTCGACACCCGATACGGTGCTGCCTGCACCGGTCGTGATGATCAGGTCGGTCGCGGTGCTGGAATTGCCGGCATGGATGCCGTCTGCCCCCGTCCCGGTCACGGCGCCGTAGGCCGTGATCGTCGTCGCACCCGTGCCGTTGTTGAGAGCCAGGATGCCGCCCGTGCCCGACACATCGCTGCTCGCGCCGGTCGTGATGATCAGATCGGTCGCGGTGCTGGAATTGCCGGCATAGATGCCGATGGAGGCCGTCCCCGTCACAATTCCGCCGGCTGTGACGATCGTCGCGCCGGTGCCCCGGTTGAGGGCATAGATGCCGAAATTCGTGCCCGTCACCGTGCTGGCGGCGCCCGTGGTGATGATCATGTCCCCCGCGACGCCGGAATTGATCGCTTCGATGCCGTCCTTGCCCGTCACGGTGCCGTTGGCCGTGATCGTCGTCGTCGCGCCGGCGGCGTTGTTGAAGGCATAAATGCCGATATTCGTGCCCGCCACGGTGCCGTTGGTCGTGATCGTCGTCGCGCCGGTGCCGTTGTTGACGGCCAGGATGCCATCCGTGCCCGACACATCGCTGCCCGCGTCGGTCGTGATGATCAGATCGGTCGCGGTCGCGGTGTTGCCGGCATAGATGCCGACGGATGTCGTCCCCGTCACGATTCCGCCGGCCGTGACGATCGTCGCGCCGGTGCCCTGGTTGAGCGCATAGATGCCCATCGCCGCGCCCGTCACCGTGCTGGCGTCGCCCGTGGTGACCGTCAGTTTGGTGCCGGTGCTGGCGTTGACGGCTCTGATGCCATAGGCGTTCGTGCCGGTCACGACCCCGTTGGCCGTGATCGTCGTCACGCCGGTGCCGTTGTTGAGGGCGTAGATTCCGGCATTCGTGCCGGTCACCGTGCCGGCCGCGCCCGTCGTGATGATCAGGTCGCTCGCGGTGGCGCCATTGATCGCCTCGATGCCGTACGCGCCCTGGCCCGTCACATTCCCGTTCGCGGTGATCGTCGTCGCGCCGGTGCCGTCGTTGAGGGCATAGATGCCGATATTCGTGCCCGCTATCGGACCGTCCGCGCCGGTGGTGATGATCAGGTCGGTCGCGGTGCTGTCGTTGACGGCGTGGATGCCGTCCCCATCCATCCCCGTCACGGCCCCGCTCACCGTGATCGCGGCCGCGCCGGTCGTCTTGTTGAAGGCATCGATGCCGTCGACGCCGCCCTTGATCACCGAATTGTAGTTGTCGGTGAAGGAGAGCGACGCTCCGCTCGCATTGATCGTGATGGCGGTCGCGGCGGTGGAGCTCGAATCGATGCCGAAACCGGCGACGGTGGAGGCCCCGAAGATCGGGCTGACGAAATCGAGGGTGAGAGGCGTGTCGGAACCGGCAGGGGTGGCGGCCGCTCCCGAACACAGATAGCTCCCTCCGGCCGCCGTGCAGCTTCCGGCGACGGCCCGGCCATAGCCCGTCAACAGGGCGCCCGCCATGGCGGTACCCAGGATCAGGCGGTGGCGCAGGGAGTGGGTAACGGCCATGATGGCTCCGCGTCAAGCGATGGCGTGGGATGCGAGCAGGTCGCCGGGCGATGCGGGTGCCGTCTGCGATACACCGTCGAAGGTGATCAGGCCGGTGACGTCGCCGGAACCGGGGCTGACGGCCATCGGACAGGCGGTGCCGGGCAGGAAGGCGACGTCGTAGAGTTCGCCGACCTGGCCGTCGATGCGCAGCCAGTCGACGCAGCTGCCCTTGTCGAGATCGATGACATGGATGCCGCACCAGGGCTCGGAATCGGCATCCTTCAGGCGCTGGTCGAGCGCCAGGCCCTCGAAGCGCTTGTAGCGCGGCTTGGACAGGCCGACGAAGGCGTGACTGCCGTGGAAGGCCAGCCCGCGCAGGAAGCCGGGGCAGAACACGCGCGGCTCGAACCGGCCCATGCCCCTGGCGGGACGCCTGACCACGCCGAGTTCGCCCGTGCCGCTGTTGAGCACCCACAATTCGCCTCTGTGCACCCGCGGCGAATGCGGCATCGACAGCCCCTCGCAGACGACCTCATCGGTGCGGACATCGACGACGACGCCGCCCTCGGCCCGCCGGTCCCGCCAGCCATCGACGGTGTCGGAGCGGCTGACGGCCGTGACATAGGCCGGCTTGCCGCCGTCCATGGCGAGGCCGTTGAGATGGCAGCGGTCCTCGTCGACCAAAGCGGAGATGAAGGACGGCTTCCACACCATCTCGAAACTATGCTGCGGGGAGACCGTGGCCAGGCAATTGAAGCGGGTGTTGACGAAGACGACGCGCCCTTCGCCGTCGACGCCGACATCATGGGCGTCGAGTTCGCCGGTGACGTGGATGGTGCGCGGCATGAAGCAGGCATCGAATGTGTGGTTGATCCGCTCATGCGGCCGGAGCCCGCTCCGGAAGCGCATGATCGTGGCGCCGGCACACAGCGTCAGCCCGCCGGCGGCATCGAAGGCCAGGCCCATCGGCTTGAGGATGGCTGTGGTGTAGAGATGCGCGCCGCCCTTGGGATCGCGCCCGAGCATATAGAGCAGGCCTGACTGGTAGGACGTGAATGCCAGCGAGCCGCCCAGACGGGCGAGTGTCGCGACGAGTCCCGGCGAGAGCGAATAGTCGACCGCTGCGGGCGCCTCTTTCGGCACCGCCATTTCCGGTTCGATCGCTGGCTGCGGGTTCGTGGGCAATGTCGCACGCTGCTGGGGAGGCACCGGCTGAAGCAGCCGCCGATCGAACCGTCGCATCCGACGACCGGCGGCGGCACAGCAGAAACGCCCGCCATTCCGATGAGTGAACAGATTAGTGAGGACAAACTCTTGGGAACAAATAGGACAGCGCCGCGATTCACGAAGTGCTTGACGGACGGAGATAAACAAGCGGAGTCGGGCCTGTCAATCAGCATGGCGCTGGAAAGGCCCTGCCCCGCCAGCCATCTGGCGCCCGCGGCGTTACGCCGGGCGTTTTGCGTTCCCGGATGCCTTCGTCGTCCTCGCGCGGGCAAGGACAGATCCGGCGTCGTCCCGCGGGAAGACGGTCATGAGTTTCGCCGGGCTGAGGATCTCATCAAGGAAGAGCCGCCGGATAGTCGAGATCCGCTGCGGTGGCATTCATGGCGCAGGCCCGTCGGAAAGCAGCGCGATCATCGCTCCGACGATCATGCCTTCCTGGTAGGGTTTGGAGAAAAACCGGGCGTTTGCGGGAAGATGGCTTTCATTGATGATCATCTTGCCCGATGCCAGGATCAGCTTCACCAGGGGCCAGCGGCCCCGGATGTAGTGGGAGAGCTTCAGCCCATCCATGGTGCCCGGCATTTCCACATCCGTGAACACGAGATGGATATCCGGGCGGGCTTCGAGAAGCAGGATTGCTTCATCCGCGCTGCCGGCTTCGAGTGCCTCGAAACCTGCCGCGTCGACGAGATCCACAGCGCACATCCGGATAATCGGATTGTCCTCGACGACCAGAATGACTCGGCGGTTTTGCATGCACGACCCGGCTTAGGAAGGCGAAACGTGAAGCTCGCCCCGATTGCGTGAAAAGGCGCCTGCTATGCGGCAGCGGGCAGATCGCTATCGCCACCGGCAGCCTGATCATGAACAAGGGTGATGGTGGTGCCGGGATTGCCATCGTCGACGCGAACGACACTGCCCAACTGCTTGGAGAGCGCTTCGACGATGCCGGTTCCCAGCCCCGGCTTGGGCTTGTCGGCGCCGGTTGACATGCCCACTCCGTCGTCTCTGACCGACAGAGTCCAATTCGCCCCGATGGAACGGTAATCGATGGCGATCGTGCCGCGCCGATAGTCGGGAAAGGCATATTTGAGGGCATTGATGACGAGCTCGGTGACGACCAGCCCGAGACTCACCGACTCATTTGCAGCCGCGACGCTGTCATCGACGGTCACGATGATCGACAAGCGGGTGGGATCGAAGATCATCGACGCGCCGAGGCTTTCGCAAAGCTGAACGAAATAGGGGCGAAGCGGCACGTCGCCCGGTTCATACACTGCCAAATGGCGCTGAACGGCGGCAATGGACATGACCCGGTGATGCGCATCGTGAAGGTGTCCGCGGGCCTCTTCGGACTGCACCCTGCGGGCACTTCGCATCAGCAGGCTCGCGATGATCTGGAGGCTGTTGGCGACCCGATGCTGTATTTCCTGCAGAAGGACCGCCTTTTCCCGAAGGAGTTCGTCTTTTTGCCGAGCTTCGGCGCGAGCGACGGTGACATCGGTTATCGCCAGCAGGATCCGGACGTAGCCGGCGTCCCCCTCGTCGAGTTTGCGCGCATTCAGCACCAGATATCGGGGCTTCCGGTCTTTTCGGACGAGATCGATCTCATAGGCCTGGATCTCGGCGCTGCCCAACGCGGTAGCCTTCAGCAGCGAGCCGAGTCTCGGCATGTCCCATTCGCCGTCACCCAGCTCTGAGAGCCTCCGCCCGGTAACGCTTTCCGGAGTGATCTGGAAGGTTCGACAAAACGACACGCTGGCTGCGATGATCGTGAGATCGCCGGTGAGAAAAAGCAGGGGTTCGTTGGACCAGGTGATGACTGCAAGGGTACTGGCAGCTTCTGCATGGGGAATGTTGGCGGGCGCCATAGTCAGGCCCTCGGGGACCGAAGGCTCGCGAAGCGAAAGCCGTAGCTCGGCAGCAATAATGGGCACCGCCTGTTCGCTGCATGCCGTAAATTCACGTTAACACACCAGCTGCCCCCCTCCTAAATGATTCAATGGCATCCGGGATCACGCGCGTCGCGCCGAGCGGCTCCGCCCTCCTTCGCGCCGACCATGACGTCGACGGCGACGCCGTAGGGCGGATCGTCGAAACGGGCGGCACGCTGGCGAGGCTCTCGATGGACCGAGGCGTCCGGCCGCATGGCGCGAGCGGCTGCCCTCCTCCCTCGCCTTACGGCTGCCGATCGGCCCACGGCTTCGACGCGGTCAATGGCGAATACAGCCGGCCCTCGCCTCGCCAGTCAAGAACAAATAGAGAACAAATCTTGACGTCGTCCCGCAGCCCGTGGGATAAGAAAGCATGACGACATCTGGCGCCCGGAGCTTTGCTTCGGGCGTTTTGCATTTTCGGACGCCTTCGTCGTCTTCGCGCGGGCATGGCCCGCGCGCCCACAGGTCCGGCGTCGCCCCCTGTCCCGATCCCGATCCGCACTGACTGCCCGGCCCGCTCCCGAACCCACCCGGCCCGCCCTCACCGGCGGGCTTTTGTTTGGAGCAAGCCTTGCCCCGCTTTCCCGATTACGTGGCGCAGGAGGGCCTTGCCGTGCCCGCCGCGCCGCAGATCCAGGCCTATGACGACGCCGCCAAGGCGCTGCAGCAGCTCGGCCAGACCGTCGGCGACGTCGCCGCCCGCTGGCTGGCGCGCCAGAAGCAGCAGGCCGATTTCGACGACCAGGTCGCCTTCCAGCGCCACACCCTCGCCCAGGACCAGGCCCTGCAGCAGGCCCGGGCCGGCATGGCGCCCGAGGCGACCGGCTTCCATGACGCCGTCATGGCCGGCCGCGCCCAGGCGGACGATGCGTTCCTCAAGACCGTCTCGCCCGCCAACCGCCAGACCTATGCCGGCCTGCTCACCCTCGACCGCGACCGCACCTCCCTCGCCGCCGCCCGCATGGAATTCGAGGGACGCGGCGCCTATGAGCAGGCCGCCTTCGGCCAGTCGGCCGCCGCCATGGCCGACCAGGTGCGCGTCAGCCCGGGCCTGCTGCCCTCCGCCCTCGGCGTGCTGAAGGCGCAGCAGGCCAACCAGTCGAGCGTGCCGCCGGCGGTCCGTGCGACGCAGTGGACGGCGACGCAGCAGGCCCTGCAGACCGCCGGCTGGCAGGGCCGCCATGGCGACGATCCCTCCGGCCGGGGCCTCGCCGAACTCGGGATGACGCTCTCGCCCGAGGACCGGGCCGTCCTGCCGCTCATGATGGACGAAGGGCCGGTTGATCCCAGCGTCGACACCCTCACCCCGGCGCAGCGCCGGCAGCTCGCCCTCGACTGGCAAACGAACCAGACCCAGAAGCAGGCCGCCGCCCAGGCCGATATCGCCGGGCTGCAGCAGCGCCTCGCCGACATGCCGCTCGCCGGCACGCTCCAGGGCCCGCCGCCGGACCGAAACACCTTCATCGCCGCCTATGGCCCCGAGGAGGGTACCCGGCGCTTCGACGAGGCCGATGCCTTCGTCAGCAAGGATGCGCCGGCGATCACCGCGCTGCTGCATCAGCCGGACCGCGCCCAGGACGCCGCGCTTGCCCACTACGCCGCCACCACCGCCTCTGACGGCCAGCGCTTCCTCGCCAACGCCGCCGCCGCCGTCGCCCGCTACCGGGCCGCGCGCGCCGCCGACCCGGTCGGCACCCTCGGCAAACTCTATCCCGCCCTCGCCCGAAGCTGGCAGGCCCTCGAAGGCGCCGATCCCGCCACGCTGCGGCAGAACCTGCCCGGCCTCGTCGACCGGACGGCCGCCCTGATGGACGCCGCCGGCGTGCCGGCAGGCGAGCGGCGCTATCTGCCCCGGGCCATGGCCTCCGCCATCGTCGGGGCCTTCGCCGATACGAGCAGGCCGATGGCCGAGCGCATCGGCCCGCTGCGCGACACCATCGCGGCGATCCGCGATCCCGCCCGGCAATATGCCCTGTTCCGGCAACTCGTCGATGGCGGCATCCCCCGCCTGCTCGAACCGGCCGTCGCCGCCTATGCGCGCGGCGACAATGCCGCCGCCGGCCGGCTGTTCGCGGCCGTCCTGTCCGATCCGGGACAGACCAGCGCCATCGGTGCCGCCGCACCGGCGAGCCCCGTCGCGCTCGACAACGCCGCCATTCCCCCGGCGCCGCCCCGCCCCGGCGCCGGCACGGACATCGATCTGTCCGCGTCGGCGGCGAGCCAGATCGCCCACACCGCCGGCATGGCGGGCATCGACCCGTCCCCGATCGCGCAGGCGCTCTTCCCGCGCCTGGTGCGCAACAACCTCAAGACCAATGGCGGCGACATCCCCGCCGCCAACGCCCTCGCCGCCGCCGACCTGCGCAAACCCGGCGGCAGCGATGCTCCCATCCGCTACGCCTACCTGCTGCGCACCGACAAAAGCGGACCGGGCCAATCCGGCATCCTCGTTCCGAAGCCCCAGGCACCGGAGGATGGCGGATCTGCCATCAACAGCGGTGCCGCAGACACCCAGGCGGCCGGAGCCGCCTCCGCTTCACCGGCGATCCCTGCCGGTAGTCACTCCTATCGGGCGGACATCACCTTCGCAAACCAGGATCCCTACGGTCCGTCACACTACCTCAACCCCTCATGGATGACCGACCCCGACTATCTCCGGGCGGTATGGGCGGAGGACCAGTCTCTCGACGATATCCAGCAGGCTTATCGGGATGCGCAGGCGCGGGGCGACAGGGCGGCTCAGCGAAGCTACGCCATGGCCTATGTCGCCAAGGAACATCAGCAAAGTCCCACCTGGATGTGGTTCGACGACAGGGCTCGTGCCGTGTCTCGCGGCATTCCCATCGTCGGCGGGGCCGCCGACGAGTTTGAAGCCGGACTGAATGCGCCCCTCTCCGCCGTCATCGGCGACGGCAAGGCCTATGAGGAGGCGCTCGACTATCAGCGCGCCCGCGACAGCTATTTCGACCAGAACTATCCCTGGACCTCCAACGCCCTCCAGTTCGCCGGCACCGTCGCCGGGACGGCGGCATTTGGCGCGCCATCGTCGCTTGGCGGCAGCGCCGCGATGGGGGTCGCCATCGGCGGAGCGGATGGCTTCATGCGCGGCGAAGGCGGCTTCCGGAACCGCATGGAAGCCGCCGCTTGGGGCGCGGCGGTCGGCGGAGTCATGGGCGCCGCAGCCCCCCTCGCCGGCCGGGCAGCCTCGCGCCTGGGCCGATCATTGGCGGACAAATATCCCGCCATGTTCCGGCAGGCCGGACAGCGGGCCGCTGAGGCCAATACGCCCGTTCCGGCGAAAGGCAAAGCAGACACACCAAGCCCATCGCCACAGCAATCTGCCGGGCCGCCAGAGAATCCGCAGCCGGAGGCGGCCACTGGCGCCTCCGTTGACAAGAACAAAACAGGATCATACTATTCCGCTCGTCCCGACTATTCCGGCGCTCTGACGGACGGGTACCGCAAGGCCGGTGACACCACCATTCTTGGCCCGTGGGGCCCTTTAGCAAAGGTAGCCCCCCAGGCGAAAATCTACTTCAATCGCTCCCGGACCATGGCATTTTCGTTTGACGAGCAGACAGGCAGCGTGACAAGGATCAATACAAGCCTCAAGCAAAGGCTCGATCAATCTGGGAACAAATCGGGAACATGGATAGCCGGCGAAAGAGGCAATGGTCACTTTCTCTCAAACAATCCCGAGGCGAGAGCCGCAACGAACAATAAAGGCGTTGAATACGTCGACGGATCGGGCAAATTCGACCCCCACTCCCTTGCTGATGTAGAGCTCGAGAATATGTCGGCAGATAGGAGAGAAAATTTTAAAAACGGAGACATTTTAGTCTCCAAAAACCCCGCCTTGATAGAAAAGCTGGGCATCCAAGCAGGAAACAAATCCCTCGGTGTAACGCGAAGGGACGTCGAAATTTGGCGCGAGGATAACGGCTATACATGGCACGAACACCACAATTTACGGACTTTGCAGCTCATTCCCAGCATTATCAACAACAACCACCCTCACTTCGGTGGAATCGGTGAAATTAACGCCGCGCGACGGCTTTACAATGAGGAGATAAAACGGTGGGCACAATAGAAGATCCTGTTTTTGGAAAATTGTGGTGGGATGGTTTATCCTGGAAACGTGAGTATGATGCGTTTATATTTGGAGAAGACAGAACCGTCATTTTAGTCGTCGACGAAGATTCCGGTCCCACGGCTGCACAACAGGAGATTTTCGTTAAATTTTATAGGCATAAAGATCAATGCATCAGGGATATCGAAAGATCCATCTACGCATATTATCTTTCAATTCTAGATGAAAAGAGAGCTGATTTGGGAGACGTCGCCGATGAAGAAATGCCCATTGTGTCGAATATAAACGAGTTGGGCGCTTTAGTTCCACTAGAGCAGATAGTTATCAAAGATCCGTATTATGGAGACGACAAAATTATCGCCCTTCTATTTGGCTGCACCTGGGATGATAGCCACGGGTTGGGCGTCAAATTGACAGATAACAAGGTGACGGACGTAGGTCAGCAAGATATCGTCCTTTGAGGCACGCACCGTACTTGGTCAGCCATCGGCGGCGATTGAGTCAGGCGCCGCCGCAATCTTGTATATCGGCGGCGTGGACGACGGCCTGCATCGGCAAGCCCTGCGTATCGACGAGGTGATGCATTTTCCCACCCCTGATCTTCTTCCCGTTCTGGCGGTCGATGATCCGACAGCCGGTCTTCTGGTACGACATGGCCCCGCTTCTCCGGCCCGTTGGTCATTTTTGAAGTCACGCCTCCCCTTCGACTTCGACAATCTGGCACTCCCCTGCAGGTTCGGATGCAGTCGTGCCTCTCTTCCACACAGGAAAGATCGCTATGCGTGCACTCTCCCCCTCGACTGTTCGTCCCCCTCTGGCGCGATATAGCCACGGCCTTGCCGTACCGGCGAACCATCGTTGGGTCATCACCGCGGGGCAGCTCGGCATCGATCTGGAGGACAGAGTTCCTGCGGACAGCGAAGCACAAGCCGAAATCTGCTTTGCAAATATTGCGGCCATCTTGGCCGAAGACGGCATGACGATGGAGAACGTCGTCCGCCTCAGCGTCTATGTGACAGCCCGTGAGCATATGGAAGGCTACAGACGCGCACGGGACCGGCACTTCCCGGGAACGCCGCCGACGACCACGCTGATCATGGTGGCTGGCCTGGCGAGGCCCGAATTCGTGATCGAGATCGAGGCCATTGCCGCCGCCCCTTGAATTCTCGACGGCCGCCGCAGGAAGCTGGGCAGGTACAAGCGGATCGTCGGGGAAAATACCCGGAACCAAGCGCGACAGGCGGCAGATAAGGGTGCGTTGCCCGACGGGCTCAGTGCCGGCGATATGGTTCGGCCGGCGATCATGACCCCTTACGGTCTGCCACCGCCATCCGCCCCAGCGGCCATGTCACGCCGAAGCTGAACGGGGCGAAGCGGGCATGCGGCAGCCCGGCGGCGGCGAGGACTTCGGCAATCCACTGGTTGCAGGTCCGCAGCGGTCCGTACCGGCCGGTGGCGAGGTAATAGGCCTCGAAGGCGCCGCCGCCGGCCTGCTGCAGCGGGCGACCGTCGGCGCCGATCCGCAGGCTCGCCTCGATGGAGGCGATCAGCGCCTGGCGGCCCGCGCGGTCGACGCCGACGCGCATGCAGCCGGGATTGTCCGCCGGCGGCTTCACCGCCACCACCCTGACGGCCGTGGCGTGGCGGCCGAGCAAGGCACCGAGGGCCGTCGCAAGGTTGATGTCGCTCCAGGCCGGCGTCTCGCGAAAGAAGCGCAGGTCGCCCCAGCCGAAGGCGAGGCCGGCCTCGGGCGGCAGATTGGGGCGCGCCACAGCGGGAAGCAGGGCGCTCCAGTCGATCAGCGGGTCGCGGCTCGGCAGGACGATATCGGCATGGGCGAGCGAGGCGCAGACATAGACGGGCGGCTCGCCGGCCGCCTGCTGCAGCCGGCCCCGCTCCGGCATCAGGGCAAAGGCCACCGCCACGAGGACGAAGCCGATGGGCACGGCCACCATGGCGAGAAGCAGGCCGGCGATAAGGCGCCCGGCGATCCGCAGGGAGAAGCGTGCAATCATACGGTATCGTGCGAAGCTCGGTGGCTGGCAGCTAAACAGCGATTCGCAGATTGTGACACACGGTCTTGGCGCCTTCATTGTTCGTATCTCGTCCTGCGCGATGGATCTGGTGATCGAGAGGGGCGAGCGAACAGAAGATCCAATGCTTCCGACCTGAGATCAGAACGAGAGCGTGGCTGCGCCGGCCTTGATCTCCCCGTGCATCAGGCTCGCGCCTGTAATCACCACGCCGTCGAGCAGGTCCTCCTGCTGATACCCGCGCGACGTGACGCAGGGCGTGCACGCCCAGACGGCGCCGCCCCGCTGCATGAAGTCCTCGATCAGCTTGGCGAGCGGATCGAGCGGTGCGACCTGCGTCATCGCCTGGCCGCGCTTGCGGACGAGGTCGATGCCGGTGCTGGTGAGAAAAATGCTGACTTGGAGACCTGCCGTGATCCCACCATTGGCGATGGTGAAGGCAACCGAAGACAGTTCGGATTCAATCCCCTTGGTGACGAGGACAACGAGCTTTTTGACAATTTCAGCCATGTAAGGAATCCTTCGAAAGTTGTTTCGAACTTTGTAAAGTGCAACCTCTTCAACGTCTTTGGCCGGAATGCCGTTTGAATTGATCGATCTTCCAGAATCCTGATGTGCCCGAGCGGCATTGAAAAAGATGGCCTAAGCCGTCTCGGCGCCCGGCCGTTCTCTGCGAAGCGCGGCGGGAGAAGCCGAGGTCGTCGGGGCTGCATGCCGTCGAGGTGATCAACAGGAGGCGGGTTTCCGCAGCAACCCTATGCTCGATACCCCGCCGCAAGCGTTGCCCGCTGGCAAGAGTGTCGCACAGGATGTGCTGACCTCGTTGCTGTCGACGATCCGGCTTTCGGCATCGGTCCAGTTTTCGATCATGGCAGGGGGCGAGTGGCAGGTGGACGCCGATCCTCTGACGCAAGGCCTTCTGCGGGAAGGCCGTGCGACCATGCCTTTTCATGTGATTGCGGAAGGAGAGTGCTGGCTCAAGATCGACGGCGAAAGCGTGGCGGTGGAGGCCGGCGACATCCTGGCCTTTCCGTGGGCCAGCCGCCACCAGCTGGGCCGCGGCACCTGTGGCGTGCCTATCCAGCCCGGCTTTGATCTGCCGGAAAGACCTTGGCGGGCGATCCCCGTGCTGCGCTATGCAGACGATCCCGACACGAGAATTCTTTGCGGCTTTCTGCAGTGCGATCTCCTGGAGTTTCAGCCGCTGAAGACGGCACTGCCGCAGCTCATCCATATCAGGACGAAGCCGACGGGCGCCGCCACCTGGCTCAGGGCGATGGTTCGGCAAATGGTCGAGGAGATCGACAATCCGGCCGGCGGAGGCGTCTCGATGCTGCCACGGCTCACAGAGCTGATGTTCATCGAGATCCTGCGCTCTCAGATCGTGTCGTCCGAACCACACACGGCGGGTTGGCTCGCCGCGCTTTCGGACGTCTCGATGTCCCGGTGTCTGTCATTCCTTCATTCGGAGCCACAAAGGCAATGGTCGCTGGCCAACCTGGCGCTGGCGGCAGGCATGTCGCGCACCGCTCTGGCGGGGCGGTTCCAGGCCCTGATCGGGACCTCGCCCATGAAGTATCTGCGCGACTGGCGCCTGCATCTTGCGGGCGTCGCGCTGACGACCACACAGGACCCGATCACGAAAATCGCCTACGAGTCGGGATACGGGACAGAGGCGGCTTTCACGAGGGCTTTCAGGCGTGCGTTCGGCCATCCGCCGGCGGCCTGGCGCAGGATGAAAACCGAGGGGTGACGGGATGAGACGTCTCGAGCATCTCATCCGATCCTGGCGTTGGGCCTCTGCCAATCCAGGGACGAACCAACCCGTGCACTATGATGCCGGGCGCCCCTCACATCGTCGCGCCGATCTGCCAGGGCACGAATTCGTTGGAGCCGTAGCCGAGCTCTTCCGATTTCGACTGCTGGCCCGAAGCGACGGCCAGGATCTTGTCGAAGATCTCCTTGCCCTTCTCTTCGATCGAGACGCCGTCGAGGATGTCGCCGCAATTGATGTCCATGTCGTCGGTCATGCGGCGATAGATGTCGGAATTGGTGGCGAGCTTGATCGAGGGCGTCGGCTTGCAGCCATAGGCCGAACCGCGCCCGGTGGTGAAGCACAGGATGTTGGCGCCGCCGGCGACCTGGCCCGTCGCCGAGACCGGATCATAGCCGGGGGTGTCCATGAAGACGAAGCCCTTCTCGCGCACCGGCTCGGCATATTCGTAGACGGCGGTGAGCGTGGTGGTGCCGCCCTTGGCCGCGGCGCCGAGCGATTTTTCGAGGATGGTGGTCAAGCCGCCGGCCTTGTTGCCGGGCGAGGGATTGTTGTCCATCGAGCCGTTGTTCTTGGCGGTGTAGTTCTCCCACCATTTGATGCGCTCGACCAGCTTCTCGCCGACCGCGCGGCTGGCGGCGCGGCGCGTCAGCAAATGCTCGGCGCCGTAGATCTCCGGGGTCTCGGACAGGATCGCCGTGCCGCCCTGATGCACGAGGATATCGGCGGCGGCGCCGAGCGCCGGGTTGGCGGTGATGCCCGAATAGCCGTCCGAGCCGCCGCATTGCAGCGCCAGCATCAGTTCGGAGGCCGGCACCGTCTCGCGCCGGGTCTGGTTGGCCAGCGGCAGCATCTCCTTGATGCGCGCCATGCCCTGCTCGATCGTCTTGCGGGTGCCACCGGTGTCCTGGATCGTCATCGTCTGGAAATGGTCGCCCTCGACGATGTTGTATTCCTTCTTCATGCGGCCGATCTGGAACACCTCGCAACCGAGACCGACCAGAAGAACCGCCGAGATGTTCGGGTTCGAGGCATAGCCCCATTGCGTGCGCTTCATGATCTCGAAGCCTTCGCCCTTGTCGGCGATGCCGCAGCCGGTGCCGTGCACGAAGGGCACGATGCCGTCGATGTTCGGATAATCCTTGAGGATGTCGGAGCGGCTCATGGCGTCCGCCATGAAGCGCGCCACCGAGGCCGAGCAGTTCACGCTGGTGAGGATCGCGACATAGTTGCGGGTGCCGACACTGCCGTTGGCGCGGCGATAGCCCTCGAAGGTCGCCTGCTCGGCGACGGGCAGGATGGCCTCCTCCTTCGCATCCTGGGCGAAGGCGTAGTCGCGCTCGAAAGCGTGGAAGACGCAATTGTGCGAATGGACATGGGCGCCCGGCAGGATCGGCTCGGAGGCGAAGCCGATGATCTGGCCGAACTTGACGATCGGCTCCTCCAGCGCGACCGGCGCCACCGCGATCTTGTGCCCCTTGGGCACGCGCTGCAGCGCCGTGGTGCCGTCGGCCAGCACCATGCCCGGCTCGATGACGTCGACCGCGACGAGGACATTGTCCTTGGCGTTGAGGCGGAGGGTGCGGGCGGTCTTGGCGACGATCTGCATGATGGTATCCGGCTGGGAAAAAGCGCTGGCATGGCGCGGCATCTGTTGCTAACATGTTAGCATGCCAGATGCCGGCGTCAAAGCCTCTTCCTATGCTTTTCTGGAACCGCTGGGGCAGTCCGGCCGCGGCGGGACGACCGACCGCATCCAGTCGCTGCTGCGCGAAGCCATCATCGGCTTCGATCTCGCCCCGGGCGAGGACATCGACAAGCTGGCGATCTGCGAGAGGCTCGGCGTCTCCCGCTTCCCGGTCTCCGAAGCGCTGGCCCGCCTGCAGGGCGAAGGCCTGGTCGAGATCCTGCCGCAGCGGGGCACCCGCGTCAGCCGCATCCGCCTCGCCGAGGTGCGCCAGAGCATGTTCATCCGCCGCGCGCTGGAGGCGCAGACCGTCCGCACCCTCGCCGAGAGCCATGACGGCGCGCTGCTGCCGGCGCTCGAACGCAGCCTGCGCTACCAGAAGGCGGCGGCCGCCGCGGCAGACCGCCACGGCTTCCATGCGCTCGACCTCGAATTCCACCAGATCCTGCTCGACGCCCTCGGCTTTGCCCGCGTCAAGACCGTGGTGGAGGCGGCCAGAGCCAATCTCGACCGCGTGCGCCGGTTGCTGTCCTCGCCGCGCCGCCATGCGTTGACGCTGGCCGAGCACGAGCAGATTGTCGCTTGCCTCCAGGCGGGCGATAGCGAAACTGCCCGCCTCGCGATGGAACGGCACCTCGATTCCGTGATCACCGAGCTGGTGAGCTTCGCGGCGGAAAACCCCACCCTGTTCGAAGACCTGTGACGAAAGAACCCCTGATGACCGCTCCCTCCACGCCCTCCCCGCGTTTCGGCACCCGTTCCCTGACCAGCCGTTCCGGCGCCGTGATCGATTTCACGGAACTCGGCTTCGGCAGCGCGCCGCTCGGCAATCTCTACCGGGCGCTGGACGAGGACATCGCGGCGCTCACCGTCAACGCCGCCTGGGATGTCGGCATCCGCTATTTCGACACCGCGCCGCTCTATGGCCTCGGCCTCGCCGAGACCCGGCTCAACCCGCTTCTGCGCCGCCGCAACCGCGACGACTACGTCATCTCCACCAAGATCGGCCGGCTGCTCAAGGTGGTGCCGGCGGACCAGCGCACCGGCATCGGCAAGTTCTTCAACACGCCCTCGCGCCAGGAGGTCTATGACTACTCCTATGATGGGGTGATGCGCTCGGTCGAATTCTCGCTGGAGCGTCTCGGCATCGACAGGATCGACGTCCTGTTCGCCCATGACGTCGACATCTTCACCCATGGCTCGAAGGAAGCCTCCGACCGGCGCATCAAGGAATTGATGGAGGGCGGCTACCACGCCATGGAGAAGCTGCGCAGCGAGGGCACCGTCAAGGCCATCGGCGCCGGCATCAACGAATGGCAGGTCGCCGAGACCCTGGCGCGCGCCGGGAATTTCGACGTCTTCCTGCTGGCCGGCCGCTACACGCTGCTCGAGCAGGAAGCGCTGCAGACCTTCCTGCCCTATTGCCAGGAGCACAACATCGGCATCGTGCTGGGCGGCCCCTACAATTCCGGCATCCTCGCCACCGGCCCGAAGCCCGGCGCCTTCTACAATTACGACCCGGCGCCGCCCGCCATCCTCGACCGCGTCGCCCGCATCGAACGCATCTGCGCCGAGCACGGCGTCAAGCTGGTCGAGGCGGCCCTGAAATTCCCGCTCGGCCATCCCTGCGTCGTCTCCGTCATCCCCGGCGGCCAGTCGCCGCAGGAAGTCACCCGCAACGCCGAGATCATGGGCGCCGCCATTCCCCCCGCCCTGTGGCAGGACCTGAAGGACGAGGGCCTCCTGCGCGGCGACGCCCCGGTGCCGAAATAGGATCGTAGGGAGTGCGGACATCCCTGTCCGCTCTTCCTACGGCCTTCATGCTTCAAGAGCGGACAGGATGCCCGCGCTCCGGAGACGTCTCCCATGCCCGCCCCGCTCCTCGCCCGGCGTGTCGAGGAAGCCTGCCTCGCCGGCTGGCCGGCCCTCACCGAAATCCTGTTCGACGGCTGGCTGCTGCGCTTCTCGCGCGGGCATACCCGCCGCGCCAATTCGATCAGCCTGCTGGCGCCGTCCACCGAGGACATCGCCGGCAAGGTCGGCCGGTGCGAGGCGCTCTATGCCCGCCAGGGCCTGCCCACCATCTTTCGCCTGTCCACCCTGGGCACCGATCCCGTCGACGCCGTCCTCGACGAACGCGGCTACGGCCCGCGCGAGGACGAAGCCGTCGTGCTCCATCGCGATCTCGCGCCGGCGATCGGAGGGTCTGACGCCGGCCGCGCGAGGATCGAAGAGGGCCCGAGCCGCGCCTGGCTCGATGCGCTCGCCCGCATCCAGGGGCTCGGCGACGATGCGAAGGCCGCCAACGACGCCATCTTCGCGGCGATCGCCGTTCCCGCCGGCTTCGCCGCGTCCCTGTCCGCCCATGGAGACATCGCCGCGGTCGCCTTCGGCGCGGTGCATCGCGGTATCGTCTGCATCAATGCGGTCGCCACCGATCCGGCCTTCCGGCGCCGCGGCCATGCCCGTGCGGCGGTGGTCGCCATCCTCGACTGGGCCCGGAGCACTGCCGGAGCAGGCGGCGCCTGCCTGCCGGTGATGGCCGGCAATGACGCCGCCAGGGGCCTCTATGAAGCGCTGGGCTTCCGGACGGAGGTGAGCCGCTACGCCTATCGGCGGCAGCGCTGAGGGAACCGCCCGCCGGATGCCGGCATTGACGAAGGCGCATGCCTCCTGCACGGGGCTGATAACAAAGGCATTTATCGTCACGGTCTAATTAACATTTATACTTTGTATTTAATTCTATTTGACAAAAGGAATATGAAAACCGATATCGTGGACCAATTCCAATCAAGGTTTTTCTCATGCCCCACGCTGTCACTGCCAATCGCCTCCGAGATGGGCGCGTGGTGTTCCGCACCGCGAGCGGCGGGTGGTCGCTCGACGTGGCCGACAGCGGCATCGAGCCGAACGAAGCCGCCGCCAATGCCGTGCTGGCGGATGTCGTCGCCCATGCCAATGCGCAGGATGTCGTCGAGCCCTATGTGATCGAGATCAACACGGCCGGCAAGGCGCCGCGTCCCGCCAAATTGCGCGAAGCCATCCGCGCACTGGGCCCGACCATCGCCTATGCCCCGAAGGACGCCCTGGAGGCGGCTGAATAATGGGCGCGCTTTACCGCTACGACGAGTTCGACCGGGCCTTCGTCAATGCCCGCGTCGAGGAGTTCCGCGACCAGGTCAACCGCCGGCTCAGCGGCGACATCACCGAGGAGGAATTCAAGTCCCTCCGCCTGATGAACGGCGTCTACCTGCAGTTGCACGCCTATATGCTGCGCATCGCCGTGCCCTACGGCACGCTGTCGTCGAAGCAGCTGCGCCAGCTCGCCATGATCGGCCGCCGCTGGGACCGCAATTACGGCCATTTCACCACGCGCCAGAACCTCCAGTTCAACTGGATCGCCCTGCGCGACGTGCCCGACGTGCTGCAGGCGCTCGCCGACGTCGAGATGCACGCGATCCAGACCTCCGGCAACTGCATGCGCAACGTCACGGCGGACCACTTCGCCGGCGCCGCTGCCGACGAGATCGCCGATCCGCGCGTCTATGCCGAGATCATGCGGCAATGGTCGACCGCCCACCCCGAGCTGTCCTATCTGCCGCGCAAGTTCAAGGTCGCCATCACCGGCGCCGAGGAGGACCGCGCGGCCGTCAAGGTGCACGATATCGGCTACCAGATCGTGCGCAACGAAGCGGGCGAGACCGGCTTCCGCGTCTTCCTCGGCGGCGGCCAGGGCCGCACGCCGATGGTCGGCAAGGCCGTGCGCGACTTCCTGCCCGAGGCGGATCTCCTCACCTATACCGAGGCGATCATGCGCGTGTATAATCTGGAGGGCCGGCGCGACAACAAATACAAGGCCCGCATCAAGATCCTGGTGCACGAGAAGGGCCTCGACGCCATCCGCGAGGAAGTCGAGGCCGAGTATGACCGGATCCGCGACGGCGCCCTGAAGCTGACGCCGGAATCGGTGGCGGCCATGCAGCGCTATTTCGTCGCCGGGCCGTTCGATACCGTCACCCAGACGCCCGTCTTCGACAAGGCCAGGGAAAGCGACGCCGCCTTCGCGCATTGGGTCTCGGTGAACGTCCACGCCCACAAGGTGACGGGCTACGGCATCGCCACCATCTCGCTGAAGCCGATCGGCGGCATTCCGGGCGATGCCTCGTCCGACCAGATGGATCTCGTCGCCGATCTCGCCGACCGCTATTCCCTCGGCGAGATCCGCATCAGCCATTTGCAGAACCTCGTCCTGCCGCATGTCCGGCTCGACGATCTGCCGGCGCTGTTCGCCAGGCTGCAGGGCGCCAGCCTCGACACCGCCAATGAGGGGTTGATCACCGACATCATCGCCTGCCCTGGCCTCGATTATTGCTCGCTGGCCAATGCACGCGCCATCCCGATCGCGCAGGGGCTATCCGAGCGTTTCGGGTCGCGCGAGCGCCAGGCCGAGATCGGTCACCTGCCGATCAAGATCTCCGGCTGCATCAACGCCTGCGGCCATCACCATGTCGCGGCCATCGGCATCCTCGGCGTCGACCGCAAGGGCGTCGAGAACTACCAGATCACGCTCGGCGGCTCGGCCCGCGAGGACTGCTCGATCGGCGAGCTCGTCGGCCCCGGCTTCGGCGCGAACGACATCGTCAATGCCGTCGAGAAGGTCGTCGACACCTATATCGGCCTGCGGCTGTCGCCGCAGGAAACCTTCCTCGAGGCGGTGCGCCGCGTCGGCCTGCCGCCCTTCAAGGAGGCGCTCTATGGACAGCGTGCTTGACCGTCCCGAACCGTTGAGCGCCGTGGATCCGGAAGCGCGGGCCATCGCGCTCGCCGCGCAATATCACGATGCGGATGCGCAGACCCTGCTCCGCGTCGCGCTCTCGCAATTCAAGGGCGGCATCGCGCTCGTCTCGAGCTTCGGGGCGGAATCCGCCGTGCTGCTCCACATGGTGGCGGAGATCGATGCCGCCACGCCGGTGATCTTCCTCGATACCGGCCGCCTTTTCGCCCAGACGCTGCTCTACCGCAACGAGCTGGCGCGGCGCCTCGGCCTGACGGACCTGCGCACCGCCCATCCCCGTGCCGCCCTGGTCGCCCAGGAGGATCCCGATCGCCTGCTCGCCTATCGCGATCCGGACATGTGCTGCTGGATCCGCAAGGTCGACCCGCTCGACACCGCGCTCGAACCGTTCGCGGCCTGGATCACCGGGCGCAAGCGCCATCAGGCGGCGACGCGGTCCTCGCTCCTGCCCTTCGAGGCGGAGGCCGGCAAGATCAAGGTCAATCCGCTCGCCGATTGGAGCGCGGCGGATGTCGCGAACTATCTCACCCGGCACGACCTGCCGCCGCATCCCCTGGTCGCCGACGGCTACCCGTCGATCGGCTGCGCCCCCTGCACCAGCCGGGTGGCGAGCGGGGAGGATGCCCGGGCCGGGCGCTGGCGCGGCAAGAGCAAGGTGGAATGCGGCATTCACGTCCAATCGCCGGAGAAGTCCGGAAGCGGAATCTGAGCTTTTCCGAGCAACGATCTGTAAAGACCGACTGATCCGCCCTTGAGCGATCGCTCGGCAAGAAGGAGGCTCTCGTGGCCCTTTGGAAGAATGGCCGGTTTGAGGCCGACAATTACGTGCAGGTCGGCGACGGCGAGAGCCTGCCGGACGGCGCCGTGATCGTCACGCTCGAGCGCTTTCTCGCCGAGCGCACGGCGCTCACCGCCCGCAACACGCCGCTCGGCGTGCTGCTGCAGCCGTCCGACGACATCACCCTGCTGGCCGACGACCTGCCGAGCCTGCCGCTCCTCGCCCTCGCCTTCCCGAAATTCGGCGACGGCCGCGCCTTCTCCCTCGCCCGCATCGCCCGCGAGCGCTACGGCTTCAAGGGAGAGCTCCGCGCCGTCGGCGACATCCTGTTCGACCGCGTCGCCTATATGGTGCGCTGCGGCTTCGATGCGCTCGACATCACCAACGCGCCGACCGTGGCGGCCCTGCAGGCCGGCCGGCTTCCGCTCTCGCACGAACATTACCAGCCCACCGGCACCGACCGGGCGCCGGCGGACGCGCTCAAGCCGTGGCGTCGCTGGGCCTGAAGCCTCCGCCGGGCAGGATCGCCTTCCGGCAGGGGCGCCGCCACGCCGGGCCATGACGGCGTCGGACGATCGATCCTGATGCGCGGCGCCGTGCAAGGGGCCGTTCGGCGCAGGGGCGCCATGCAGGACGCGCCCTTGCGGCGGCGCCCATAAAGGCCCAGACTCCCGTTCCAATTGGAGTCATCATGCTGTCATTTTCGACACTGTTCCTGCGCGCTGCCAATTCCACCCTCGAAGCCGGCCATGCCAGCGCGGTCACCATCGGCTACCGCCTGCCGATGCTCGCCGCCCTTTCCCTCTGGCCCCAGCCCGAAACGCTCGGCGAGGCGCAGCTGATGGTGACGGAGAAATTCGCCGCGGCCGCCGAAGGCGCCGTCGCCGCCACCGGCCAGGCCGCGGCGCTGTCCATGCTCATGATGTTCGGCAGGACGGATGCGGAGGACTTCGCGTCGGCGATGATGTCGATCGCTGTCGCGGCATCCGAGCCGGCACACGGATATGCCCGCGCCAACGCCGAGCGATTGTCGAAGAGCGGCACGGCGACCCCGGCGGAATGATCCGCCCGCAGAGCGGTGCTGCCTATTCCTTTTCCTTCTGGAATTCGAATATCTTGCGCAGGAAACCGGGTGCGATGGCCGAAAGCGGGTTCACCGTGAGCACCGGGGCGGCGATACGGCCCGCGACCTTGAAGTTGATGGCGAACAGGCCGCCATATTGTCCGCCGCCGAGGATCTCCCCGAGCACCGGGATCTGGCTGAAGATGTTGTTCAGGGCGTAGGCCGGCACGAACGTCCCCGTCAGGTTGACGCGGTCGGCGCCGTAGTCGATGTCGCCCGAGAGGCTCACGCCGACATCCGGCCCCCACACCACCGAATCCAGGATCCCGATCCGCGTCGCCGTCTTGGTGAAGAGAAGGTGCAGCTTGGTGAACTTCGCGGAATCGCCTTCCTCGACCTGCGGCGTGTCGCCGGAGGCCTTGCCCGAGTTCTTCAGCGTCGTGCGGTACTGGCCGAGGGCCGGCTCGTTCTCGACCGCGAAACTACGCAGGGCCAGTTCGCCGCGCATGTTGTCGATGGTGGGCGTCACCGTCGCATTCAGCGTCCCGCCGCGCAGATGGGTATAGTAATCCAGGAAGCGCATGAACGCGCCGGCATCGGTCGACTCGGCGACGATATGCCCGCCGGCCCCGCCCGGAACGAGGCTCGCGGTGAGTTCGCCGTTGCCCGACGTTCCCCTGAGATCGAGCTTGCGGATCGTCGAGCCCTTCGTCTCCAGAGTCAGGTCGAAATTGTCGAGCGCCTCGTCGTTGAAGCCGAGCACCCGGCTGACCTCGATGTCGGCGGCGAGACTCGTCGGCGGCCCCGAAGCCTTGCTGCGCTTCTGCATCAGCGCCAGCAGGGGCCGGGCGTCGAACTGCTGGCCGCGCAGGCTGGCCTTCCAGCCATTCGCCATCGGTTCGAACACGCCCTGGACATCGTCGCCCGGCGAGAGCCGGATGCTGCTCATCGAGGCCTTGCGCAGCTTGTTGTCCGCACTCAGCGCGACGTCGCCGCGCAGCGAAACGAAGCCGCTGTCGAGCGTGAGATTCTCGACGGCGGCGCCGTTGGCCGAGGGATACCAAGTGAAGCTCGCCTTGGCCGGCTTGCCCGCCGGCTTCTGCCAGCCCGGCAGGAGCTCCTTGATGCGGGCAGCCGTCAGGTCGAGATCGACGTCATACGAGGTGTTCTTGCCCTTCATCGTGGGCCGGATGTCGGCCGAGACCGGGCCCGTCAGCATGTCGCCGAATTCGAGCCCCTTCTTCTTGCGCAAGGCATCGTCGAGGGTCACGCCGAGGACGAGCTGCAGATCCTGATCGGCGGCCTTGCGCAGGTCGATATTGGCGGGCAATCCGTTGAACACGCCCTTGCCGGTCAGCAGCAGCAGTCCCGGCTCGATCACCAGCTTCATCGCGCCGCTTTCGACCCGGCCGCCGGAGATGTTGTCGATCGCCGTCTGGCTGACGCCGCCGGTGATCGAATAATGGACGTCGGCATCCTTGGGATGGTCGACCAGCGGCAGGTCGAGCTTCACCTTGAGGTCGGCGCTGCCGCTGACGCCGTCGGGATTGATGTCGAGGCCCTTGATCGCTTTCGACAGCGGCGGATGCGTCATCAGTTCGGCGACGGTGCGCAAGGGCCCCCTGACCGTGAACTGCACATATTGCTGGGGCGGAGGAGGTACGAAATTGGGGACGGAATAGGTGCCGTCGGCAATGGCCAGAGTGCCGTCGTTATCCGTCCGCACCTTGGCGCCGGCCAGGGCGATGTCGAGATGCCGGCCGCCGAAAGTCGCCGTGGCCTTGGCCTGGCTGAGGGGCGGCAGCGTGTCCACCACCTGTATCGTCGCGTCGGAAAAAGCCATTTCCCCATGCACGCTGTCGTCGGGCAAAGGCGGCGTCTTGCCGTTGACGGCGACCAGGGCGTCGCGCGGAATGTCGAGCGAAAGCCTGCCGCCGTCGACATTGCCGCCCTTGATGTGCTCCTCGACCCAGGCCTTCGCCTTCGGCAGGCAGAAGACGGGCCAGATCCGCGCCAGCGCCACCGCCGACATGCCCTTGGTCGAGACCTCCATCCCGATGGCCGGCGTCCGGCCGCCGAACGTCATGATGCCCGTGAAATCGAGGGATGCGGTGGTGCCGCGTATCTCGCCCCGGTCCAGATCGAGCTTGTTCGTCACCGGATCGTAATTGCCCTGCAGGGCGATGGTGTCGAGCTTCAGCGGCGGCAAATCCACCTGGCGTGCCGAGAAAAGCACGTCCGGCGCGGCGAAATCGAAGGTCCACCGCCCCTGCGAGGCCGCGGAGGGCGGCACCACGGTGCCGGAGAAATCGGCCCGGCCTTCGCCGGCCGTCAGCACGGCGCGATCGAGCTTGATCGTGCCGGTGGTCCGGTCCCAATGCAGGCTGATGCGCCCCTTGTCGAAGGTGAAGGGCTTGACCTCCGGATCGACGTCCCAGCTGCCGCCATTGCTGGTCACATCCGCTTCGGCGAGGGCAAGGCTCCCATCCGGCTCGATGCGGGCGCGGGCGAGGACGTCGAACGAGGCGTCCAGGGTCGGCTGTTCGGCTCCCGGCGCAAATGTCGTCGCCAGTTCGCGCAGCGCGATGTTGCTGGCATGGATGTCGATCATGCGCGGCTCGTCGCCGCTGCCGGCCACGGTGGCGTTGACGGTGCCGCCCATCGCCGCGAGAGAGACGGAAACGCCGCCGGCGGCGGTGCGGTGGACGGTGAGGTCGATATCGCGATGGGTGACCTCGTGCCCCAGCGCCAAATCGTGGACCGCCAGGGTGGCGTCGCGCAGTTCCACCTTGTCGATGGTGCCGGCTGAGGCGAGCAGGGCGTCGAGGGCGTTCAGGGCGGACAAGGGCGAGAGGGCCGCATCACCCGGCGCGGCAACCGGCCGGATGCCCGGATTGAGGCTCAGCCTGCCGTCCGGGCTCACATTCACGGTGGCGGCGGCTCCCTCCACCACGATCGAGCGCGCGGAGACGGAACCGAAGAGGAGCGAGGAACTGTCGAGGCCGACGACCACCCGCGGCGCCCAGGCCACCGTTCCCTCGGCATTGCTGACGGTCAGGTCGGTCAGGGAGGCGGTGAGGAGGCCGTTCTCCCGCCCGAGGGAGACCTCGTCGAGGCGCAGGCTGTAGCCCGGCGGCAGCTTGGCGATGATCGCGTTCCTCACCATCTGCGTGAGGAACGGCACCGTCACCGGACCGCGCGACAGGCGCCAGTACAGTCCCCCCGCGACCGTGAGGAGCACGAGCAGCAGCATCAGCGAGCAGGAGGCGAGCCGCCGTCTCGTACCCGGCCGATAGCCCGATCGCGACAGGGCGCTCAGCCGCTGCCGGCGCGCCTTGCGCTCCACCTGCGGGTCCTGTCCGGGGACCGGTCCGACGCCCGGCTTCTCCGGCGCGGGCGACTCGCCGGCGAGGACGGAAGGCGCCTGCTTCGGCGCCGGCGCGGCGGCCTCACCGGGAGCCGCCACAGGCGCTCGGACTGCGTTTCGTGCCTTTCCTGCCATCAGCGATTCGCCGGCCTCCGTACCGTTTGCCTCCGAGCCCGCATGCGCATGCGGCCTGCCGGGACGCCTGAAGCAGCCAGACGCAGTTCACGAACCGCGACAGGGCTGCAGCCCAACCGATTGGATAAGCGAGCATTTTCCACTACTCGCCATTTGGGGAACGACATTCTCCGGGCAGGCCCGCAGCGATTCGTGCAACCATCATGAAACTGCACTCGGGCGTGACAATGGCCGGCCCGAGCAATACACGATTGTTGTCTGATCTGCCATTTCGCCAAAAGGAGGGCATATGGGCACTCTTGTCGCCGGATCTCCCGCTCCCGATTTCAGCCTGCCGCTGGCGGGCGGCGGAACGGCGTCGCTGGCGTCCTATCGGGGACGCAAGCTCGTGATTTTCTTCTATCCCAAGGCGGACACCCCCGGCTGCACGCGGGAAGCCATCGAATTCTCGGCGGCGAAGGCGGACTTCTCGGCCGCCGGGACCGACCTGCTCGGCGTGTCGCACGACCCGGTGAAGAAGCAGGAGAAATTCGTGGCCAAGCACGAGCTGACGGCGCCGATCGCCTCCGACGAGACGCTGGACATGCTGCAGGCCTATGGCGTGTGGGGCGGCAAGAGCCTCTATGGACGCTTCTTCATGGGCATCGAGCGCACGACGGTGCTGATCGACAAGGACGGCATCGTCTCCCGCGTCTGGTCCAAGGTCCGCGTTCCCGGCCATGTCGCGGAGGTGCTCGCGGCGGCAAAGGCCTCCTAGATCAACCTTTCCGGAAAATGCTCAGAACGCATCAATGTCGGCGGCGCCATTGACGGAACGGCATTCGATCCGTGAATGGCGTCATGAAACTTTGCGATAAGCGGTGCGTGGCACTGGCAGAGCGGGCGTTTGCGCCGTAGCATCGGCCTGCAACACAGCCAGGACGACGATGAACAAGCCTCTCGGCCCGCTCCGCCGGGCATCCGCCTGCCCGCATGATTGTCCTTCGACCTGTGCCCTCGAGGTCGAGGTGCTCGATCGCAACACGATCGGGCGCGTCTATGGCGCGGCGGACAACAGCTACACCAAGGGCGTGATCTGC